>CAZIBN010000064.1:14779-18735 GCA_964537395.1 uncultured Elusimicrobia bacterium
GATCATTGCGCCGCGGCGGCTTCGTTCTGGCCCACGGAGAAGTAGCGGGCCTTCGGGTGGTGGAAGACGAGGGCGCTGACGGTAGCCTCGGGCTCCATCATGAAGCCTTCGGTGAGCTGAACGCCGCAGTTCTTTTCCGGGTCGAGGAGCTTGAAGAGGATGGTCTGATCCTCGAGGTTCGGGCAGGCTGGGTAGCCGAAGCTGACTCGGATGCCGCGGTACTTGCCCTGAAACTTCTCGCGGATGGTCTGGCCGGCGGGATCGCCGATGCCCCACATCTTGCGGATGCGGTCGTGCAGGAGCTCGGCGAAGCCTTCGGCGGCCTCGATGGCGATGGACTGCAGCGCGTGGCTCTTGAGGTACTCGCCGTCGTCGCGATACTTGTCGGACAGCTCGCGGATGCCGGCGCCGCAGGTCACCACGAACATCGCGGCGTAGTCGCGGCCCATGCCGACGGGGCGCACGAAGTCGGCCAGGCACAGGCGCTCGCCGGCGGGCTGGCGCGGGAAGTCGAAGCCGGCCAGGGGTGCCGCCGCCGACGGCGACTCGAACAGGTTCATGCGGTCGCCGGCGGACTCGACGGCGAAGAACTTGAAGACGGCCTTGGGCTTGATGAGGCCTTTGGCGAGGATCTCGTCCTGGAGGGCGAGGACGCGCTTGTGCAGCTCGACGGCCTTCGGGTTCTTGTCCTTGAGGTGCTGCTCGAGATTGCCGCGTAGGCCGAGATGCTTGCCGTAAAGCATGATCGGGTTTATGTATTGGAAGATCTCGTCGACGGGGAAATCCGACAGCGCATGAAGCTTGAGGTCGGGGGGAACCGGAGGGGTCTCATGGACGATCTCCACGCGGGGAGCTGCGGGACCTTCGGTCGCCGCGGCCGTCGGCGCGATCGTCTCCGTGCGCAGATACTCCTGAATTTCTTTGTTTTTGGCGAGCAGGGCCTCTTTCTTCTCACCGAAGTAGTCGTTGGCCAGCGAGAGACCGGTCATGGCGTCCTTCGCGTAGAACACGGGGCCGTCGTACGACGGGGCGATGCGCTTGGCCGCGAAGCGAGGCGAGAGCGCCGCTCCGCCGACGAGTATGGGCAGGCGGATGCCGGCGGCGGTCAGGTCGTCAGCGGTGACGACCATCATCTGCGCCGACTTGACCAGAAGACCGGAGAGGCCGATGGCGTCGGGATTATGCTTCTTGATGGCCTCGAGCAGCTGCTCGGGGGCGACCTTGATTCCCAGATCCACGACCTTGTACCCGTTGTTTTTAAGAATGATGTGCACGAGGTTCTTGCCGATGTCGTGCACGTCGCCTTTGACGGTCGCCAGCAGGATCGTCGCGCGGGTGGCGCTGTCGGCCAAGGTCATGTGCGGTTCGAGATGGGCGACGGCGGCCTTCATCACCTCAGCGGACTGGAGGACCTCGGCGACGATCATGGTGTTGGCGCCGAACAGGCGGCCGACCTCGTCCATGCCGGCCATCAGCGGCCCGTTGATGATCTCGAGCGGCTTGAGGGTCTTGAGGAACTCGTCGAGATCGATCTTCAGACCTTCCTGAGATCCTTCGACAACATTCTTGGCCACGCGCTCATGAATAGGCAATTTGAGCCTTTCCGACGGGCTTTTCTCGACGGTCTTGACCAAACGGAAGTGCTCGGAGAAGGCGGCGACGGCGTCGAAGCCGGCGGGATGCTTGGGATCTCCGGGGCCGGTCCAGGACAAAAGATCCCAACAGAGCTTGATCTCGACGTCGGGAATCTGGGAGTACCGGGCGAGCTTTTCGGCATTCACGATGGCAAGATCAAGGCCGGCCTCGACGCAGTGATGAAGATAAACGGAGTTGAGAACTTCACGCCCGGCAGCCGGGAGTCCAAAGGACACATTTGAGATGCCCAACACCGTCTTACATCTCGGCATGGCCGATTTGATTAATCTTATGCCCTCGATGGTCTCGACCGCCGAGCCCCAGTAGTTCTTGTCGCCCGTGCCCGCGGGAAAGACCAACGGATCGAAAATAATATCCTCGGGCGCGATCCCGTACTTCGTGGTCAGCAGGTCGAAGGAGCGCTTGGCGATCTCAAGCTTGCGCTGCCTTGTCAGGCCCATGCCCATGACCTTGTCCTCGTCGATCGTGCCCACGACGAGTGCCGCGCCATAGGCGTGGACCAGAGGGATGACGGCCTCGAAGCGCTCCTCGCCGTCCTCTAAATTGATCGAGTTGAGGATGCACTTCCCGGGCGCGCGCTTGAGGGCCTCTTCCATGACCTTGGCGTCGGTCGAGTCGATCATGAACGGGACCTTGACCTTCTTAACGGCCCTTTCAAAGAAGGCGATGAGGTCGTCCTTCTCGTCGCGGTCGGGGTTGGCCAGGCAGACGTCGATGATGTGGGCGCCGGCGCGGACCTGATGGCGGGCGAGCTCGGCGGCGGACTCGATATCCCCCGATACAATTAACTCTTTGAACTTGCGCGAGCCGATGACGTTGGTGCGCTCGCCGACGATGAGCGGGCGGCGGTCTTCATCAAGGGAGAGGGATTCCATGCCGGACACCGAGGCGCGGCGCGGCTTGTGGGCGCGGCGGGGAGGTTTCCCGGCGACGGCCTCGGCCATGAGCTTGATGTGCTCTGGGGTGGTGCCGCAGCAGCCGCCGACGATATTCACCCACCCTTCATCCGCGAATCGGCCTACTTTTTTCGCGACCATCGCGGGCGACTCGTTATAGACCCCGTTCTCGTCGGGCAGACCGGCGTTGGGATAACAAATCGTGAAAGCGCGTGTTAACGAAGATAACGTGCGCAGATGATCGGTCATGAAGTCCGGCCCCGTCGCGCAGTTCATGCCGATGGCGAGGAGATCGAAATGCGCGACGGCGTCGGCCAAGGCGGCGATGTCCTGGCCGCCGAGCATGGTGCCCATCGTCTCGATGGAGACGGACAGTATGACGGGAATCGAGCGGTTGGCGTCGTGAAAGGCGGCGTAGACGCCGTTGATCGAGGCCTTGATGTTGATCGTGTCCTGCTGGGTCTCGAGCAGGACGAGGTCGGCGCCGCCCTCGAGCAGGCCCGCCGTCGCCTCGCGGTAGCCTTCGAGGACCTCGTCGTAGGTGATGCCGCCGGTGACCGAGATCGCCTTGGTCCCGGGGCCGAGTGAGCCGGCGACGAAGCGGGGCCGGTCCTTGGTGGCGTGCTTGGCGGCGGCGGCGCGGCCTAGCTCGCAGGCTTTTTTGTTGATCTCGCGGGCCTTGTCCTGCAGGCCGTATTCGGCGAGGACGTGGCGGATCGCGCCGAAGGTGTTGGTCTCGATGATGTCCGCGCCGGCCGCGAAGTAGGTCTCGTGCACGGACTGGATCACGTCGGGGCGCGTCAGAACGAGGTTCTCGTTGCAGCCCTCGAGGGCTTCGCCGCCGAAGTCGGCCGCTTTGAGGTCGCGGGCCTGGAGCATGGTGCCCATGGCGCCGTCGAGCACGAGGAGCCGGCGATGGAGAAGCTCCCGGAGCTCCTCTTCGCGGCCTCGATCGGTGAACTGGTGTCGTCCTTGGCTCAATGTTCCTCTAAAATCGAAAAACCACGCCGCGGAGCGTGGTTTTCATTCGCCTTTTTAGCTCCCGGACGGCCCGGGGCAATCAAGCTCAAATCCTCGCCTGCGACACGTCGATTATAGCGTTTCGCGGCGGGGAGTGCTAGGGGGGGCTGGGCGGGGGCGCGCGTTTCTCCTTAAGGATGAGCTCCCGGAAATCCTGGCGGACGTGCAAGGATTCGAAATCAAGGTCTTCCGCGGCCTTTCCCGTGAAGCGCTCATCGATCTTGACCGCGGCGAGCAGTTCGACCATGGCGGAGTTCAGGCGGCCGTTGAGAGCCAGCATCGCGGCGTAGTGGTAGCGGGTGGCACCCACCTCGGGCGCCATCTGGGCTCCGATCTCGGTCTCGGCCAGCGCGCCGGGGAGGTCCCCGGCGTTGAACAGCAGTC
>CAZIBN010000065.1:0-18720 GCA_964537395.1 uncultured Elusimicrobia bacterium
GCACCGGTTGCCGCCCCCGCCCCGCCCGCCCCGCCCGCCCCGCGCAAGCCGAGGCCGATGATGATCACAGAGAGCAAGCCCTTTTCCGCCGACAGCGTCATCGAAGCCGAGATCTCCAAGATGGAGGAGCTCGGAGACGAGATGAGCGAAGAGATAAAGCGCCGGAGCAGCCGATGAAAGCGATCCCCCTTCTTCTCGCCCTCCTCCTTGCCGTGCCCGCCGCGGCCCAGCCGCGCAAGAACGTCCTTGAGACGCTCGAGACGGCGCTCGATTCCGACAAGGGCTACGAGCCCGCCGAGCGCGCCGCGCTGATGGCCGCGATCAAGACACGCTTCGCCGATTACGGCGTGCAGGTCGTCAATCCTCAGCGCGCGAAGGCGATTCCCGTGGTGCTCCACATCCTCACCGAAGGCGCCTTCGATCAGGCCCCGCCTGAGCGCATCGCCGACGTCGCCTTCTCCGCCTATCAGGCCATGTCCCGCGGCGGCGATCCCGAGGTGGTCGAAGGCGTGGCGCTGTACGGCTACCGCAAGAAGATCTCCGCCGACACGCTCTCCACCTGGGCCAACGGCTACAAGCAGCTCACCGACGGCAAGGTCCCCGGCGACGTCGCCGCCGACCTCGTGCGCGTCTCCATGGAGAAGAATCTGCCCGACTCCGACTTCAACACGCTCAAGTGGTCCTTGGTCGACGGCGTTAAAAACGGCTTCGACCCCAAGGACTATGCCAGCTATCTCTTCGGGCATCTGCTCGAGGGAAAGTCCGGCCCCGGCAAGATCAGCGGCGAGGCGAAGGCCATCTTCATGAAAGCCCGCCGCACCAAGACCAAGCCCGTCATCCCCGACTACCAGGGCGTGTTCACCAAGATCCTGCCTCCGGCCCCCGTGTACGTCCCCCCGGCCGTGAAAACTATAGTCGAGGAAGCGGTCGAGAAGCCCGTCGAGAAAGCCATCGAGAAGGCTGTCGAAGAGTCCCCTGTCGCCAAGGATATCCGGAACAAGACCACCGACGCGCTCGGCAAGTTCGGCGTCGGCATCCCCTCGATGCCGCGCGTGATCGCGCCGAAGCCCGCGCCGCGCCCCGCCCCGAAGCCTCAGCCGCGCGTCGAAGAGATCCCCGCGATCGTGGAGGCGCCCGCCGCCTCATCCCCGGAGATCAAGCAGCTGTGGCCCGGCCTCAACACCTCCGCTCGCTCCTACATCGGCACCCCGTATGTCTGGGGCGGTGCCACGCATCAGGGCATCGACTGCTCCGCGCTCACGCAGAACTCCTACGGCGAGAACCGCGTCAAGATCCCGCGCGTGAGCCGCGACCAGTGGAAGACCGGCAGCAAGACCGAGGATCTCCGCGAGGGCGACCTGATCTTCTTCAACACCATGGGCGCCGGCGTGTCCCATGTGGCCATGGTCACCGACGCCAAGAACAAGAAGTTCATCCACGCGTCCTCATCCAAAGGCGTGATGATCGCCGACCTCAACAACAAGTGGTTCGGCCAGCGCTACTTAGGCGCGCGCCGCGTCGTTCCGTAACGCGTAGCGCAGACACGGCCACGCCGCGAGGGTTCCCGCGGTGCCGACGAGCGACAGGATTGCCATCGCCGCATAAGCGCCGTGCGAGGCGGTTAGGCTCTCGTAGAATCGGCCGCCCAACGTGTTCGACGCCGACGCCGCGATGTTGAAGACCGCCATGTACGCGGCGAACACCGTCGCCTCCGCGCCCTCGGGGCAGGCCTTCGCCGCCAAATCCATCCACGCCAGCCGGAACACGACGCCGAGCAGGCTGAACAGCACAGTCAGGATCATCACCGACCAGGGGCCGCGGTAAAAGAGATACAGCAGCGACAGCGGGGCTCCGAGCCAGATCGAGGCGCGCGCGACCTTCTCGGTTCCCCCGCCCGTCAGACGGCCGAAGATCGCCGCGCCCGCCAGCCCCGCGAAACCGCCAGCCGTCGCGAGGCCGCCGATGAAGAGCGGCGACAGCTTGAGCGCCTCGC
The DNA here is from genome assembly GCA_964537395.1 of uncultured Elusimicrobia bacterium. Taxonomy (GTDB): domain Bacteria; phylum Elusimicrobiota; class Elusimicrobia; order UBA1565; family UBA9628; genus GWA2-66-18. The sequence goes on from CAZIBN010000065.1 coordinate 1,994, forward strand.
TCTGATAATAGAACTGCGCCGTTCCCAGGAACGGGCAGAAGCTCCAGAGAAATATTCCCGCGGCCACGGCCCACGCCTTCGGATCGCGGATCATGCCGGACAGCCCGCTCCAGCCGCGAGTGGCGGTCTCCTTGATGTCCCCCACACCCGACTCGTCCACCCAGCGCGCGGAGAGGGCGGTCAGCGCGGGAAAGCACGCGGTCAGCACGAACACCCAGCGGTACGGCGCGTGCTGCGCCAGCCACCCGCCGCCGAGGCCCGTGATGATGAGCGTCCCGTACAACGTGCCGATGGACACCGCCTGGTATAGGCCGGTCTTGCCTCGCTCCTTGCCGCGCTCGACCATGACGGCGTCGCACACCACATCGGACAGCACGAAGCCCACATTGACCAGCACGAGCAAAGCCAGCGCGGCGTTGTAGTCGGGGGCCTTGAGGCCGGCGAGCAGCAGCCATCCCAAGGAGGTCAGAAGCGAGACGGCGACGAGGTGCGGGGCGCGGCGCTTTCCCGCCCAAGGCAGAAAGTCGGTGAGCAACCCGAACAGCGGCTTGATCGTCAGCGGCAAGGTCATCCACGCCACGAACATCGCGGCGTCGCTGGGACCGAGCCCGAGCGCATCCTTCAAATAGTAAGAGACGGGCTCGTAGGCCAAACCACCCATGCCTTGGGCGAAATAGTTGACCGCGAAAAACAGATAGATGCGATCGCGCTTCACAGGCTCTACCCGCAGGAAGACGAGCTTTGGTCTTCTTTGCCGGGGAACCAGGGCATCACGATCACATCGACTCCCATGTCCTTGACGGCCTTCTCGGTCTCGGGGTCGGGAAGCTTCTGGTCGTAGCCGAGCACTAAAATATCGGGATTCTCGCGGCGCATGGTCGCCGCGAAGCTCATCGAGTCTCCGATCACCACTTTGTCTGCGATGCCCAGGGCCTCGACCCACTTCTTCCTCTGCGCGGCGGAGACGGCGTTGGGCTTGCGATTGTGGGCGTCGTTGGAGAGCACGACGACGAGCTTATCGCCCAGGACCTTGGCGGAGCGCAGCAGGCGCACATGCGCGGAGTGGACGCGGTTGAAGCAGCCCGCGGCAAAGACGGTGACGGGCTTGCTCAGGGCTTCGGGGCCGGCGCGTCCTTCTTCGGGGCATCATCGTCGTCGATGCCTTCCTTAAGGCCCTTCTTGAAGAGGTTCACGGCGCGGCCGCACTGCTTCGCGAACTCGGGGATCTTGCTGGGTCCGAAAAGGATCAGCGCGACGACCGCGATGATGATGATTTCAGTGGTTCCGAGACCGCCCATAGAAGCTCCTCCGAGTACTGGTACATTTTACCATTTTTCCGGTTTGGGTGCTTGATGGCGATGGCAGGCTCCACGGATCCTGGTAAATTCACGATTTTCGCTGTACAATCCGAGGATGAGCCTGTATTGGAGCATCATCGCGGTGATCGCCGGCGTCGCCCTTGCGCGCGCCGAGCTGCCCTCCGTGAAAATACCGGAGAAGTTCTATCAATGCAAGGAGGACAAGGATTGCGCCGTTGCCGGGGACAGCTGCCGGAGCTGCGGGAACCTCATCATCCTCAATCGGAAGTACTTGAAGAAATTCAACGAGCTGGATCAGAAGGAAAGACGGAAGAAGAACGTCCATCTATCCTGCGAAGCGTGCAGCACCCAGCACGTGCCGTTGAAGTGCATCCATGACAAGTGCCGGCAAAACGAGCCCCATGTACCAGATCGACAGCCGTGACCGCGCGGTCGCGCTCGACTTCGCCCCGCCCCCGGATCCGGGAGACCCGTTGCCCATCATCCTGGCCAAAGACGGCGCCGTGATCTTGTCCTATGTGGCGGGCCGTGAGCTGACCGTGATGGCGACCTTCCCATCCTGCATCGCGCACCGCTTCGGGGGCCCGGACGCAAAGTCCCTGAGCACGCACCCGCTCGCGGACCGCGGGCTCAAGGCGCACGGAGCCTTCGAGGTCCGGGACTCGTCCTGGGCGCGGTCGCTCGAGCATCGCGACGGCGCCGCGAAGCGGAAGCACTTCATTTTCACCTTCCGAGGCTCCGTCTTCGAGTGCGTCGCCAACGATATCGGTGTCGAGATGATCCGGGAGGACGACGACACCGTGAAGCTGATGTCCCGGCGCCTGTATAAGTAGCGTCTCCCATCCTATCAGGCGTTAGTGTAGAATCTCCTCGATGAAGCCCCTTCTCCTCCTGATCGTTCTGCTCGCAGCCTGCAACCAGCCCATCCCCTCCGGCCCCGCCGCCGGCAAGGCTTACTTCGTTCAGGCCGGCTGCGCCTCCTGCCATAAGGTCGGAGAGATGGGAAGCGCCGTGGGCCCCGACCTCACCTTGATCGGCCACCGTCAATCAGCCGAATGGCTCGACCTCTTCATCAAGGACCCGCAGGCCTGGAAGAAGGACACATTGATGCCCGACCGGAAGCTCTCCGCCGAGGCGCGCGCGGCCATCGTGTCTTACATGAAGGACCTCAAGGGACAGGACTGGGCGAAAGGCGCGCGTCCCTGGGACGCCCCCTCCCTTATTAAGGACCCCGTCGCGCGCGGCCGCGTGATCTTCAACCGCGCCGGCTGCATCGGCTGCCATGGGACGGACGGGCGCGGCGGCTATCCCAACAACAATGTGAAGGGCGGCCTGATCCCGCCGCTGAAGAAAGCGTCGGAAGGCTTCAGCAAGGCCGAGCTGATCGCGAAGCTGAAGAAGGGCGTTCCCGAATCGCAGAAGGACGACGAGAAGGGCCCCGCTCCGATGATCCGCATGCCCGCCTGGGCCAATATCCTCGATGACGCGGAGCTTGACGCCGTCGCGACCTACCTGCTGAGCCTGACTCCCCCCGGCGCCGAAAAGGCCGACTTCTAGCCCGAGCCGGCGATTCCGGGTCGTTTTTGTCGTTGTTCGATTTCGTAGCTGAAAATTGGACTTTTTGTTGCATGTCATTGCACCCCGGTTCGCGCTTTGATAAAATCCTCTCCAGCAACTTTCGACTGAGAGGAACGAATGGGAAAATACGGCTGGTCGTTGCCGGTCGCCGCTTCGAGCTACGCCGGCAGCATCGACTTCGGCATCTGGCTCCTTCATGCGGCGATGCTCGGCATCTTCGCGCTGTGGGGCGCGTTCTTCGTCTATCTTCTCGTCAAGTTCCGAGCCCGGCCCGGCGTTAATGCCATCCGAGAAGACCACGACGACACCCCGGCGCACATCTCGGTGCCCGACTCGTTCTCCAAGTTCCCCTTCGCCCAGATGCTCTATCGGAACAAGGGCGAGCTCAAATCCCTGATCCCGGACGCGATCATCCTGACGTTCGAGATCGCGCTGATCGTGTTCTACGCGATCCCCGTCTGGAACCGGATCAAGGCGAACGTGCCCGACACGAAGGATCCGGTCCGCGTCGAGGTCGTCTCCGAGCAGTTCGGCTGGAGCATCCATTACGCGGGCCCCGACGGCAAGCTCGGCAAGCGCAAGATCGACCTCGTGCATTTCAGCAACCCGATCGGCCTCGACCGAGAGGACCCCGCGTCCGCCGACGACGTGGTCATGGGCAACGAGATGCGGCTGCCCGTCAACCGGACCGTCGTCATCGACCTGCTGTCCAAGGACGTGATCCACAGCTTCTTCATCCCCGAGTTCCGCATCAAGCAGGACGCGGTGCCCGGCCTGAGCATCCCGATGTGGGTCACGCCCAACAAGACCGGCAAGTTCGAGATCACCTGCGCGCAGCTGTGCGGCTTCGCCCACAGCCTGATGCGCGGCGACGTGTATGTGCAGACCCAGGAGGAGTTCGACGCCTGGTACCAGAGCCGCCTCGCGACGATCCCCGCGTCGGCCCAGCCCACCAATCCCGCGGAGGCCTTCTAATATGGCGCACGACGAGCACGGCCACGGACACCACGAACTCACGTTCACGCAGCGGTATATCTTCTCCGTCGACCACAAGGTCATCGGCCTGCAGTATCTGATCACCTCGTTCATCTTCCTGCTCGTCGGCTTCGCCCTGATGGGGCTGATGCGCTGGCAGCTGGCTTGGCCGGGCTCGCCGATCCCGTTCTTCGGGCACCTGTTCCCGGCCGACCTGGCCCCCAACGGCGTGATGAGCGGCGAGTTCTACAATTCGCTTGGCGCCATGCACGGCACCATCATGGTGTTCCTCGGGGTCGTGCCTCTCGCGGTCGGCGCCTACGGCAACTACGTCCTCCCGCTTCAGATCGGCGCGCCCGACATGGCGTTCCCGCGCATGAACATGATGTCCTACTGGCTGTACCTGCCGGGCGGCATCATCATGCTGGGGTCGTTCCTGATGCCTGGAGGGGCCGCGCAGTCGGGCTGGACCTCGTATCCGCCCCTGTCGATCATCAACCCCGGCCAGACGGTGTGGCTGCTGTCGATGGTGATCCTCATCACCTCGTCCTTGCTCGGCGCGATCAACTTCCTGGTCACGACGATCAACATGCGCGCGCCGGGCATGAGCCTGTGGCGCCTGCCGATCTTCGTCTGGGCCCAGTTCGTGACCTCGGTCCTGCTCCTGCTCGCCTTCCCCCCGCTCGAGGCGGCCTCGGTGCTCCAGCTGATGGACCGGGTGTTCCATACGAGCTTCTACATGCCCAAGGACCTCGTCGTCCTCGGCAAGGCGTACGCGGGCTCAGGCGGCGGCCAGCCGCTGCTGTGGCAGCACCTGTTCTGGTTCCTGGCGCACCCCGAGGTCTACGTCCTCGTCCTGCCGCCCATGGGCATCGTCGCCGAGATCATCGCCAACAACACGCGCAAGCCCCTGCACGGCTACAAGACGATGGTGTTCTCGATGATCGCCATCGGCGTCATGAGCTTCATGGTCTGGGCCCACCACATGTTCATCTCCGGCATGAGCGCGTCGCTGAGCAACTTCTTCCTGGTCACCACGATGATCATCTCGGTGCCGTCGGTGGCCCTGATGACCTGCCTGGTGTTCAGCCTGAAGGGCGGCTCTATCCGCTTCAACGTGCCCATGCTGTTCGCGCTCGCCTTCATCCCGCTGTTCGCCATCGGCGGCCTGACCGGCCTGCCTCTGGGCCTGACGGTGACCGACATTTATCTGCACGACACTTATTATGTGATCGGCCACTTCCACTTCGTCGTGGTCTCGGGCTCGATCATCGCGCTGATGGGCGGAACCTACTACTGGTTCCCGAAGTGGTACGGGCGCAAGATGGACGACAAGCTCGGCCTGATCCACTTCTGGGGCTCGGTGATCACGATGTGCGGCATCTTCGGCCCGATGCTGTTCATGGGCATCGGCGGCGCGTCGCGCCGGCTGTACGACCCGACGGCCCAGCTCCATAACCTGCCGGTGCAGGGCTGGAACGTCGTGGCCACGTACTCGGCGTACCTCCTGGCCCTGTTCCAGATCCCGTTCATCTACAACTTCTTCAACAGCATGTGGCGCGGCGAGAAGACGCCGGAGAACCCGTGGCAGGCCACGACGCTCGAGTGGGCGTGCCCGTCGCCGCCCCCGCACGGGAACTTCGAGAAGACGCCGACCGTGTACCGCGGGCCGTACGAGTACTCCGTTCCCGGCCGCAAGACCGATTTCTGGATGCAGTCGGACAAGAACTAACATGAGCCAAGCCCATAACCCCGCCGCCTTCATGAACAACGCCGATACGCACAGCGGCGTCACCAACGCCAAGCTCGCCGTGTGGCTGTTCCTCGCCTCAGAGGTCATGCTGTTCGCGACCCTGTTCACGAGCTATATCGTCCTGCGCATGGCCTCGACGTCCTGGCCGTGGGGCTGGGATGTGCTCAACGTCCCGCTCGCGACGCTGAACACGGTCATCCTGATCACCTCGTCGGTGACCATCGTGATGGCGTACGCGAGGGCCTACGACCAGGACAAATCCGGCTTCCAAAAGTGGATGGCGGCGACGATCCTGCTCTCGCTCGGGTTCCTCGTGGTCAAGGGCTTCGAGTACGGGCACGAGTTCGCGCTCGGCATCGGACCGCACACGAGCGTCTTCTACGCGATCTACTTCACGATGACCGGCCTGCACGGCATCCACATCCTGGGCGGCATCGCGCTCAACGGCGGCCTGCTGTACATGAGCTCCGTCGACGAGCACTGGCAGAATCCTCTGTTCCTCGGCCGCGTCGAGGGCGCCGGGCTGTACTGGCACTTCGTCGACATCGTCTGGATCTTCCTGTTCCCGGCGCTGTACCTGCTCTAGGAGGCGATCATGTCCAACAACACAGACGCGCAGCACGACGAGCATCGCCCGGACGTCGGGATGTATATCAAGGTCTTCGGCGCCCTCATGGTGCTGACCTTGGTCACGGTCGCGATCTCGAAGATCCACCTTCCGCGCCCTCAGGCGATCGGCCTGGGCCTGTTCGTCGCCCTCATCAAGGCGAGCCTCGTCGGCGCGCTGTTCATGCACCTATGGGGCGAAAACAAGCTCATTCATAAGACGCTGTACATCACCATCGCCTGCGCCGCGATCCTGATCCTGCCGCTGATCGACTTCATCGCGGTCACGCGCCGGATCACGAGCCCCGCGGACGTCGCCGCTCAGCATCCCGGCGAAGGCCATGCCGAGCCGAAGGGAGGCCACTAGAATGTCGCTGCGCGCTTTTCACCGCTTCTTCATCGTCCTGTGCCTGATCCTGTGCGCTTTCACCGGCTACTGGGCCTCGGGCGGGAACCCGACGGCCATGGTGACGCCCTGGCTGCTGTACGGCAGCGCCGCGGGCGCGGCCGCGACCATCGGCTACTTCTTCTGGCATATCCGTTCGGTCAAATTGCCCGCGTGAGATCGCTGAGCCTCGCCGCCTTGCTCTCGCTGCTGCCCGGCTCCGCCGCGGCGTGCGCGGTGTGCTTTGGCAACGCGCCGGGAACCAAGGGCCTTCTCGACGGCATCTGGTGGGGCATCATCATCCTTCTGTCGGTCACGATGAGCATGGTCAGCGGCATCGGCTGGCTCCTTTACAAGGTCGAGAAGGACCGCCTCGCCAACGAGACCCACGGGTGAACACCATGGCCGAGCGACCGACGCGCTTTAATCTTCGCCCCCCTTCAGGCGACCCTTTGTTCACCTCGTGGGCCAAGGCCACGACCGGCGCCGCGTTCTTCCTGCTGTTCGCCGGCGGCATGGTGACCTCGACCGGCTCCGGCCTCTCGGTCCCCGACTGGCCCCTCTCCTTCGGCGGGATCAATCCGCCGATGGTCGGCGGCATTTTTTATGAGCACGGACACCGGCTGATCGCGGGAACGGTCGCGCTCATGACCTTGGCGCTCCTCATCCTCTCCCGGCGCCCCGGGGTGACCTCCGGCGCACGTACGGCGACCGCGCTCGCCTCAGGCGGGATTATCATCCAGGCCCTGCTCGGCGGCCTGACCGTCCTGATGAAGCTCCCCCCCGCGGTCTCCATGTCCCACGCCTGCCTCGGCCAGGGCGTGTTCTGCCTTCTGCTTGCCGCCGTGGTCCTGTCCGTCCCGGGCACCGTCTTTGGTCCCGGATATTCGCGCGTATTCCGCTTCGCGACGCTCGGCTTCGCCGCCGCCTATCTTCAGCTGGCGCTCGGCGCGCTCGTCAAGCACACCGGCCAGGGACTCAGCTGGCACATCCTGTGGGCCTGCTCCGTCGTCGTCCTGGCGGCGCTGACCGTGTTCACGGCCTGGCGCTCGCGCGCCGCGGTCCTGCGCCGCCCGGCCCTGCTCCTGGCCTTCGCCGTGCCGCTTCAGCTGACCTTAGGCCTCATCGTCCTGTGGGTGCGCTCGGACTCGACCTTGATCATGAGCTTCCGGCAGGCCGCCGCCTGGCGCACCGTCCACCTGTCGGGAGGGGCTCTCACCTTGGCCGCCTTCCTCCTGCTGGCGCTCAAGTCTCGCCGCACCGCGGAGCCCGCGTGAGGAACTACCTCCAGCTCGCCAAGCCCCGCATCGCGCTGATGGTCGCACTCACCACCTGGCTCGGCTGGGCCTTGGCCGGCGGGACGGCGACCGCCTCCTTGCTCCTCGTCGTGCTCGGGGCGTCGCTTGCCGCCGCCGCCTGCGGCGCGCTCAATCAGCGCCTTGAGATCGTCGAGGACGGCCTCATGAACCGGACCAAGAACCGCCCGCTTCCGATGGGCCGCGTCACGCCGCGGGCCGCGTTGATCTTCGGGCTGAGCCTCGCGGCCGCCGGAACCGTTCTCGTCTGGGCCGCCGGCGGAGCCATCGCGGGGGCCTTGACCCTTGCCACCATCGTGCTCTACGTTCTCGTCTATACGCCCCTCAAGAAGGTCACGCCGCAGACGACCTGGATCGGCGCGGCCGCCGGCGCCACCTCCCCGCTGATCGGCTGGGTCGCCGCGGGAGGGCCTCTCGATGCCCGGGCCTTCACGCTTTTCGCCATTCAATTCCTCTGGCAGATCCCGCACTTCCTGGCGCTGTTCTGGATCTACCGCGAGGACTACGCCCGCGCCGGCTTCAAGGTCATGCCCGTCGTGCACCCGGACGGAAGCACGACGGCCATCCAGATCGCGATTCATTCCTTCACGTTGCTGCCCGCCACGATCGCCCCGGCGCTGGTCGGCTTGGCTCGGCCCGAGTACGCGATCGGCGCGTTCGCCGTGTCCGGCTCGTTCCTTCTTCTTGGCCTGCGCGCGAGCTGGACGATGTCTATCCTCGACAACCGCCGCCTTTTTCTGGCCTCGCTCGTTTTTCTTCCGCTCATCTTCGGCATGCTCCTTTTCGGAGGCGTTTGACATGAATCGCTGGATATTACCCGCCCTTCTCCTGACTTTGGCCGCCTGCTCCCCTCAGGCCGAGCTCACGGACCCCCTCGCCCGAGGAGAGCGTGACTTCAACGGCCTCGGCTGCGTGAAGTGCCACGTGGTCGGCGACAAGGGCAACGACTGGGGCCCGGACCTGACCAACCTCGGATTTCGGAAATCCGAAGCCTGGATCGACCAGTGGCTCAAGGACCCTCACGCCTGGAACCCGAAGACGGTCATGCCCAACTTCAACCTGAAGGATTCGACGCGCGCCGACCTCGTTGCCTATCTCTCCGCGCAAAAGGGGCAGGCCTGGAAGGTGAAGCCCTGGGAGACGGCGGCGGCCACGGCCCTGCCCGCCGCCGAGCGAGGCAAGATCATCTTCAACGCGGTCGGCTGCGTCTCCTGCCACGCCAAGGACGGCTACGGCGGCTACCCGAACAACAACGTGGCCGGCGGCCTCGTCAACTCGCTGAGCAAGGTGACCGAGGGCTACAGCAAGGCCGAGCTCCATGAGAAGATCAAGGGCGGCGCGGTCCCGATCCCCAACGACTCGAAGCTTCCCGCTCCCATGCTGCAGATGCCGAAGTGGGGCGACCAGCTCAGCGCCAAGGAGATCGACGCCGTCGTCGAATATCTGTTCACGCTCGGGCCCAAGGCCGGCGCGAAGCCCTCCAAGGACGACTTCTAATCAGCGAACGCCGACAAGAAACCCCGCTCCCTTCATCAGGGAGCGGGGTTTCCTTTTAATCGCTAGTTCCGGAACTAGTGATAATCACTCTTCCCGGGAAGAGTGATCGGGTGCTACTTGCGCGCAAGCCGCTTTCGCAAAGCGTCGATATAGGCGTTCGATCCTAACGCGCGGAACGCTGGAGTGTCCTGGCGCGCGAACACCTTGCGGGCACGTTCGGGCCGGCCCGCCACGAGCTCAGCCTCGATCACGGACCACTCATCAGGCGGCCAGTCGCTGAGACCATCCGCCGTGCGCAGGACGCGGCCCTCGTGCACGAAGCGCGTCCAGATGAAGTCGAGCGTGCGCCGCGCGTGAGCCTTCTGCGCCTCGGAGGCCGCCTTTGAGAGAAGGACGGCCCGGGCCATGTCCGCGTTGGGGCCGGAGAAAAGACGGCGATCCACAAAGGGGAGGCCCGCGGCCCGGCGTCCGGCGTCGTCCTTGGCGAAATACGACGCGCCTTCTTCGATGCGCCCGTCGGGGAGCGCGACCTCGCCGCTGACCGAGGAAGCGTAGCCGCCGCCGGGCAGGGACATGAACTTCTCGACGAAGGACAGAACGGCCTTCGCGCGTGCGGCATCGGTGGACATCACGATCTGCGTCTGATCGGTGAGTATCTTCGCGCGCTCCGTCGGGCTGTGATGGACCCCGCCCCAGACCGCGTCATCGGGCCCGGGCACGGGCTCCGGACGGCGACGAACGGCCTCGAAGCGCCGCCGTGCGTCGGCCGCGAAGCCATCGGCCTTCGCCGGATCGGCCTTCAGCGTGTCGGAGATGAGCCCGGCCCACGGCAGCATGAGCCGTGAGGTCAGGCGCGCCGCCCCCGCGAGCGCGCGTCCATCGGGATGGACCAGCGCGGTCGTGGGCCAGGCGCCTACGCCGTACAGATACGCGAGATCCGGCCGCTCATCCGTGTCCGCGCGCGTCGCCACGAGATTATCCGCGATCCACTTCGCGGCCTTGGCGTCCGCATAGACGGTCTCCTCCATCAACCGCGCCTCCCGCGACCACGACGGCGAGAGGTGAAGGAGCACGAGCTTGTGCTGCACCTTGGCGCGCGACAGCGCCCCGGGATAAAAATCCACGAAGGGCACCAGCATCTTGCCTGGAACGCGGTACGCCGGGGTCTCCCTTCTGCCCCAGCCTCCGGTCATCCATGACGGGAACACGCCCGGGGTCAGGGCGATAAGCCCGGCGGCGAGAGCGCACACGGACATGATCGCGCCAAGGATGATCATCACCAGGGCATGGACGCGCTTGGACTTCGCTTTTTCTTCGTCGGTGCGTTCATCAATCATGATTAATCCGTTCACGTAATTCGCCGGGGTTATCCGTCGGCAGCCCGCACGCTCGGCCTACGCATACATAGGCTCTCGCACGAGGCGCATCCGCGATCTCCCGCACAACAGGGATCATTCTCGATAACGCCGCCTTATCGGCCCGCTTATAGGCGGCGAAAACGAGCCCCGGCTGGATCTTCTCGCGCAGCACGCCGACAAGCTCCTTCCCGCCCGGGAGATCCATGTCGGCGATGATCACCGTCGCCGTCTTTCCGGCCGCCCGGTCCCAAGCGGCCAAAAGGAAGGGCATCGCCAACGGCCGCGTGGATAAGCTTGAGCCGAACCGCTCAAACGTTTCGTCCGCGAAGCGATTAAATGTTTCGTTGCCGGTAATCTCGTGCAACCGCAAGCAAACATCAGCCAGCACCGAGCTCGGCGCCGGCTCCACCCCGTCATGGTTCTCGATCGATCTCGTAAAAAGTTCGACGCCGTCATTTTGACCCGTCTGATACAGCCCCCCGCCGTCCGCCGCGAAGCGGCGAATGGCTTCCATCACGAGGTCGGTCATCCACGAGAGGTATTTGGGATCGAAGGTGGCCTCATACAGCGCCAGGAGCCCGTAAGCCATATACGCATAGTCGTCCGCCATGCCGTTGACGGCCCGCTCCCCGTCCCGCCATCGTCGCCACAAGGTCTTCCCGTCAGGCGACGATAATTCGCGGCGCACGAAGTCGGCGGCACCCTCAGCGAGTTCTCGATACGTTCCGTCGCCGGTCGCGCCGAAGGCGCGGGAAAGCCCCGCGATCGCAAGCCCGTTCCAGGAAGTGAGTATCTTGTCATCCAGCGAAGGCCGTGGCCGTTTCGCTCGTTCCGTGAACAATCTGCCCCGCGCCTCACCCGCCGCCGCTTCCCCAAGCGCCGCCGGATCCTTCTCGTACAGCACGCACTTTCCCGTGAACTCCCCCATCGGATCTGAAAACGCGTTGCTCCCCTCGACCACCCCGTACCTCGCGCAGAAATCCTTCGCCTGCTCCCCGAGGATCGCCTCGATCTCTGCTTTCCTCCAGAGATAAAACGCGCCCTCCGCCTTATGCCCATGCGGCTCGTCAAACGGCAGGCTGTCCGCGTCCTCGGCCGAGTAGAACCCCCCGCCCGGCGCCCTCAGGTCCCGCTTGAGATACTCGACCGTCCGTTCCAGGGCTCGTAATATCTCCGGATCCTTGGAAACAGTCCACGCATCGGCCAGGCATTCCAATATCTGCGCGTTGTCGTACAGCATCTTCTCGAAATGCGGTATGCGCCACGCATGATCCGTGGAGTACCTGGCATACCCGCCGCCGAGCTGATCGAAAAGCCCCCCGCGCGTCATCGCCCGCAAGGTCTCCACCGCCATGGTCTTCGCGTCGGCGTTCCCCGTCCGCGCATGCCGGCGCAGCAGGAAGCGGATGTTCGCCGGCATCGGGAACTTCGGCGCCTCGCCGAAGCCCGCGTTCTCGGCGTCGAAGGAGGCTCGCAGGTTGCGCTCCGCCGTCTCGAGCGCCGCATCCTCCGGCCGTCCGCGGGCCTCGTCCTCGGCCGCCGCGTACGAGGTCACCGTGCGCGCGAGGCTCTCCGCGTCCTTCTCGATATCTGAGCGCCTATCCTTCCAAAGCTGGGCCAGGCGCTGCAGCAGGCTCGTCCATGACGGACGCCCGTAGCGGGAATCCGGCGGGAAATAGGTGCCGCCGTAGAAGGGCTTGAGCTCGGGAGTTAAAAACGCGTTCAGCGGCCAGCCGCCCTGCCCCGTCATCGCCTGCACCGCGGTCATGTAGATCTTGTCGACGTCGGGGCGCTCCTCGCGGTCGAGCTTGATGCAGACGAAGTGCTCGTTCATCACCGCGGCGACGGCGGGCACCGAGAAGCTCTCATGCTCCATGACGTGGCACCAGTGGCACGTCGAGTAGCCGATCGAGAGCAGGATGGGCTTGTTCTCGGCCTTGGCCTTGGCGAAGGCCTCGGGCCCCCACGGATACCAGTCCACCGGGTTGTCCTTGTGCTGGAGCAGGTAGGGGCTTTTCTCGGAGGCGAGGCGGTTCGGCATCAGCGCGCGCCCAGGACGGCGCCGGCGCGGAACAGGGCCAGCCCCGCGGCGACGCTGACAAGCAGATATCCGGCGCCGCGCAGCGGCGCAGTGCGCAGAAGCGCATCCAATTCCAGGATCAACGAAGAGAAGGTCGTATAGGCGGCGCAGAAGCCCGTCATCAGCAGCATCCGGCCGTTCGGCCCGCCGAAGCCGCGCTTCGTCGCGGCCGCGTCGAAGAACCCGATGAGCAGGCACCCGCTCAGGTTCACGGCCAAGGTCCCCCACGGCAGCCAGGCGCCGGCCAGGCCGAGCAGGGCGAGCGAGACGAGGTAGCGCGAAAGCACTCCCGCGGTTCCGCCCGCCAGCAGCGCGGCTATGCTTGAGGTCATGGAGCCATTCTATCATCCTCGACGGGTGAATGGTATAATCACCCATGGCCGTCGATAAAAGATTCATCCTCACCGGCGCGAAACGGGTCGTGGACTCCCGTCCGATGTATGCCCAAGTCGTAGTGACTGATGATTGCAACCTGACCTGCTCCTACTGCGACGAATACACCCCGGGCGCGCCGATCATCCCGCTCGAGACGATGAAGGCGCGCATCGACAAATTGGACGAGCTGGGCGTCCTCGTCTACGATTTCCTCGGCGGCGAGACGATGATGCATCCAGACATCGTTCAGCTTGTTCAGCACGTCAAGTCCAAGCGCGGGGGCTCAAATCTCGCCACGATCATCACCAATGGTTTTCTTCTCACGAAGAAGAGCATCCTCGAGCTCAACGAAGCCGGCCTGGATTTCATGCAGGTCTCGGTGGATACCCTCCATCCTACCGACTGGTCCGACAAGTCGTTGAAATCCGTCTTGCCCAAGCTGAAGCTGCTGGCCGAAACGGCCACGTTCCAGGTCGAGATCCAGTCGGTGCTCAACGAAGAGAACCTCAACAACTATGACGAGTTCCGAGCCACCCTCAAGGAGCTCCCCTTCGCCTTCGGCTTCTCGATCATGCATGGCAAGGGCGGCCAGATCGCCATCAAAGGCGAAAAATACCTGGCGCTCCTCGACAAGTACGGCGTCTTCGAAGGCGTCAACTTTTACGGCGAGCATCTCAAAGAGATGCTCGCGGGCGATTTCTCCCGCCCCTGGAAGTGCCTCGGCGGCTTCAAGTTCCTCTACGTCACCGCCGCCGGCTCGATCCAGTGGTGCGCCCAGCAGCGCGGCGTCGCGTTCGATCTCATGTCGGCGACCCCCGAACGCCTGCGGACCAACAACGTGCATAAGCCCTGCGAGGCCGGGTGCTCTCTGGGCTGCGTGCGCATGGTTTCTCACACCTTGGGCGAACCGCTTAAAACCTTCGGCGCGAGCGTCAAGCTCGCGATCGGCATGAGCAAGCCTAAGGCCAAAGCCTGCGTGACGGACAAATCACCCGCCGCGGCATAAAATACCTCTGGCGAAATCCCGGGCGACCTGTTAGACTTACTGTCCCATGAACGCCGTGCTCGCCGCCGCATTCCTGACGACCCTCGCTTCTGCGAGCCCCGCATTCATTCCGCTTCCCGGATACGCTCTGCCTTCGACGCGCGCCGACGATTTCCCCCCGAACGCCAGGCTCCTCGGCGAGGTGGAAGACCCCCTTGTGGCTTTGACCGCCGAGGACTCAGACCTTCGCGACGCGGTGATCTCTCCTCCGTCGGCGGCCTGGCTCATGGGCGGCCTGCGCGCCTCGAACCCCGCCGATCGTCTCGCGACGGTCCATTCCGCGGCGATCCCAAGGCACGTCGCCGCGGTCCCGCCTCTGGCGGCCATCATGCTTCGCCTCGATGAGAAGCCCGAGATCCGCGCGGCCGCGGCCACGGCCCTCGGGCGCATCGGCGACGCGGTCGCCGCCCCCTCGCTCGGAGAGGCCCTCAATGATCCCGTGCCGGATGTCCGCTACGCCGCCGCCCTGGCGCTGGGGCGCCTGCCCGCCGATGGGGCCGCCACGCGCCTGTCCCGCGCCCTGCGCTCGGATCCCTCATGGTGGGTGCGCTATGCCGCCGTGCTCGCCCTCGGCCGGACCAAGAAAGGCTTCGCCGTGCCCGCCCTCGAGGAATGCCTGCGCCTCGAGCCCAAATGGCAGATCCGCATGCTCGCCGTCCGCTCCCTCCAGGACATCGGCGGCGCGGGCGCCGTGTCGGCCATCGTCCGGGCTCTTCTCGACAAGGACAGCGGCGTGCGCACCGCGGCGGCCCTCGCCCTCGGACACATCGGCAGCGACGACCAACTCCCCTTCCTGAGCGCCGCCCTTAAGGCCGAAACCGACCTCTCCGCGCGCTCCGCCCAGTCCGCCGCCTTCCGCCGCATCCTCTCCAAGTAGGGGTCAGGCTTTCCGATGTTGCAATTCTTCCGGCCTATACGAGAATCGCAACATCAGAAAGCCTGACCCCTATTCGAGGACGCGGTCGAGCCAGGCGAGCAGGGGCGGGCGGTACTGGGAAGCGCGCGAGTATAACGCCTCAGTGTGGCCTTTGCTGTCGAGCTTCCAGAACTCTTTGGGGCCGGGCGCGATATCAAAAAGCCGGCGGCCCTGGGCGTAGGGGACGACGGGATCGCCTTCGGCGTGCAGCATCAGGAGCGGGACCGGCTTGCGCCGGGCGATCAGGCGCTCCGGCGCCCACCGGTCGGAGATCAGAAGGGCTGACAGCGGATATTGCAGGGGCCAGGTCAGCCAGAGTCCGCCGAGCTTGAGCCTCGCGACCTTGCGGTAGGACGCGAAGGTCGAGTCGAGGATGACGCCGCGCACGCCCTCCCCACCGTCGCGTTCGAGAGCCGCCAGCGCGAGCGCGCCGCCCAGGCTTTGCCCCAGGACGATGAGGCGCTCGCGGGAGCCGCCCGCGCGGCCGCGCGCTAAGCGCAGAGCCGCGACCCCATCCTCGATAGAGCCCGGGATGGACTTCTTGCCGGCCGAACCGCCGTAGCCCCGGTAATCGAAGGTGAAGACGTCGTAGCCCTGGGCCGCAAGCCAGTACACGAACAGGTAGTGGCTCGTCATGTTCTCGCCGTTGCCGTGGAAATGAACGATGACCCCCTTCGAGGGCGTTTGGCGGGCGTTGAACCAGATGCCGAGCAGGTCCGTGCCGTCTCCGGATTTGAATCGGGCCTCCTCCCAGAGCCCCTCCTCGCGCGTGGGCAGATAGCGGTGGACATGGTCCGGCTGGAGAAAAATGTTCGTGCAGCCCATCAGCGTCGACAGCGCTAAAAAAATAATTATTCTCATCAGAAATAGAAGTAGAGCATGGCGCCCGCTTCCTCGTCCGGGTTGCGCCGGTCAAGGGTCACGCGAAGCTCGCTGTCGCGCGTCAGGCGCAGCGAGTTCGTCAGGCGAAGCCTCTGCCGGGGTGCGGAGCGTTGGGCGTAATCGATATAGGTCGCCTCGCCCAGAACGCGCCAGCGCGAGGTCAGATCGATGACCACGCCCGCGGTGCCGCCGGCTCCGGCGCGCCAATCCTGCGGCAGGACCCGACCGAAGCCGATATCCGTCTCGGCCATCGCGTAGTACAGCTCCCGACGTCCGATATGGCTCAAGGCCGAAAGGCCCGCGCCGACGTTGACGTTGTAGTACATGCACGTCGCCCCGGAGCATCCCAGCTCCTTGGCCTGGTCCACGCCTGTGGAGAGCTTCCAGGACGGATCGCGGACCCAGGGGTCCCACGGCGACATCGAAACGATTTTGACGATGTCGAAGCGCTCGATAGAGATCTCCGCCGCCTCATTATTCACGCGCACCCGCCCGGTGGCCATCTCGAGCTGGCTGTCCGGGATGTAGCCGTCGTCCACGGACTCGAGGTCGTGAAGCGCCACCCGCCAGGCCACCTCCTCGAAGGCGCCGCGCCCCGAGGCCCCGGCGCCGATCCCGGCGCGGGCGGTGTCATGGCCCGCC
>CAZIBN010000066.1:0-1994 GCA_964537395.1 uncultured Elusimicrobia bacterium
ACGCTCGCCGCCTCATCCGCCGTCGCCCAGGAGTTCGCCTCCGACGCTCCCGCCGTGGGCGCCATTCTCGCCAAAACGCGCGCGCTTCAAGCCGCTTCGGCCGCCTCCCACGCGTCCGCCAAGCTCCTGCATGACATCGAAAAAACGAAGGGCCTCATTCAGAAGTACGGCGACGACCCGACGAGGGCCGGGATCTACAAGGCCGAGCTCAGCATCCTTCAGCTGAAGCTCGCTCTCGAGGTCAATAGCGCTGGAGGCCCTGCCGCGGAGACCGTCTACCGCTACGACCCGAAAGACCTCCGCTTCGAGAAGACGGAGGGCGAGGTCAAGCTCATCAGGGTCAACGATGTCCTGTACAAATATAACGCGATCGACGTTCGCCATAAGGGCTCGATCATCGCCACATTCCACGTCTATGATCCGAAGATCATCTGGCGCGGCTGGGAAGCCGACAAAATGCTCATGGAATCCCTGGAATCCATCCGGTTGAGCGCCGTGCAGCGGGGGCTGGGCGTCCTCCTCGACTACACCGCGCTCGCCCGCCACAGCGGCCCCGGCTCCTGGGAGCCCGAGCTCCTCGGGGAGATCATCCGCGCCGAGAAACCCCTATGAAAAACATGATCCTCGCCGTGATCTTCGCAGCCGCTCCCGCCGCCGCCCAAACCACGGTGCGCGTTTTCAACTCCGGTGTGAACGTGATCCCCGGTCTCGGCGCGATGCCGGCTCCGACAATAATGATGATGCCCACGCCGGCGCCGGGCCTGCAGGCGCCGGCGCTATCAGCGTTCGCACTTGCGCCGACCCTCGTGCCGGCGTCCGTTCTGCCCGCGCTGGCGGTCAGCATCCACGCCGCGGCCGCCAAGCCGGCCGGCGACTCTCCCCTCGGCGTGATCCTCGACGCCTCGGCCGACGAGGCTCGGAAGACCGCCGCGCTCAACCGGCTCTTCGAGAACTCCGCGCCCTCGATCCCCGAGGCGCTGGCGGTCTCCGCCCGGCCCGCCGCGGCCGCCGGCAATACAGGGCCCTTCCCGGCGACGGAGTACACAAGCCTCAAGTCCGCCCTCAAGGCGCGCGGTGTCAAAGCGGCGCTTGCGATGCAGGCGAGTCGAACCCAAAGAGAAGGACGCTATTGGTTTACCGTCAACATACTGGGCACTGGCGACGATTTCAAGAAGATCGAGGATCTCTTTGAAAAGGATTCCAATGGCTGGAGCTATGCGGGCATTCCCACCGACATTCAACTTCGCGGGACTCCGGTCGATCCTGCCGTGCTCGTTGCGCAAGGCCCGAATGAATTCGCGCAGGCGCCCGACTGGTTCGACGTCTCTCAGCTGAAGTTTGACGCGCTCGTCAAATCCGGGACCGGCGGGACCGCGGTCCTGCGCTACGGCTGGAGGAGCCAGCATGAGATGAGCGTGTTCGCCTTCCCCGGCGGCGCGAGCATCTCGTTCAAGGAGTATTCGTCCAACCCTATGGGCAGCCCGAAGCGGTCCTTCGAGGCGGCGTTGGAAACGGCGCCGGGCCGCAAAGCGGCGGCGAAGATCCTCCGCGCCGCGCAGTCGAGAAATCCGGTCACCGGCGCCGACAAGGTCGCGCTCGATGAGATGCTCGCGTTCCTGAATGGAGATTAACATGAAAAAGATCTTTCTCTTAGCTGCTGTCATCGCGTGCGCCGCCGTCATCGGCGACCGCGCCCATGCCGCGACGAACTCCGCGCTCGGCTGTCTTCAGGACTCCGCGCACAGCGGTGGTCTCGGGGCCTGCCTCAACGAACCCGGCAAGGGCGTCTCCTCGGCCGTCTCCGCCGGCAACACGCGATCAGCGCCATCACAGAGCGTCGCCTCGCTGGATGCCGGCGTGAAAAAACGCTCCACCATCGTGCCGACTCCGACGGGCTACACGCCGGCGGAAGAAGGAACGCTGAAGGCGGGCTTTTACAACGGCCTGGACAGCGGTTTTAAAACCGTGTTCGCGGGGATCGAATACCTTCCCGT
>CAZIBN010000066.1:2094-3201 GCA_964537395.1 uncultured Elusimicrobia bacterium
CCCGAGTGGCTGCCGATCCTGCTGAGCCTCCTGCGCATCCCGCCCAGCGACGCGCTGTACCAGCGCTTCGTGACCGATTACCTGCGCGATCATTTCGGCACCGAGGAGAATTATCAGTCCTTGCTCGGGCCCCTGCTGATCCCCAAGCACGGGAAGAACGACGGGCAGCAGGCGACCAAGCGCCTGCTCAGCGAGCAGGCCTACCACATCACCCCGGCGCAGTATAAGGCCATCGTGGGCGACGCCGCGACGTACTGGGCGTTCGAATGCCTGGTCAACGACCGCGGGACCTTCGGCTCGGCCGACCTGGCCGGGATCACCGGCCTGACCAAAGCCGCGCTCGAGGCCGGGCTCAAGAAGCTCGTCACGCAAAAGCTAGCGCGCCGGGCCGCGGCTGGAAAATACAAGAGCCCCTTGGCCGGGAAGTTCTACATGTTCCCGCGCGTTTTCCCGGGAATCGAGACCTACCGAAAAAAGCTCGCCAAGCACATCGACGAGATGGTCGCCCGCCGCGGCGCGATCACGCACGAGTCCGGCGTGATGATCCGCGCCGAAGAAGGCTCCGTGCTCCGCTCGATCGCGGCCATGCGAGACGCACTCGAGGCCTCGACGGCGTACTCCGTGTACGACAAGGCCGAAGGCAGCGGCGTGTTCCTGCTGCAGATCCGCGCGCGCAAAGCCCTCGACTTCTAGACGCTCAGGGCTTGACGGGCGGCTTGGGCCGGCGGGCCAGGTTCTCGGCGATCAGGGCCTTGACCTCGTCCGCGTCACGGGCGACGCGCTTAAGCTCGAGGGCGGCCAGCTTCTGGACGCGTATCTTCTCGCGGACCTGAGCCATGATCTGGAGCTTGTCCTTCTCGGTGATGTTCGGGTAATCCCGGTGCTCGGGATCGACCGCGATCTCCTTGAGAAGCTCCTTGGTCATGCGGTCGTCGTACTTGTGGTAGGCGAGCACGATATCTTCGATGGCGAGCTCGGCCTCGTCAGAACGAAGCTCGACCTCGCGGCGCTTGTCCTGGAGGACGAACAGGCGCTGGTAAAGCGCGGCCAAGGCCATGTCCTCGCCGTCGGCGGCGGCCATGCGGGCCAAAACCATTCCCTGATCGA
>CAZIBN010000066.1:3301-18675 GCA_964537395.1 uncultured Elusimicrobia bacterium
CCATTGCGCAACCCCGATTTTCCCCTTACAATTCGATGTCGGCTGCCGTATTAAGGAATACGGGGCCGCGGCATCAATTTGCTAACTTTAACCCCCATGAAGGCCTTCCTCGCCGCCTCGCTCGTTCTCCTCGCCGCCTCCGCGGGCGCGGCGACGCCCGCCAAGGTCAAGCGCGGCGACCTCGAGCTCAAGATCAAGGTGACGGGCACGGTCGTGGCCGACGACATCTTCCGCATCAAGTCCTCGATCGAGGGCCGCGTCGAGAGCGTGCTGACCTCGACCTATGTCTGGAAGGGAGCCGACCAGCCGCTCGCTTTCCTCGCGCACAAGGAGCTGGCGGCGATGCTCGACTCGAAAGGCTCTCAGAACGTGGATATTTTAGAGGACCGCTGGCAGCGCGTCTATCGCCCGACGGCCGCGCGCTGCCCGGACACCTGCTTCATCCTGAAGAACTTCCTGAAGCCGAAAACCTGGGTGAAGCCAGAGTCGGTGATGTTCGAGGTCGCCGCGACGCTCAAGCTTGTCGCGCGCGTACGGCCCGAGGATGCCACCTGGCTCCACGACGGCCAGGACCTGACCTTTTGGGCGGTGAAGAACCCCAAGCGGATATTCAAGGGCCGCGTGACGAAGTTCATCCTCGATATCCAGGGCGAGAAGGTCGAGCCCGGCGCGACCTTCACCTTGAACATGTCGCCCGACCGCTACTTCGATCCGGGCACCGAGTGGGAAGGCCAGATCATCCCGATGTCGAAGAAGGACGTGCTCTACGTGCCGACCGGCGCCCTGATCCGCGACGGCGACGCCGTCTACCTCCCGGTCCGCGTCTCGACCGGCATCACGACGCAGGGGCTGACCCAGATCACGGCCGGCATCGAGGAGAAGCGCGAGGTGCTCGTGCTCGATGACGCGCAGCTGCAGGGCGCCGAGCGGCACAAGCAGGAGGTCGACCGGGAGGCCCTGCAGCGCCGCAGTCGCGCTCAGCAGGGCGAGGACGAACCGGGCCCGACCCTCGGGAACAACCCCACCCCCGCGAAGAAGAAGAGCAAGCACGCAGCGGTCATCGACGACACCGATTACGGTGAGGATCCCTATGCCGAACCCCAGTAAGCTCAGCATCTCACCGACGCGGCGCGTGCTCGCGATCGTGCTCGCCGGCGGCAAAGGCGAGCGCCTGCACCCGCTGACCCACGAGCGATCCAAGCCCGCCGTGCCGTTTGGAGGCAAGTACCGGATCGTGGACTTCGTGCTCTCCAACCTCGTCAACTCGGGCATGCTCTCGATCTACGTCCTCGTGCAGTACATGTCGCAGAGCCTCATCGAGCACCTGCGCTCCAACTGGCGGACCGCCGGCCTCACGCGCGAGCACTTCATCACGGTCGTGCCGCCGCAGATGCGCCTGGGCACGATGTGGTACCGCGGCACCGCGGACGCCGTACGCCAGAACCTGAATCTGATCCACGACTTCGACCCGGACCTGGTCGTCGTCTTCGGCGCGGACCACATCTACCGCATGGACGTGGGGCAGATGGTGCAGTGGCACATCGAGAAGGGCGCCGACGTCACCGTCTCGACCATACCCGTCCCCCTCAAGAGCGTCACCAACTTCGGCATCGTGCAGACGGACAGCAAAGGCCGGGTCATGGAATTCATCGAGAAGCCCCTGAGCGCGGATCCGATGCCGGGAAGCACGACGCACGCGCTGGCGTCGATGGGCAACTACGTTTTCACCAAAAACGTGCTGGTCGACCTGCTCAAGAACCATCATAAAGACGAAAGCGATCTCGATTTCGGGAAGAACGTCCTTCCGGCCATTCTCAAGAGCCACAAATTATATGCGTACGACTTCTCGACCAACGTCCTGCCCGGGCTCAAGGCGTACGAGGAGCAGTCGTACTGGCGCGACGTCGGGACGATCGGCGCCTACTACCAGTCGAACATGGACATTCTGGGAGCCCGGCCACGACTTAATCTCAACAACCGCCGCTGGTTCATCCACTCGGGACGCTACGACGGCCCGCCCGCGAAGGTCATCGACGGCAAGCTGACGAACTGCATCATCAGCGACGGCTGCTTCGTACGAAACGCGACGATCAAGAACTCGATCATCGGCCGCGGCGTGCACATCCATGACGGCGCGGTGATCGAGGATTCGATCATCATGGATTTTTGCAAAGTCCGGTCCGAGGCGCACCTCAAGCGCGTGATCGTGGACCGCTTCAACGAGATCCCCGCCAAGCTCAAGCTCGGCTTCAACGCCGAGGAGGACGCGAAGCGCTACTTCGTGGATCCGAGCGGCATCGTCATCGTGCCGCGAGGCACCACCATCCAGCGGTGAGCGCACGCCTGCTCGCCGTTGAGGATACCCCCGCCCTGCGCGCGCTGCTGCAGCTATGCCTGACGCGGGCCGGCTACAAGGTGGACTTAGCCGAGGACGGCCAGTCCGCGACGGAGATGTTCGTCGCCGGAGAGTACGATGCGGTCATCATGGACATCCAGATGCCGGTGATGGACGGGGTCACCGCGGTCGCGCGCATGCGTGAGCACGAAGAAAGGGATCAACGAACGCCCGTTCCCATTCTGGCGCTCACCGCGAACACGGAGCCCGGGGACCTCCGCAAATGCCTCGAGGCGGGTTTTACCGGGACGCTGCGTAAGCCGTTCGCGCGCGAGGAGCTCCTAAGAGCGGTGGAGCAGCACCTCTCAACCAGGCCGGCGGCGCCCGTCGATGACAGCATACTCGTCACGATCGATCCGGAATTCGCCGAGCTCATCCCGCCGTTCCTCGACAGCTGCCGCCGCGAGACCGCGGCGATGAGGAAAGCGCTCGAGCTGCAGGACTACGCTGAAATCGCCGCCCTGGGGCACAGGCTCACCGGCACGGGCGCCAGCTTCGGCTTCCAGCCCATCAGCGATGAGGCCCGGATCATCGAAGCCGCGGCCAAGGCTGCGGACGCCACGGCCGTGCTCGCGCACCTGGACGCGCTCAGCCTTTATCTCACGCGCGTTCGAACGATCCCAGATAGGAGGGAAAAATGAAGATCGCCGCCGCCTT
The DNA here is from genome assembly GCA_964537395.1 of uncultured Elusimicrobia bacterium. GTDB lineage: Bacteria > Elusimicrobiota > Elusimicrobia > UBA1565 > UBA9628 > GWA2-66-18. The sequence goes on from CAZIBN010000066.1 coordinate 6,354, forward strand.
GCTGATGCTCACGCTCGCCCTGCCCGCCGCCGCCGCTCCGGCCCCAGCGCAGAAGTTCCTCGGCGAAAACGCCGACCTCATCGTCTCGGTCGTGGTCTCGGGCCCTGCAGGCCAGATCGCGTCAAAGACGCGGGTGCAGGCCCAAAGCCAGTTCAACGCCGCGGTCGATATCAAGGGCAAGTCCCCACGGAAGATGACCTTCAGCGGCGTGCCTGTGATCAACCCGAACAACGGCAAGGCGCGCATGGAGTACAAAGGCGGCGCTGTCTGGGGCACCGGCGATGCCATCGAGTACTCGTCCGCCGCCGAGCTCGAGCTCGGCGCCGAGGCGGTCGTCTACGATTCGGAAGGCGTGAGCGTGCGCATCACGATCACAGCGGCCGCGAACTCGAAATAACTACAATGACCGCGTGAGCCACCGGCACATCTGCGTTCACGGTCATTTTTACCAGCCACCGCGGGAGAACCCGTGGACCGGCTCGGTTGACCGAGAGGCCTCGGCGGCGCCGTTCCACGATTGGAACGCGCGCATCGCCGAGGAGTGCTACGGCCCCATCACCTTAGGCATCCACGGCGGCAGCGATGGGCGGACGATCGCCTACGATGAGACGCTCAAGCGCCTTTCTTATAATTTCGGACCGACCTTGCTGTCCTGGCTTGAGAGCGAGCGCCCGGCCATCCTGAGCCGCATCCTGGCCGCCGACGCCGCCACGCAGACGGCGATCGCTCAACCTTATTTCCACAATATTCTCCCGCTCGAGTCGCGCCGCGACAAGGAGACCTTGGTGCGCTGGGGGCTGGCCGAATTCCGTCACCGCTTCGGCCGGGAAGCGAAGGGCATGTGGCTGCCCGAGACGGCAGTGGACGTCGAGACGCTCGAGGTTCTCGCCGGGCATGGCGTCGAATTCACCATCCTCGATCCGAAGCAGGGCGAGGCCGTGCGCGACCTCGGCAGCGACGCGTGGGTGGAGTTCGACGCCGAGCACCTGGACCCCAAGATGCCCTACCTCTGGGTCTCGCCGCGCGACCCGTCTAAAAAGCTCGTGATCTTCTTCTATCACCACCGGCTGTCCCAAGGCGTCGTGACCGGCGAGACGACGGTGAGCGCCGAGCACTTCGTCGACGCGACGCGCGCGCGCCTGATGCCCGGCGACGCCGCCCAGCTCGTCCACGTCGCCTCCGATGGCGAGTTCTACGGGCATCATCATCCGGGCGCCGAACGGGTGCTGGCGCTCACGCTCGACCTGCTCCAGGCCGACGGGATCCCGGCGATCGACCCCGCCCGCTTCCTCGCTTTGTTTCCCCCGCCGCACGAGGTCCGCATACGGGAGAACACCGCCTGGAGCTGCGAGCACGGCCTCGGCCGGTGGGAGAAGGACTGCGGCTGCCGCTCCGCGCATCTGCCCGGCTGGAGCCAGGACTGGCGCGCGGGGCTGCGCTCCGCGCTCAACAAGCTCGCGGTCCGCCTCGACACGTTCTACGAGGACGACGCCTCGCGCTTCTTCGCCGACCCTTGGAAGGTCCGCGACGAGTCGGTGGCTCTCTGGCTCACGCCCGGCGATGAGCGCGCCTCGGCCTTCCTGAAGGCCCGCGCCAAGCGCCCCTTGAACGCGGATGAGGAAACGCGCGCGCTCGAGCTGCTGACGATGCAGCGCGAACGCCTGGCCATGTTCACGAGCTGCGGCTGGTTCTTCGATGACATCTCCGGCGTCGAGGCCGTGCTGTGCCTCACACGCGCGGCCCGGGCGCTCGACCTGGCGAAGCTGCTCAGCGAGGACGCGGAGGGCGTCTTCGAGGAGCGCCTGAGCGCGTGCCGCTCGAACATCCCGCGCTTCGAGAACGGCGCGAAGGTCTGGAAGGCCCTGGTGGGCTCGGCGCGCGTCGGCCTCCCCCGTGCCGCGGCGCACGCGGCCCTGCTCGATCATCTGGACCTGCCCGCGCCCGAGCCGCGCCTGCTGAGCTGGAAGGTCAGCCCCGCGTTCCGCTCGAGCAAGGCGGGGCTCGCGGGGCGGGAGCGGACCCTGTCGATCCGGGGCGTCCTCACCGGGCGCCTGGAATCGCGCGAGAGCGCCGAGTTCCACGTCATCGTGCATCGCGCCGATCGCCTCGATTTCGCCTGCTGGCTCGCCCCGCGCGGGGAGCCCCTGGATCCGATTCTGATCGCAGACCAGTTCCTGCGCCTGGACGACATGGATTTCCGTGCGGCGATGAACGAGCGCTTCGGCGCCTCAAGCTTCGGGCTCGATGCGGTGCTCAACGACGAGCGCGCCGAGGTCGTCAAGGCGCTGGCGGCCGAGGGCGCGCTCGGCGCCTCCCGCACCTTTTATCTGAAGCGCTGGGTGTCGGTCATCTCAGCGATGCGCCGCGGCGGAAAAGAAGATGAGCCCGTTCTGCAGCTGCTGTCCGAGTCGGCGGTGCACTCCTTCAACGCGGCGGAGCTGCCCTGGGCTTCGGAGCTCGAGGATCGGCTCCACCTTTACATGGAGTCCGTCGTCTCCGCGCCGACCGATACCGCGAAGGTGTCGCGCGCGCTGCGCTGGCTCGACGCCCTCTGGGACGCCGGCCTGCTCGCCGGCACCTGGCGCCTGCGCGACGCCCAGAGCCGCTGGGCGCGCGCGCTCGAAAATCAGGGCCCCAGCGCCGCCCTCGATGCCTGCCGCGCCGTCGGCGCGCGCCTCGGCCTCGCGGAAACCTCCTGGGAGACCAACTCATGACCACCAAGCTCATCCGGCTCAACGACCAGGCGGAGACGGTCCGCCTCCTCGGCGAACAAGACGCGCGCCTGCGCGAGCTCGAACGCGACTTCGGCGTCGAGATATTCTTGAGACAGGACGCCGAGAGCGGCGACCTGTCCCTGACCGTGAAGGGGAGCGCCCAGCGCGTGGAGAAGGCCGCCAAGCGCCTTCGCGCGGAGATCGAGGCCCTGCGGCGCCGCGCGGCACCCATCGACCCCCGCGGGTTCGAGCCCATCAATCTGGACGCGCCGTCTCTTCCCGAGGACGGCCTGTACCGCGCCCACAACGGCAAGGTCCTGCGCGCCCGCACGGCGAACCAGCAGAAGTACTGCGACACCATCGCCGAGCACGACCTGACCTTCGGCATCGGCCCGGCCGGCACGGGAAAGACCTTCCTCGCGGTCGCCTGCGCCCTGCGCGCCCTCGAGTCGCGCCACGTCACCAAGATCATCCTGTCCCGCCCGATCGTCGAGGCCGGCGAGAAGCTCGGCTTCCTGCCCGGCGACCTGATGGAGAAGGTGAACCCCTACCTGCGTCCGCTCTACGACGCGTTCATCGCCTTGCTCGGCGGCGAGCGCTTCCGCACCTGGCGGGACAACGACGTCATCGAGATCGTTCCCCTCGCCTACATGCGCGGGCGGACCTTCGAAGATGCATTTCTCATCCTCGACGAGGCGCAGAACACCACGCCCGAGCAGATGAAGATGTTCCTCACGCGCATGGGCACGGGCTCCAAGGCCGTCGTCACCGGCGACACGACGCAGACCGACCTCGGCGCGCGCGCGACCTCGGGGCTGGTGCGCGTCCTTGAGATCCTCAAGGGCGTGGAGGGCATGGCCACGGTGCGCATGGCGGAGGCCGACGTGTCCCGCCATCCGATCGTCAAGAAGATCATACGCGCCTACGACAAATGGGACGAGAAAACATCATGAGGATCATCATCGCGGGCATGGCCTCTTTGCCGCGCGCGGCGCGGCAAGAGTTCCTCTATAAAAAGGCGGTGCGGCTCGCCTTCGGCTCATCGAAGAAAACGGCCGCGGTCCGCGGCGAGGTCAACGTCGTTTTCCTGGCACGCGCCGCGATGCTGCGGATGAACCGCCATTACCTCGGGCACGACTACGACACGGACGTCCTCGCCTTCCCGCACGATGTCCCCCGTGAGATCGCCGGCGACGATGCTCCTCTGGGAGACATCTTCATCTCCGCCTGGATGACCCGCCGGCAGGCGAAGGAACTCGGCCATACGGTCGCCGTCGAAGCCGCGACGCTCGCCGTCCATGGCGCCCTGCACCTGATCGGCCACGACGATCACCGGCCGGCCGCGAAGGCCCGCATGTTCAAGGTGCAGGACCGGATCGTCGCTTCCCTGCGTGCCTAAGGCCAAGGCCGCGCCCGAAGCCGAGATCCTCCTTCCCGCGCTGTGGGCGCTGGCGGCGGCCGCCTTCTGGCTCGTGCCCGACCAGAAGCTCATCCGCGCGAAGCTTCTCGCCGTGCAGGCCGTCGTCCTGATCGCCGGAGGCGTCTTAGCCTATCGCGGCGCGAAGCCTGACAGCCCGGGCCGCCGCTCGCCGCTCGATCTTCCCGCGGCGGCGCTTGCGGCCGCCGGGCTTCTCTTCTGGGCGCTGTCCCCCGACCTCGCCGTTTCCCAGTCCGAGGCCGCGCGTCTTTTCTTTTGCGCTCTCGCTTTCTGGGCGGCCAGCCGCTCGTTCGCGCTGACTGGCCCGGCCCCGTTCCTGACGGCTTGGTCCATCGGAGCATCAGCCGCCGCCTTGTGGGCGGTCGCACAGGCGGCGAACGGCCAGCTACGGCCTTTCGCGAGCTTCGGGAACCCGATCTTCCTCGGCACCGCGCTGGCCTCGGCTTTGCCGATAGCGCTCGCGCGCTCCTACGAATCAAAAAGCCGGCGCGGACTGTGGGTCGCCGCGGCAACGCTCCAAGGCGCGGGTCTTTTCCTCACGCACTCGCGCGCAGCGGTCTTCGGCCTTCTGGCGGGGCTTGCGCTGTGGGCGCTCGCGCGGCTAAAGGGCAGGCCTCTGGCGGGCGCTCTGGGAGCGGCGACCGGACTCGCCGCGACGGCGGCGTGGGCGTTCCGCGGCCGCGAATGGACCCACGCCCTGATCTGGCGCGACGCGCTCTCGCTGTGGCGCGCCCACCCCCTGCTCGGCTGCGGCCTCGGACGCTTCCATCTCGAGTTCCCGGCCTTCGCCTCCGCGGCGCTCAAGGCCCGCTGGCCCGAAGGCCGCGTCATCGTGAACTTCGCCCACAACGAATACCTGCAGACCTTCGTCGAGACCGGCCCGCTCGGACTGGCCGCTTTGGCGGCGATCCCGATCGTCGCGTGGCTGATGCTACGGCGCGACGACAGCGCGGAAGCAGGCCTTGACCGCGGGGCGGCGACGGCCGGCGCCTTGGTCCTGTTCGCGGCGGCCTTCGTCTCGCCCGACCTGCGCTTCGGCGCGTCGGCCTTCGCGGCCTTCGCCCTCCTCGGCGCGGCGTCCCGCTCCGCCGCGCACGGGGCGGCGCCGCACGCCCTCCTCCCGCTGAGCGCGCTGCTCGTCTTCTTCGGCCTCGCCATCCAGCCCGCGCTCGCCGTGCGCCGCAACGCGATGGAAGCGCCCTTCGCCGACGGCGCCGCCGCCGGCCGCGTCCGGGAGATGGAGGACCGCCTTGCGGGCGCACCGAAGGACGCCGACGCGGCCGAGGAGCTCGGCTTCATCAAGGCGAAGGCCTCCGATTTCACCGGGGCGAGGGCGGCGTTCCTCCGCGCCGCGGAGCTCGACCCCTCCCGGCCGGGCCCGCTGAACAATCTCGGGAACCTCGCCTACCTCGCGGGCGACTTCGACGGCGCGATCGGCTGGTGGAGCAAGTCGCTCGCCGCGTCGCCGGAGCAGATCGACGCGCGGCTGAACCTCGCCAAGCTCCTCTGCGAGCGCGGCCGCCTGAAGGAATGCTCGGGACACCTCGACGAGGTCCTGCGCCGAGAACCGTCGAACGCGAAGGCCCGGGTGTTGTATAAGAAGATGGTCGAATGATCACCGCCTCCATCGCCGCCCTTCTTTTGCTCGCCCCCGCCCCGGCCCGAGCGGCCGCGCCCGACCCGACCTTCACGGCCGAGGCGCGCGCGTTCAAGCCCGGAGAGCTCATTCTCATAACCGTCACGGGCAACGACGCCAAGATCCCGCCCTCGGCATCCCTGCACGGCCGCACGCTCGACTTCTTTCCGGGCGCCTCGACGGGGACCTGGCTCGCCTTCGCCGGCCTCGACCTCGAGTTCTCCACCGGCCCAGCGACGATCAACGCCATGATGCGCGCCCCGGGCGGCAGGAAGGTCGACTGGAGCGAACCTCTGAACGTCGTCGACGCCGGCTTTCCCACCGTCGAGCTCAAGGTCGATCAAAAGTTCGTCACGCCCGACAAGAACGACTCCGAGCGCGCCGAGGCCGAGGCCGCGAAGCTCCACAAGCTGTTCTCCAAGACGGAGACGAAGCGGCTATTTGAAGGAGCCTTCTCCTCGCCGATCCCGGGAGCCTCGACCGGCCGCCTGGGCGAACGCCGCGTGTTCAACGGACAGCCGCGCGCGCCTCACTCGGGGATGGACCTCAAGGCCAAGCTCGGTCAGCCGGTGCGCGCCCCCGCCGCCGGCAAGGTCCTGCTCGCCGACCCTTTATTCTTCGCGGGCAAGACCATCATCCTCGACCACGGCCTGGGCCTGACGACGCAATACGCCCATCTGTCCAAGTTCATGGTCAAGGCCGGAGACCTGGTGAAGAAGGGCCAGATCATCGGCAAGGTCGGCGCGACCGGCCGCGTCACCGGCCCGCACCTGCACTGGGCCCTGAAACTCAAGAACTCCCGCATCGACCCCTACTCTCTCATCTTCCTCGATCTCGACGCGAAGTTCAAGGCCCGCACCGAGGATCCGCTCACGCGCTCGGCGCTGTGCGGCCTTCCTGATCTGCCGCCCGCGCCGCGCTGGAGCAAGACCTCCGGCGGCCTGCGCGCCCGTGCGCGCCCGGCCAGGGCCGCTTACGCGCCCGGGGAGAACATCTCGCTCCTCGTTGAGATCCAGAACATCGGGAAGAAGGCCGCGTTCGTGGACTTCGTGCGCGACGCCGCGATCCGTCCGCTCGTCCTGGGCATCGGCGAGGGCCCCCGCGCTTACGAGACGCTCCTCTCCTCGAATACGGGGTCGGGAGCCCTCACCGAGCAGCTCAAGATCCCCAAGGGCAGGATCCTGTGCTTCGAGCAGAACCAGAACGCCTCGGGGCCGCTGCTGGCGCTCGAGACCACGACCTACGCCCTATCCTACGGGACCGAGCATCTCTACCCTTCGACCTCGACCGTGCGCGCCGGACTCTGGCGCGGGCGCCTCACGATCCCTCCCGCGGCCGTCGTCGTGTCGACGGCGCCCCTCGTTCCTTGATCGAGTCTATGTAAATGGAAAAAGTGACCATGCACAAAAACAACTCGTCCATTCTGGCGGCTGTCCTTCTCGCGCTCGCGACGGCGGCATCCGCGGCTCCTGCCCCGGCCGCCGGCAAGGCGTCCGACGGGCTCGTCCTGTCCGTCATGTCGTCGACCCAGCTCAACTTCGGCAAGCTCGGCATCGGGGCTTTGGCCACGGGGATCGGCCCCTATCTCGACGAGAAGGAGGTCCGCCAGGAGGGCCTTCACGCCCGGCTCTCCATCAGCGTCGCGAAAGACCCGGCCGCGCACCAGGAGGTCGCTGTCGCCGTGGGTCAGACCATCATGGTCGCCGGCTACCGCATCAAAGTCGAGGCCATCAATCCGGGAGACCGCGGCAGCGCGGTCCTGCGCCTCTGGGCGCCGCCCCCCGAGCCGGCCAAGCCCGCTAAAAAGTGGCCCTTCACGTGGTTCAATTTCGGCCGGGATTAACAAAGCAGGAATTACTCCGGTGGTTAAGATTTACGACGCAGTACGCCCATCCCGCCAAGAAGAAGAAATAGCGGCGGTCAACGCGCGGGACGGACTTCGTAGCCCGCGCGGCGCAGGCGTTCGAAGAAGTCCGCGGTGCTGCGGCTGGCGTCGAGGATCTCGCGCAAGCGGCCTTCCTCGGAGACGACCAGCGCCGAACCGCTGAGGAACGGATGGCCCGGCGGCTCCACGCCCGGAGGCGGCAAGGCGGTCCCGGTCAGAGGGCCCGGGGTGTTCACGACGCGCAGGACGGGCCGTCCGCTCCTCAGGACCTCCCACGCGGAGCCGGGAGCGACCTTCGCCGCCGTCGCGGGCGGCGGCCCCGACCGGTCCACCCGATAGCCTTCGCGCTTCAGACGGGCCACGAACTCCTTCACGCTCTTCGACGCCTCGAGGAGCTCACGCAGGGCGTTCTCGGAAGAGGGGTCGTGCGCGGAGCCGCTGACGAACGGATGCGTGACGGGCGAGCCCTCCGACGGCATCGCGGCGCTGACCAGCGGGCCCGACCTATCCTTGAAGACGAGGACGAGCGCCCCGGCTTTATCGTAGACCTTGTACTCCTGGGCCTGCGAGGGCGCGGCCGCCGCTGGGTTGAGGCCCGGCCCGGGCGTGAGCGCCGGCACGCAACCCGCCTTCGCTCGCGATTCGATGGTGCCGCCCGCGCACGCGTCCGGCGAGGCGGCGGAGGCGGGAAGGACGGCGGCGAGGAGGAGGGCGGTGATCATGGCTCGATCGTCCCGGGGCGGACCTCATAGCCCGCCTTCTTGAGACGCTCCATGAAATCAGGAAAGGACTTCGAGGCCTCCAGCACGTCGCGCAAGGGACCCTCCTCGGTAGGCTCCAGCGCCGAGGCCGTCAGGAACGGATGCGTGGGCGGTTCGGCGCCGACGGGCAGGAGCGCGGTGCTGCGCAGGGGGCCGGTGCCCTCCTTGAAGCGCAGGACCTCACGCCCGCCGTGATGGGCGGCCCAGAGCGGCGTCGTCGGCACGGAGGCCTCCATAGGTTTCCCGCACGCGCACAGCGCGGCCGCGAACGCGGCCAGCAGGATCGTTTTCCTCATTCCTTCTTCCAGTACCGCCCCGGCGTTCCGTACACCGAGACGCAGAGCTTGGATATATCAAAATTGGCGCGCGCAAGCGACACGGGCGTCTCCTGGGTAAGGACGTGCTTCTTCTTGTCCTCCGGCGTCTTGTAGTAACGGTAGCCCACGCCGAAGAAAGCCGCGGTGGCCTGCGCGTAGAACTCGTCATCGTTGGAGTTCGCGTAGCTGTCCAGTCCGGTCTTCTGCGGGCGCTTCATGGACGCGTCATAGATCTCCTTGACATGCTGCTGCGTGCCGGGATCACCCCAGGCCGCCCGCTTGACCTTCTCGACGAAGCCCACCGGAGCCAGCGTCTTGGGCGGCAGACCGTTGAGCTTCACTGCATGGCCGTACTCATGGAAGAACGTGTAGCCTTTGGGATAGCCTCCGCCGTCGCCGCCGAGGTTCTCCTCGCCGATGGCGACCGCACACCCGTGCTTCCCCGGACCTAACGGCACGCCCGCCACGCCGCGGACCGTCTCCCATTTCCGGCCGTCGAAGGTCTTCTTACCGGCCAGCGCCTGGAACGGAGCCACCTCCGTGAGCTTCTTCTTCTCCGGGATGATGGCGACGCGCTGCCCGCTGTTCACGAGATTCTGCAGGACCTCGGGAGAAAGGCCCTCGAGCATGTCGCGGTAGCGTTCGCGCAGATAGGAGACGGAAGCGGAGGACGCTCCGTTTGTCATGAGCCATTTATCGAGGATGATAAGCGACTTCGCCTTGGCCGGATCGGACGGCGTGTACGGGACCACCACAGGGGGCGGCGGGGCCGAGCGGGCGGGCGACGCCGTCTTCGTGCGACCCGCTTCCCCGAGCCCCGGATCGCGCGGGCCGGATCGCGGCAACGGGGTCGCCGACCCCGCCGCCGGGGCGCTCCCGCCGTCGCCGACGGCCGAACCGGTCCTTTCACCATACAGGGACGCGACGTCGCCGCCCAACGCGGCGTTGATGCGGCCGGCGGAGGCTGCGACGCCGGACGTGGCCCGCTGCTGGGCCCGCCCTTGAACGGCCGCCTGCTCCGCCGTAGGCGCTGAGAAGCCACCGACCGACACGGCGGCTCCCGTCTTGGGAAGCTTCGCACGGCCCGGGACGCCCTGGGCGCAGAGCGCGGCCGCGTCGTCCGCGCGGATCAGATTGGCGCGGACGGACGGCGCCGCCCCGATGTTGCAGCGGTCCAGGAAGGCCTTCTGCCCGTCGAGGAAGGCCGCGTCCGCGGCGCCGTCCCTGGCGCAAAGCTTCGCCCAATCGTCGGGCGCGATCTCCCACGTGGCTTTGTACGCGTCCTGGTAGGCCGCGAGACACGGGACCGCCTCCGGTCCCGCGAACGCCGGGGCGCTCAACGCGAGCGCGGCGACGAGAATAGCTGTCTGGACGGAATACGACCGTTGCATATGGCGCATAGGGGGGTAGTCCTAGGGTAGCCCCGGGGTCTTGATTCGTCAAGCCCCTCGATCGCATATAGGAAGCCCGACCTTCGCCAAACGCGCCGCGCTCGACGCCGCCTTGCGTTTCGCCCTCGGCCTCGACTGAGCGAAAAGCTATAATCCCCCCGTGAAGACCGAACACATCCCCTTCGCCGACATCGAGAAGAAGTGGCAGGACAAATGGGAAGCCGAAGGGGTTTTCCGCGCGCCGAAGACGCCCCGTCCGGGGAAAAAGTTCTACTGCCTCGACATGTTCCCCTATCCGTCGGGGGCCGGCCTCCATGTGGGGCACCCCGAGGGCTACACCGCTACCGACATCCTGTGCCGCTACAAGCGCATGAAGGACTTCGACGTCCTGCACCCGATGGGCTGGGACGCGTTCGGGCTTCCCGCCGAGAACTTCGCCATCGCGACGGGCACGCACCCGGCGAAGATCACGCGCGAGAACGTCGACAACTTCCGGCGGCAGATCAAGTCGCTGGGATTCTCGTACGACTGGGAGCGCGAGGTCGACACGACCGATCCGAACTATTACCGCTGGACGCAGTGGATCTTCCTGCAGCTCTACAAGAAGGGCCTGGCGTACGAAAGCACGGCCCCGATCAATTTCTGCCCCTCGTGCAAGACCGGCCTCGCCAACGAGGAAGTCTTTAACGGGGCCTGCGACCGCTGCGGCACCAAGGTCGAGCGCAAGAGCATCCGCCAGTGGGTCCTGAAGATCACGGCGTACGCCGACCGTCTCGAGTCCGACCTCGTGGGGCTCGACTGGCCCGAATCCACCCTGGCGATGCAGCGGCATTGGATCGGACGCTCCGAGGGCGCGGAAGTCGCCTTCAAGTCGGAAGCGGGGGACGAGATCAAGGTCTTCACCACCCGCCCGGACACCCTTTTCGGCGCGACGTATATGGTGCTGGCGCCCGAGCATTCTCTGGTAGGAAAGCTGACGACTGCCGCTCAAAAAGACGCCGTGACGGCTTACGCCGCGGCGGCGCAGAACAAGTCAGATCTCGAGAGAACGGAGCTACAGAAGGACAAGACGGGCGTGTTCACCGGCGGCTACGCCATCAACCCCGTGAACGGCGCGAAGATCCCGGTGTATATCGCCGACTACGTCCTCGGCTCATACGGAACCGGCGCCATCATGGCGGTGCCGGCGCACGATGAGCGGGATCATGAGTTCGCCGTCAAGTACAACATCGATATTAAGACCGTGGTCTTGCCTCCCGCGGGAACGGAGCTCGAAGAAAGCACGGCGTTCACCGGGGATGGAACGGCAACGAATTCGGGACTCCTGGACGGCCTTACGACGGCCGAGGCTAAGAAACGGATTATCGCTTGGCTTGAAGAGAAATCGCTCGGGGCCAAGCGGGTAAACTATAAACTGCGGGATTGGTTGTTTTCGCGGCAACGGTATTGGGGCGAGCCGATACCGCTGGTTCACTGCGCGAAGTGCGGAGTGGTGCCTGTACCTGAATCGCAGCTGCCGCTGCGATTGCCGGAAGTTGCGGACTTTAAACCGACCGGCACCGGCGAATCGCCTTTGGCGAACGTCACCGACTGGGTCAATACGGATTGCCCCGCCTGCGGCGGGGCGGCGAAGCGGGAGACCAACACCATGCCCCAATGGGGTGGCTCGTGCTGGTACTACCTTCGCTACATCGATCCGAAGAACTCTACGGCCGCGTGGGACAAGGAACTGGAAAAGTCTTGGGGCCCCGTCGACTGCTACGTTGGCGGCGCCGAGCATGCGGTCCTCCATCTTCTGTACGCCCGCTTCTGGCACAAAGTCCTCTTCGACCTCGGCTTCGTCTCGACGAAAGAGCCGTTTCAAAAGCTCCGTCATCAAGGCATGATCCTTTCCTATTCCAATCGTGACGCCAAAGGGAACTACCACCCCTACGAAGATGTCGAATACGACGAGCAGAACCGAGCGAAGCTCGCCACCACCGGCGAAGTGCTCACCTCTCAAGTCGAGAAGATGTCCAAGTCCAAGAAGAACGTCGTCAACCCCGATACCGTGCTCAAGCGCTACGGCGCGGACTCCTTCCGCCTGTACGAGATGTTCATGGGGCCGTTCGAGCAGTCCAAGCCCTGGGATATGCGCAGCATCGAGGGCGTCCACCGCTTTCTGAGGCGCGCCTATATCC
>CAZIBN010000067.1:0-18300 GCA_964537395.1 uncultured Elusimicrobia bacterium
CGATCGACTCGACCAAGCTCGCGGCCAACTCGGTCGACGTCGAGAAGATCGTCGCTCTCTCGGTCGATTCGACCAAGCTCGCCGCCAACTCGGTCGATGTCGAGAAGCTCGCCAACCTCTCCGTGACCGCCGCGAAGATCGCCGCGCTGACCATCGACTCGACCAAGCTCGCCGCCAGCTCTGTCGACGTCGAGAAGCTCGTCAACCTCTCCGTGACCGCTGCGAAGATCGCCGCGCTGACCATCGACTCGACCAAGCTCGCCGCTAACTCGGTCGACGTCGAGAAGATCGTGGCCCTCTCTGTCGATTCGACCAAGCTCGCCGCCAGCTCGGTCGATGTCGAGAAGCTCGCAAGCCTCTCCGTGACCGCCGCGAAGATCGCCGCGCTGACTATCGATTCGTCCAAGCTCGCCGCCAGCTCGGTCGATGTCGAGAAGCTCGCCAACCTCTCCGTGACCGCCGCGAAGATCGCCGCGCTGACCATCGACTCGACCAAGCTCGCCGCCAACTCGGTCGATTCCGAGAAGCTTGCCAACGGTGCGGTTACACGGAGCAAACTCAACGACATGAAGTTCGTAGTGAAGACCGGCGACCAGTCCGTGAACAACAGCACCACCCTCGTCAGCGACTCCAGCCTCACCTTCCCGGTTCTGATCGGCGAGGTCTGGGCGTTCGAGTTCGTCCTGATGGTCTCCAACAGCAACGTCGCCGCGTCTGGCTGGAAGAGCGCGGTACTCGCCCCGGCAGGCTCGACGGGCAAGGCAGTCCTATCCGGGTCTGAGCCCGCGGGTGCAGCCTTCCCTCAAGCCACGACGACCGACCTGACCACTCCGGGCACTTTGGTCAACACGACGATCGCCGCCGACGCGAGCATCGACTTCAACGTGAGGATTCAGGGATTCGTCACCGCCGGCGCCAGCGGAAGCATCACGCTCCAGTTTGCACAGGACACTGCCGATGCCTCCAATCTCACCGTGCGACAAGGCAGCTTCGTAAGCGCTCTCCGGCAGTAGCCCCGGAAGCGGCGCCGCCGGCAAACGGCGTCGTCCTAAGCGTCGCAAAAAGCCCACTTGACGGGGAGAACTACTCGATGTATACTCGGCCCATCGGCAGGAATGCCGATCACCGAGACGCACTTTGAGAGGGAATGACATCATGGCTAGAGAGAGCGAAGGTTTTGGCGGGGCGTTGCTGTTCGTGACGGGCGCGGCGATCGGAGCCGCCCTCGGAGTCCTTTTCGCGCCCCGCTCGGGCGGCGAGACCCGCGAGCAGCTCGCGGACTGGCTCAAGGAGCGCCGTGAGAAGGGCGCGGACCTCCTCCACACCGTGAAGGACGAGTCTCTCGCGAAGAAGGAAGCCATCGTCGCCGCCGCCAAGGCCGCGAAGCAGGCTTACGTCGAGACCAATACCAAGCATCACGAGCACGCCTAAGACCGCGCGCTCCTAAAAAGTCGAGGGGCTCCCTGCAAAGGGAGCCCCTCTCTTTTTTGACGGTGTCAGGCCTATAGTTTCTTCAATTACTTTTTGGAGTAATTAGCGGAACTATAAGGCCTGACACCATTATTTCGGGCGGGCCTTGCGCACGACGCCGGCCTTCTCGACGAAGCGGAGGTAGGGTGTGCCGCCAAGCGAGGTCCCGGCATCCACCACGAGGGTCTCGCCGGCGATGTAGCTCGTCTTGGGGGCGCACAGGAAGAGCACGGCGTTCGATACGTCCTCCTCGGTGCCGAACTTACGGTTCGGGATGCTGTCGAGCAGGAGATCGCTCATCCACTCCTCGGGCCACAGGCGCTCCCGGGATTGCGGAGTGTCGATGAGCCCGGGGCAGACGGCATTCACGCGCACACCGCGGCCGATCCACTCGACGCCGAGCGTCTTCGTCATCGCCTGCACGCCGGACTTGGCCGCGGCGGAGGGGAGGAAGCCCGGGGCGCCCGTCCAGGCGTAGGAGGCGAGCAGGCTGATGATGGTGCCCTCGCCGCGCGGGAGCATGCGGCGACCGGCCTCGATGGCGCAGTTGAAGCTGCCGTGAAGGACGATGTCGATGACCTTGCGAAAGCGTACCGAGGTCAGCATCTCGCTCGGGCGCACGAAGTTGGCGGCGGCGCCGTTGATCAGGATGGAGGCGGGGCCGAGCTCCGACTCGACCTTGTCGAACAGCACTTTGACGGCCTTGGCGTCGGACACGTCGGTGGCGACGCCGATGGCCTTGCGGCCCGTGGCCTTCCGGATCTCGGCAGCCGCGGCGTCGAGGCGCTCGCCGTCGCGCGAGGCGAGGGCCACGTCGGCCCCATGGAGGGCCAGGGCCGTCGCGACGGCCTTGCCGATGCCCGTGCCGCCGCCCGTCACGACCGCGATCTTCCCTTTGAGCAGTCCCTTGTCGTACATCAGTCCTCCCAGCGGGGCCGGCGCTTGGAGCGCATCGCCTCCATGCCATCTCGCGCCTCGGGCCCAGCGATGAGGATACTGAATTCGGACATCGAGCGGCGCCAGAGCTCCTCATCGAGGAAGGGGGCGTTGAGGCCCCTCTTGAGCGACGCGAAGGCCGCGGGCGCGGATTTCGCGAGGCGCTTGGCCAGCGCGAGCGAACGCTCCAGGACCTCGGCCTCAGGCACGACCTCATCGACGAGGCCGGCGGCGAGGGCTTCGGGCGCGCGCAGGGTCTTGCCACGCAGGACCATCTCCTTGACCACGCGCGGATCGAGGGACAGCGCAGCCAGGCGCGTCACGAGAGCGGGCGTGGGCGTCAGGCCCAGGCGGATCTCAGACAGCGCGATCTTGCCGGACTCCGCCGCCAGGACGCGCCAGTCGCAGCCCATCGCGATGATCCAGCCGCCGAGGATGGCGGTGCCGCTCAGCGCGCCGACGACGGGCTTGGGCGCTTCGAGCAAGGCGCGGTAGCAGCCGAGCAAGGCCTCGAACGCCAGAGGGCGCTTCTCCTCGGGCAGGGCCATGATCTCGTTGAGGTCGAGCCCGCTCGAGAAATACTTCGGCAAGCCCGACGCGAGCACGATGGCCCGCACCCGGGGCTCGCCGGCGGCGAGAGAGACCTCCGTGCGCAGCGCCGCGAGCACGTCCAGGCCGAGCGTGTTCCCCGGAGCGCGCGTCAGGGTGATGACGCGGACCGCACCCTCGTCGCGCGCCGTGATCGTGTTCTTCACTTGCCATGCCTCTGGATCTTCATCGTCTTGAGCAACCGGTTGAACGCGCTGAGATAGACGTCATAGGATTCCACCGGAGCGCTGTAAACGACGGCGTAGTACGCGTCGGCCGGGAGGGGGATGTAGGCGGTCTTGGACTCGCCCGAGACGAACGTGATGCGCGCCTTGACGCCGGCCACAGGGACCATGCCTCCGTCCTTGGCGTTCTGCCAGGACTTATCCTTATCGGCCGCCGCCTCGATCTCGATGAAGGTGGGCTGGGACGGATCCACCTTCGTGATGGTGATCATCACGGGCTTGCCGGGCGAGCCGTCGTCGAGAGTGAAGGAGAGGGTGGGGACGTCTTCCTTCCAGCCGTCGCGCGGCACGAGCATGCGCGGGTAGTCAAAGGACAGCTCGGCGGGCACCGAGTAGCGGCGGTAGGCGTCCTCGCTGATCGTCTTGATGCGGGAGGACTGCGTCACGCACTGAAAGGGGTTCAGGGGATCGGTCGTGCGCACCTTGCGTTTGCCCGGCGGGCAGCCCCGCGTCAGGGGGTCGTCGTTGACCTGGCCCGCCTCGAGGGCGGGAGCGTCCTCGTTGCTCGAGATCGGGGCGAGGTCCGGGTCGGTCTCGCCGGCCAGCACGCGCACGCAACGGTACCGCTGCAGGCCGTCGCTCGAGGCGGCGAGACGGGTGCCGCGGGGGCACTTCGGGCGCGCGCTGAAGCCCTTCGGACCGGAGACCGCGTCAAAGCCCTTCTTGACATCCTCCTTCACGCACTCGAACGGCTGGTAGGGGTTGTTCGTGGCCGTGCGGTGCGTGCCCCTCGGGCATTCGCCGGGGGTCTCCGCCGCGTCCGAAACGCCCGCCAGGAGCGCCAGCAAGAAGAAGGCTCTCACGATGTCCTCTCACGGGCCAGGCCCTGAAGATGGGCGGCCAGATCGGGATTGTTCTGAAGGATGTAGCCCATGTCCTCGAACATCAGCCGGAAGGCGCGCGTCGGCACGATCGCCCGGGCGGACGCCGTGCGCAGGCCGTCGCGAAGCAAGGCCACCTCTCCGAGCAGGGCCTCCGCGCCCAGCGTCGCGACCTCGGCCCCCGCCGAGCCCATGCTGATCGTCACCGAGACGGAGCCCTCCAGGAGCACGAACAGGTCACGGCCGCTCTCGCCCTGCTCGATGACGAACTCATCAGCCGAATAAACGCCGACGCCGCTGCGCGGGAAGATCTTCGCGCACTGCTCGCCGGTGAACTCCGGGAAAAAGCTGTCCAGGCGCAGGACGCGCGAGACCACCGCGGCCTCGGTGTCGCTCGGAGGGTTTCGCACCGGGTTGGCGGACGGCATCCTCAGCGATTGAGGAGGTCGGGGTTGCGCATGTGCTCCAGGGCGACCTCCTTCGTGATCATCTTCTTCGAATACAGGTTCTTGATGAAGCTGTCCTTGGACACCATGCCCACCTGGGCGCCGGCCTGGATGGCGTCGTTGATGGCCTCGAGCTTGTTCTCGCGGATGAGCTGGCGCACCGCCGAGGTCGCGATCAGGATCTCGCATGCCAAGACGAGGCCCTTTCCATCAGCACGCGGAAGGAGCTCTTGGGAGATCACGGCCTCGAGCGTCATCGCCAGCTGCTCGCGAAGGCTGTCCTGGTCGGCGTTCGGGACCGCGCTCACGATGCGCTGCGCGGTCTTCGACGCGTCGCGCGTGTGCAAGGTGGTCACGACGAGATGGCCCGTTTCGGCGGCGAGCAGGGCCGCGCGGATCGACTCGGAGTCGCGCATCTCGCCGACGCAGATGATGTCCGGGTCCTGGCGCAGCGAATCGAGGATGCCGATGTCGAAGGTGGGGGTATCGACGCCGACCTCGCGTTGGACGAAGATCGAGCGGCAGGGCTTGAACAGGCTCTCGATGGGGTCCTCGATCGTGATGACCTTGCCCGGCTTGCCGGTCTGGTTGACCCACTCGAGCATGGCGGCCATCGTCGTGCTCTTGCCGGATCCGGTCGAACCGGTCACGAAGATGATGCCGGCCCTCTTGTGCGCGAGGTTGCCGACGATCGGCGGCAGGCCAAGAGAGGAGAGCGGGTAGGTCTTGACCGGGATGACGCGGATGGTCGCACCCGCCGTGCCGGTCGCCATGTACAGGTTGAAGCGGAACCGCCCGACGTCCGCGATCGTGTGCGAGAAGTTGACCCGCATCTCCTTCTTGAAGGTCTCGCGGTGGAATTCCTGGAGGTACGGGTTGAGGATCGCCAGGATCGACTCGGAGGTCATCGCCGGGTAGGGCAACGCTCCGATCTCGCCCGCGATGCGGGCGATCGGGGGAATGCCGTGGATCAGGTGGAGGTCGGAACCGCCGCGAGAGACCACGTCCGCCAGGAGGACCGGGAGATCGATCGTATCTGCCATATCGGGGGAGGATATAAGGATAGCGGCGATAAATCAAGCCCGTAATGATAAATTCCGGGTAAAGCGAATTATGCGCGTTTTGGGCTAGGGCGCGGGAAAATGGCAATCGCCCTCGACTTTGCTATACTCTTGGCGATCCGGGCTAGCTCAACGGTGGAGCAGGCCGCTGTTAACGGCAAGGTTCTAGGTTCGAGTCCTAGGCCCGGAGCCATTCTAGACGCGGACTATCCTCGAAGATAGTCGAAAGCCCTCCAGCGATGGAGGGCTTTTTTTGTGGTCTTAGACGAGCTCGGTCAGAAGCTCAGGGCGGGGCTGCGCGATGACGACCTTCTGCACGAGGAGCCCCTTGGCTCCGGCGCTCTCCGCGGCAGCCGCGACGGCGGTCTCGCAGTCGGCGATGGAGCCGGTGAAGCTCACGAAGGCCTTGCCGCCCAGGGCCATGGCCAGGCGGATCTCGATGAGGTCGATGTTCGCCGACTTGACCGCCGCGTCGGCGGCCTCGATGAGCGAGGCGATGGAGAAGGTCTCCACGATGCCCAGGGCCTGCAGCTTTCCCGGAATGTTGACGGCCGAGAGCGCGGGGAAGATCGCGGGATCGAGGTTCGGTATCATGAAGTGGTCCACGTGGGCCTCGGCGGCCTTCGCGACGCCGGCGTCGACGGAGGCGCGCACGTTGCCGACGTCGCCCATGACGATCACGCAGTACTTGCCGGGGCACATCGTGCGCGCGAGCAGGATCTCCACCGGGGCCGCCTTGAGCATGGCGTCGGTCGCCTCGAAGCCCTTGGCCATGCTGCTCAGTTCCACGCCGCCCACCGCGTTCTTCATCGCTTCTCCTCGCGCCTGATCTCGACCACGTCGGAAACCGCGGTCACGACCCCGTCGATGCTGGCATGCACTGGGACCCCCAGCTGGTCGGCCGGGACATCTCCGATTTTATCCCCTCGGCGGACTTTCTGTCCGACGGAAACAAGCGCCGCCGCCGGCGCACCGACGTGCTGCTTGAGCGGTATGCGCACCGACGCCGGAGAATAATCCCCTTCGAGGTAGGGCGCGTCTGCCTGATAATCGGCCAGCCCAAGGCGAGCCACCAATTGTTTCGTCGGGACAAGCCGGTATTCCCGGATGGGGTGGGCCTTCGCCGCCTTTCCGGTGTTGAGCGCCGAGTTCTGCCAGGTGATCTTTTTCTCACCCAGGTCCTTCTTGGCCGACACGCAGATCTTTCCGGGAGCGAGGTTCTCAGGGCAGGAGTAAAGGGTGCAGAGCTGGCACTCGCAGCAGAGCAGCGCCCACTCGTTCCAGGTCTTCCGGTCGGCTTGAGAGAAGAGCAGGCCGCGCATGACCTTATGGGGCTGGATGTCGTAGCCGAGAAGGTAGCGCGGGCACAGCTCCGTGCACAGAGAGCATTGATCGCACGCGGACTTGCCCACGCGCTCGTCCTGCGCGCGCTCCGCGCCTTTGCGATTGAGAAGGGCGTGTGATTTCGGCAGGACGATGAGGCCGCCGGAGGTCTTGGTCGCGGGGCGGTCGAAGGAGTCGAGAACCTTGCCCATCATGGCGCCGCCGTCGAGCGCGCCGAAATCGGGGATGGTCGCGCCGCCCGCCAGCGCCAGCGCCTCGGCGTACGAGGTGCCGATGGGGACCTTGACCGTGCAGGGGCGCTTGACCGCGCCCGCGACGGTGAACCAGGTGTCCACCACGGGCGACTGATCGGCGCGGCCCATGTTGTACAGGGTCTCGACGTTGTTGACGACCACGCCGACCTGGATCGGGATTCCGCCGGGCGGGATGAGGCGGCCGGTGACCTCGTAGACGAGGCAGTACTCGTCGCCGGCAGGGTAGACGTCGCGCAGGCTTTTGACCTCGAGGCCGGGGCGGCCCGCGATCGCCTTCGACACCTCGGAGATGAGCTCAGGGTGCTTGTCCTTGATCGCGATGACGCCGCGGACGGCGCCGGTGGAACGCATCAGCAGGGCCAGGCCCTCGAGGACCTCCTCGGTGTGGCGCGCCATCACCTCCTGGTCCTTCTGGAGCAGGGGCTCGCACTCGGCGCCGTTGACGATGACGGTGTCGGCCTTCGACGCGGCCTTCACATAGGAAGGGAAGCCCGCCCCGCCGGCGCCGACGACGCCCGCTTCCCGGATGAGGCGCGCGAAGCCGCTAAGTTCTTCGGACACGGTTCGAATTCTATCAAAGTAACCATCCGGCCTTTGCTAGAATCCGGGGGATGAGAGCCTACGCCTTCGTCCTGGCCGCAGCACTCGTATCGACCGCCTGCGGCGGGGGAGACGACGCTGCCTCCCGCCTGCCCGATGTCCGCCTGGCCACTCTGGGGGGCCCCCTTGGCCCCTCGCTGGCGACCTGCAATACGGAGAAGTGCCTGACCGTGCTCGTGGCCCCCTGGTGCGGGATCTGCCACCAGGTGACGCCCGACATCGTGCGCCTGCGCCGCTTTCTCGACAAGGCCGGCGTCGGCAGCCGCGTCGTCGTTGGGCTCTCGCCCGAGCTCGATCAGGTCAAGGAAATGGCCGCCCTTTTCGGCTCCGACAGCCTGCTCGATACGGATGGGGCGGTCGCCGCGCGCGGCGTCCCGCTGTTCATCGTGACCAATCGCGCCGGAGACGTCATCAAGCGCGTCAGCGGATTCCCGCGCGGGGCGTCCACGCCGGACGAGCTCGCCGCTTTTTTCGGACTTCCGTAGCTTAGCCGACTTTATAGGAGAACGACCATGATCATCGGAGTGCCCAAGGAAATCAAGAACCGCGAGCATCGCGTGGGTCTCGTCCCCGGCGGTGTGCGCGCCCTCGTCAAGGACGGCCACAAGGTCATGATCGAGAAGGGAGCGGGCGTCGGCTCCGGCATCACCGACGAGGAGTATAAAACCGCGGGTGCCGCGATCGTCGACAAGAAGCGTCTGTTCGCCGACGCGGAGATGATCATCAAGGTCAAGGAGCCTCTCGAGGAGGAGCTCGGCCTGTTCCGCGCCGACCAGATCCTCTATACCTACCTGCACCTGGCCCCGGCCCCTGCGCTGACCAAGGCGCTGCTGAAAGCCAAGATCAAGGGCGTCGCCTACGAGACGATCCAGCTCAAGGACGGAAGCCTGCCGCTGCTGACCCCGATGAGCGAGGTTGCCGGCAAGATGTCGGTTCAGATCGGCGCGCAGTTCCTCGAGAAGCACCACGGCGGGCGCGGAGTGCTCCTCGGCGGCGTCCCGGGCGTGGCGCGCGGCATCGTCACCATCATCGGCGGCGGCGTCGTGGGTATTAACGCGGCGAAGATCGCCATCGGCATGGGCGCGCGCGTGAACATACTCGACGTCTCGGCCCAGCGCCTCGCCTACCTCGACGACGTGTTCGGCAACTCCGTGAGCACCTTGATGAGCCACGACGAGAACATCTACAACGCGGTCATCCGCACCGACCTCCTGATCGGCGCCGTGCTGATCCCGGGAGCCAAGGCCCCGTCGCTCGTCACGGAGGACATGGTCAAGAAGATGAAGCCCGGCTCCGTCATCGTCGACGTCGCTGTCGACCAGGGCGGCTGCATCGAGACCTGCGAGGTCACGAGCCACGACAAGCCCGTCATCGTCAAGCACGGCGTCCTGCACTATGCCGTGCCCAACATCCCGGGGGCGGTCAGCCACACCTCGACATACGCGCTGACCAACGTCACGCTGAAGTACGCGCGCGACATTGCCAGGTATGGGCTTGAGGAAGCCGTGCGCCGCGACGAGGCCCTGCGCAAGGGCGTCAACGTCTACCGCGGCAAGGTCACGCACGCGGCGGTCGCTCAGTCGGCCGGTGAAAAATCCGTTGAACTCGCGACTCTCGTCTAAGGCGCTGGCGGCGGTATTGATTTTCGCCGCGGCGGCTGTACCCGCCGCGGCGAAGCCTATCGGCGCGTCCTACGACCCCGAGGTGGCGCTGCTCGTCCTGACCATCCAGAAGCAGAGCGTCGTGCTCCTTCGCGAGGAGCTCGTGCGCCAGGCGGAGTGGCTCGGGCTGGGCGCCATGCAGGTCATGCTCCAGGAGAAGTCGCTCGTGTTCGCCCGGAACGTGAGCGCGGGCGTGACGGCCGACTCGGACATCCTCGAGGACTACCGGGAGCAGATCCTCAAGGTCGACCCCACCGCGATCGGCGAGGCGGACAGGCTCGTCGCCGAGATCCGCCGCTACCATGACCTCGTCCCCGGCAAGCCGATGGTGCGCCTGCCCTGGCCGCCGCCGCCCGGCCCCTTGATGAAGTTCCTTGAGGAGGACGGTATCGGTGCCGACGCCATCGCGGCCCTCAAGGGAACCCCGGCCATGGACGAGCCCGTCGCCTACGCCGAGAGGCGCTTCGGCACGACGGGCCCCTTCCTGCGGCGGCGGAAATGGAACCTCGATTTCTACCTCGGCTCCTTCGATGATCTTCTGCAGCATTATAAGGCTCTCGGCTACCGCCGCATCTACCGCCTGCGCTCACCCTACGTCAGCTACGGCAAGCACGCGTGGGTGATGGCGCCCGAGCCGGGCCTTCGGCCGCGCCTCGTCTATTCCGGATTTTATGGGCAGGACCTTTTCCTGCACACGCGCGCGCAGTGGGCCATCCTCACGGACCGCGCGAAGGAGGAAGGGCCCATAGTCCGGACCCTGACATGCCCGGACTGCAATTACGTCCTGCCCGGCGTGCGCGCGATGCGCTCCCTGCTCGCGACGGTGCCCTATGTCGCGGACAACGTCATCGTCGGCTACGACTATCTCTTCGAGCCCGAGTGGAAAGGGTCAGAGCTCGGCGTCTACGAGAACGACTATTGGCGCCTGACCTACTACCGGACCGACCCGACGATCACCGCGACGGTCGTGCCTCGCCGCACGAACTTCGGAGAGATCCTGGCCGCATCTTTGACGCCGTTCGTCCGCCGCGGCGCCCGCCGCATCTACTACGCGGGCCCCGCAGCCCAGGTCGACACGAAGCTCGACGGCTACGATCTCCTCGTTCCGACGCAGTTCATCTCGTTCAACGGGCGCCCCGTCCCATTCGACAATGCGTTCGCGGGCAAAAAGAAAAAGCCGGCCCTGTTCGCCGCCCTGCCGTCCCCGCTGTTCGCTACGCTCGAATGGCTCAAGGACGCGCGCCGCCACGGCATCCTCGCCTTCGACGGCGAGATGGCGAGGCTGGCCGAGGAGGCGGGAGCCTGGGCGAGCATCCCCAACCGCAAGGTGGAGTGTGGCATCGGAGGCGTGGTCGGCGGCCTCGCCAACCTCCACCCCGAGGAGGACCGCGCGGTGTATACGATCAGCTTTCAGAGCCAGGCCGGAAAGGAAGCCGCGAAACGGCGCTTCCGGGACACGGTCATGGCCAGGATCAAGGCCGCCGGCAGCGACGACGCGGAGTAGCGCCGCGAATTACTTCGGCGCGAGGTGGAAGTCGGTCACGAGAGGCGTGTCCGCGTTCGGCTGAAGCGAGGCGGGCTCGGCGATCAGCGACGCCAGCTCCTTCGAGATCTCCGTGCGACGCTCGACGGTCATCTCGGAGACGCCCTCAGTGCCCGGATCGAGATAGGATTTCTCGTAGCCCGCCTTGGACAGCGTCACGAGGTACCCGCGCCCGGCGAGGAACGGAAGGAGCGCTTTATAGCGGCCCTCCTCGTCGGTCTTGATCTGCACGCGTGAATTCGTCACGTTGTCGGTGAAGATCATGTGCACGCCGGGCACCGGCTTGAGCGTGACCAGGTCATAGATCACGCCGCGCACCTTCCACTCGTCGATGATCTTGGGCTGAGGCCCCTTTTCGGGCATGATGGAGATGGTGCCGGGCCCCTCGTCGGCCGTCACGCGCTTGCGGCTTTCCTCGGCGGCGATGACGCCCTTCGGATCGTAAACGCCGGTCGTCTGCTCCAGGACGAGCGCATGGATGGACTGGCTGTCGGTCGGCACGACGCCGGCGCCCGCGCTGGAGGAGGGGAGGACGCCGACCTTCTTGATGGAGGTCGAGACGGTCCGCGTGCCCTCCTCGGCGGTGCGCCACATGTACTGGCTGAACGCCCAGATGCAATACGCGAGCCCGCCGAAGATGAGGAACGGGATGCCGAAGTTCCGGAAGCTGTCATTCTGAAGCGCGGTCTTCTCCGGCGGCCCGTCCCCGAAGGACATCGGGCAGTTGGGGCAGCCCTCCATCTCGGGCCGCAGCTTGGTTCCGCAGAGCGGGCATTTCGCCGGAGCGCTCATGGCCGCTTCACCCTACAGCTCCACCCAGTGCACGCGGCGCACGCCCTCGACGCGTGTCAGCTCGGCTCGCACCGACGCAGGGGCGTCCTCGTCCACGTTGAGGACCATGACGGCCTCGCCATGGGCGGAGCGGCGCCCGACGCGCATGTCGGCGATGTTCACGCCCGCCTTGCCGAGCAAGGTGCCGACGCGTCCGATCACGCCGGGCGCGTCGGTGTTGGCGATGACGATCATCTTGCCCTGCGGCCGCACGTCGATGCGCAGGCCGCCGAGCTTCAGAATACGAGGCTCCCCGGGAGCGAGCACGGCCCCGGAGACGGAGACCGGCCCCTTGTCGGTCGCCGCGGTCAGGGTCAGCATGCGGCGCACTCCTTCGGAGCAGCGCGGATCGGAGGATTCTCCGACCTTGATGCCCCGGTCCGCCGCGACGGCGGGTGCGGATATCCAGCTCACGCCCGGGCCCATGATCGGCGTCAGGAAGCCCTTGAGCGCGGAGACCGCGAGCGGACGGCGCTCGCTGCTCTTGTACTCTCCTTCAAAGGAGCAGGAAAACTCGCTGACGCCGCCCTCGAGCGTCTGCGCGAGGAAGCGTCCCATCGCCTCGGCCAAGGGCACCCACTCGCCGAGCGCTCCGAGCGTCACCGGATCGAAGCCGGGCATGTTCAAGGCGTTGGGCGCGATGCCCTTGTCGTGAAAATCGATGACGGCCGTCGCGAGCTCGGTCGCCACGCGGCTCTGCGCCTCGGCCGTGGACGCTCCGAGATGGGGGGTCAGGATCAGGTTCGGGCAGCCGCGCAGCGGATTATCCGCGGGGAGGGGCTCGGCGTGGAACACGTCGAGGGCCGCGCCGCCGGCCTGGCCGGACTTCAGGGCGTCCGCGAGCGCCTGATCCTCGATCAGCTCGCCGCGCGCGCAGTTGATGATGCGGATGCCCTTCTTCGCCTTCGCGAGCGCCGCCGCGTTGACCATCCCGTTGGTCTTCTCGCCGCCGGGCACATGAAGAGTGACGAAGTCGGACTGCGCGAGCACCTCCAGAAAAGCCATCGGCTCGATGCCGATCTCGCGAGCCTGGGCATCGGTCACGAACGGGTCGAAGCCGACGAGCCTCATGCCGAACGATTGCGCGCGCTTGGCGACCTCTCGGCCGATGCGGCCGAGGCCCACGACGCCGAGCGTCTTGCCGAACAGCTCGACCCCCATGAATTTGGACCGTTCCCAACGCCCCGCCTGGGTCGAGGCATCGGCCTTCGGAACGTGCCGCGCGAGCGAGAGCATGAGGGCGACCGCGTGCTCGGCGGCGGCGAGCGTGTTGGCCGCGGGCGCGTTGACGACGGCGATGCCGCGGCGCGTCGCCGCGGGCAGATCGATGTTGTCGACGCCGACGCCGGCGCGGCCGATCAGGCGCAGGTCAGGGGCCTTTGCGATCCAATCAGCCGTGATCTTCGTCTCCGAGCGCACGAGCCAGGCGCCGACGCCTGGCAGGGCTTTCTCGAGGTCTTCGGGCTTGGGGGCGACCAGATAAACGAGCTCTATTCCGGGATGCGTTTCGAGTGGCTTGAGCCCCGCCGGCTCGATCTTGTCAGTGACGAGGACCTTGAGCTTGAGCACTAAGCCTTCACTCCGACCAGGCGCTTGGCCAGCGCGTCCACGCCGGCGGCAATGTCGGGCTTGGAGATATAGCCCATGTGCGCGAGCCGGAAGATCTTGCCTTTGAGATGGAGCTGGCCGCCCGCGATCGATATGCCCTCCTCCTTGAGGATGTCGGAGAGCAGCTTCGTGCCGTCGACACCCTCGGGCAGGACGACGCCGGTCAGGATGTTCGCCGGATTCTTCGAATAGTAAGGCAGGCCGAGCTTCTCGGTGAGGAGCTTGCGCGCGTAGGCGGCGAGGTCGTCGTGGCGCTTCCAGCAGGCCTCCATGCCCTCCGCGCGGAGCATCTTGAGGGCCGCGGCCTGGCCCGCCACGATCGAGATCGCGGGCGTCCACGGCGTCTCCTTGTCCGCGAGCGATTTGCGGATGAGCTTGTAGTCGAAATTGAATTTCGGGAGCTTCGAAACCTCGACGGCCTTCCACGCCTTCTCGGAAACGGCCGCGAAGCCGAGGCCCGGAGCGTTCATCAGGCCCTTCTGGGAGCCAGTGACGACGCAGTCGAGGCCCCACGCGTCAGTTTCCAGTGGTTCGCAGGCGAGGCCGGAGACGGAGTCCACGACGACAAGGGCGTCGGACTCCTCATGGACGATCTTCGCGAGGGTCTTGATATCGTTGAGCACGCCGGTGGAGGTGTCGGTATGCTGCAGGAAGACCGCCTTCACGCCTTTGTTTTCCTTCAGGGCCTTGCGAAGGACCTCGGCGTCGACGGCGGTGCCCCACTCGAAGGGAAGAACGACGGGCTTGAGGCCGAAAGCCTTGTGAATATTCACGAACCGGTCGCCGAAAGCGCCCGTCGTGCACACGATCGTCAGGTCGCCCGGAGAGAGGAGGTTGATCACCGCGGATTCCATCGCGCCGGTGCCGGAGGACGTCAGCATCAGCACGGAGTTCTTCGTCCTGTACACGAACTGCATGTCCTCGATGACAGAGACGAACATGCGGCCGAACTCCGCGGTCCGGTGATGGATCAGCGGGCGGGACATCGCCTCGAGGACGGAAGGGGGAAGCGGCGTGGGGCCCGGCGTGAGCATGATATTCCTGGTCATGAGGGTCTCGGGGTGTTCGAAGGATTGGAGGTCGGTGAAACAGGGCCCGGAGCGAGCCACAAGGGCTTCGCCGCAGGCGCGGCCGTCGGCAGGGGTCCCAGGGCCAGCGCCGCGACGTCGCGGAAATGCTTGACGGGGACCATCTTCAGGCGCTTGAGCACCTCGGCGGGGATATCCTCCAGATCCTTGATGTTGGCGTCAGGGAACAGGATGGTCTTGAGGCCCTCGCGATCGGCGGCGAGCACCTTTTCCTTCAGGCCGCCGATCGGGAGCACGCGGCCTCGCAGGGTGATCTCGCCGGTCATCGCCATCCCGTCCACGACGGCGCGTCCGGACAGCAGGCTCGCGAGCGCGGTCGCGAGCGCGATGCCCGCCGACGGCCCGTCCTTGGGCGTCGCGCCCTCGGGGATGTGGATGTGGAAATCGCGGCGCCGGAACGCGTCCTCGGGTATGCCGAGCTCGACGGCGACGGACTTCACGTGGCTCAGGGCGGCCTGCGCGGATTCGGTCATGACCTCGCCGAGGCGTCCGGTGATCTTGACATCGCCCTTGCCGGGCACGGCCACGACCTCGATGGCGAGCGTCGAGCCGCCGACCTCGGACCAGGCCAGGCCCGTGGAGACGCCGACGCCGTTGAAGGAGTTCCTCTCGCGCGGGAACTTGGCGGGCCCGAGCAGCTTCGGGATGTCCGCGGACGCGACCTTGACGCACTCCGCCTTCTCGGCGAGCACCTTGCGCGCGGCCTTGCGGCACAGCGACGCGATCTCGCGCTCGAGGTGGCGCACGCCGGACTCCCGGGTGTACTCCTCGACGACGCGCTCAAGCGCGTCGTCCTCGATGACGAGCTGATCGGGCTTCAGGCCGTGCGCCTCGAGCGCCTTGGCCAGCAGGTGGGATTTCGCGATCGAGACCTTCTCAGAGAGCGTGTAGCCGGAGAAGGTCATGATCTCGAGGCGGTCGCGCAAGGTGACGGGTATGCCGCCAAGGTCGTTGGCCGTGCAGATGAACATCACCTGCGACAGGTCGAACTCGATGTCGAGATAATGATCGAGGAACGCCGAGTTCTGCTCGGGATCGAGGACCTCGAGCAGTGCGGCCGACGGATCGCCGCGCCAGTCCGAGCCCATCTTGTCGATCTCGTCGAGGAGGATGACGGGGTTGCGCGTGCCGGCCTTGCGCAGGTGCTGGATCAGCCGGCCCGGCAGCGAGCCGATATACGTACGGCGGTGCCCGCGGATCTCAGCCTCATCGCGCACGCCGCCGAGGGACATGCGCACGAACTTGCGCCCGAGCGAGCGCGCGACGGACTTGCCGAGAGAGGTCTTGCCGACGCCGGGGGGGCCGACGAAGCACAGGATGGGGCCTTTAAGGCCCTTCGTCAATTTGGTCACGGCCAGATACTCGAGGACGCGCTCCTTGATCTTCGGAAGGCCGCTGTGGTCCGCATCGAGCACGGCTTGCGCCTTCTCGAGGTCGATGACGTCCTTCGTGCGCTTCGACCAGGGCAGATGCGTCATCCAGTCGAGATAGGTGCGGGAAACGGTGGACTCAGGGGAGAACGACGCCATTTTCTCCAGGCGCGCGAGTTCCTTGAGCGACGCGGTCTCGGCGTCCTCGGGCATCTTGGCGTCCTTGATCGCCTTCTTGATCTCCTCCATCTCCTGGGCGAAATCGTCCTTCTGGCGAAGCTCCTTCTGGATCGCCTTCATCTGCTCGTTGAGGTAGTATTCCTTCTGGGTCTTCTCGATCTGGCCCTTGACCCGGGTGTGGATCTTCCTCTCGAGCGTCAGGATCTCGATGTCGGCCTTCAGGATGACGATCAGCTTTTCGAGCCGGGCCTTCGCGTCGATGACCTCGAGCAAAGCCTGGCGGTCCGCGGCCTTCACGACGGAGACTGCCGCGAGCTTGTCGGCCAGCTCCGAGGGGTCTTCGATGGCGCCGAGCGCGGGGATCGAATCGGGGGCGCGGCGCGCGAACTTCGCGTGCTCCTCTCCGACCTCGAGCGCATGCCGCATCATCGCCTTCGTCTCGGCGCTGCTCTTCGCGGGCGCCTCGGGGTAGGTCAAAGCCGCGTTCCAGTGGCCGCCGGCCTCGTCGTACTCCATCGCCTTGACGGCGGTGCGCGCGTGCGCCTGCAGGAAGACCTTGAGCGTGCCGTCAGGCATCTTCAGATACTGCACGACCTCGACGAGCACCCCGAGGCTGAACACATCCTCGGGCTTGGGGTCCTCGATGGTCACGTCCTTCTGCGCGACGACGCACAAGAACTTGAGGTGGTCCTTCATCGCCGCCTCGATCGCCTTCACCGACTTGGGGCGGCCGACGGAAAGGGGCAGCACCATGTGGGGGAATACGACGACGTCACGGACCGCGAGAAGCGGCAGGCGCGCAGGGCGGGCGGGGGCTTTCTTGGCCTCGCTCATGGCTTGAACCCCGGAAGGATCTTGCTCGCGGGCACGACCATGTCGACAAGGCCATACGCGACGGCTTCCTCGGCCGAAAGGTAAAAGTTGCGCTCGACGTCCGCGTCGAGCTTCTCGAACGGCTGGCCGCAGTGCTTCGCCAGGATCTGGGAGAGGCGCTTTCGCGTGTTGCCCATCTCGCTGCCCTCGATGCGGATGTCCGTCTCCTGCCCCTGCATGCCGCCGCGGATCAGGGGCTGATGGATCATGACTCGTGCATGTGGAAGGATCATGCGCTTGCCCTTCGTGCCCGCCGCCAGCAGCACGGCGCCGAACGACATCGCCATGCCCATGCACAGCGTGGAGATGGGGGCGCGGATGAACTGCATCGTGTCGTACACGGCGAGCCCGGCCGTGACCATGCCGCCGGGGGAGTTGATGTAAAGGTGGATCTCCTTATCGCCGTCCTCGCCGTCGAGATACAAAAGCTGAGAGATGAGCAGGTTGGCGGAGTCGGTCGTGACGGCGCCGCCGTCGCCTCCGACAAAGATGATCCTTTCCTTAAGTAGGCGGGAAAAGATGTCGTAGCCGACGGCCGAACCTTGGTTCCACTTCTCGAGCACTTGGGGTAGTATGGCGGGCATGGAGACAGGATAGCTTTTCTGGGAATGCCGCTCAAGTGCGGGCGCGGCCCTATAAAAAAAGGCGCCGGCTCGAAAGCCGGCGCCCTTTATCGTGCGACCCGTCGAAGCTTTTACGCGTCCTTGTAGACCGCCTTTTCCTTCAGGAGGTTGAGGGTCTTGCGCTCGCGGATCATGTGCGAGATCTGATCCTTACGCTTGTCGAAGATCTCGTGCAGCTCCTTCTTCTTCGCCTCGTTCTCCGCGTCCTTGAGGCCGGCCTCGAGCTCCGAGGCGAGCTCGGCGTCGGTGACCGCGATCTTCTCCTTCTCGGCGATCGCGGACATCACGAACGCGAGACGGACCTCGTCCTCGGCCTTAGGCTGCAGCTTCGCGCGGAGGTCGGTCAAAACCTTGTCGGAGATCTGGGTGGCGCCCATGAGCTGACGGCGCATGCGCTCCATCATGCCCTCGAGCTGACGCTCGACCATGGAGGGGGGCAGGGGGAACACGTTGGCCTTCACGAGCGCCTCCTCGATCTGGCGCACGACGTCGGACTCAGACGCGGTTTTGACCTCGCGGTCCAAAACTTCTTTTAACTTGCCCTTCAGCTCCTCAAGGCTGCGCCTGTCGGGCGTGCCTTCGGGGAAGAGCGTGGAATGAACGTCGGTCGAGGTGTATCGGTGGCCCCGGCGAACGACGACGAGATCGGGCTCGTGTTGTACCTGCTGGTCTGCCCCGTACTCCCTTTCGCCGCCCTGTACCTCTACTTCCGCTATCACACGATGCGCTATCGGTTCGACGCGCAGGGCGTGATGATG
>CAZIBN010000068.1:0-18129 GCA_964537395.1 uncultured Elusimicrobia bacterium
GAAAGGCCCTCAGTGGCAGAGGTTCACGAAGCTCTTGATGTAATCAGCCTCGGGGCCCAGGCCGACGCTCGCCCGTCGTTCGTCGACGTGCGCGGGATCTTCCATGGGCAACGGCTCCCATTTCCCCGGCCCGACGCAGGCGCCCTGTGTTCCGTAGCGCAGGAGCCGCCTCTTTGACGGTTCCTGGTAGGACGCGGCCACCCGGTCGAACAGGTAGGCGTAGTGGCCCGGGTCGGTCTCGCCTTTCTTCCAGAGCCCGTCCAGGACGCGCAGCACGGATTCCTGGAACGCGGGGTCCTTGTCCGCGTGCTGGACGAGCAGCCAGGCGTCGTTGTCCGCGGCTTTCCCGAACTTGCTGATCGTGAACCACCGGTGGAGCTTGAGGAGCTTTCGCAGCTCCGTCGTGTTCCCGTCATCCACCGCTGACCAGCGCTCCCCGATGAAGCGCTTGGAGAAATCGGCGGTTTCGTCCTGGTCGTAACCGCGGAGGCGGGGAGTGTCGGCGTATTCGCGCGTGTACTGGTCGACTTTGACCATATGCGTGAGCTTGGCTTTGATCCAACTCTTGTCCTTCGGGTCGGCGGCACGGAGGTCGAAGGTCGCATTGAGCGCGGCGACGCGCTCGTCATAGGTCTTGAGATCTCTGGCGACCCGCGCAAGGTCGGCGCCCTGGGTGCGGGCGGGGAGGGCGGCCAGGAGAAGAGCGGCCAGGATCGACACGATTCGGACTGATCGCATAGGCGAATGCTAACAAATAACTGTCGCCTGCTCGCGCAGCCGCGGCCGACGGGGCGTCCGTAAAAGCCTACTTGACGGTCGGCTGGAGCGCGCCGGCGTAGTGGCAGGCCACGCGGTGCGCCTCCCCGGCCTCGGCCCAGGGGATGAGCGCGGGGACCTCCGTTTTGCAACGGGGCTGGGCATAGGGGCAGCGCGTGTGGAAGCGGCAGCCGGGCGGCGGGTTTCGGGGGCTGGGAATCTCTCCCTCGAGGACGGGCTTGTCCATCACCGACCGGGAGGGATCGGGCTCGGGGATCGAGGCGAGCAGGGCCTGCGTGTAGGGGTGAAGCGGGCGGTGGTGGAGCGCGTCGGCGTCGGCGAACTCGACGATCTTGCCCAGGTACATCACCGCGATGCGGTCGGAGACGTGCTTGACGACGGCGAGGTCGTGGGCGATGAAGATGTAGGCCAGGCCCATTTCCTTCTGCAAGGTCAGGAGCAGGTTCAAGATCTGGCTTTGGATGGAGACGTCCAGAGCGGACACCGGCTCGTCGCAGATGACGAGCTTGGGCTTGAGCGCGATAGCGCGCGCGATGCCGATGCGCTGGCGCTGCCCTCCCGAGAACTCGTGCGGGTAGCGGTCGAGCGCGCTCTCCGGCAGGCCGACCTTGTGCAGAAGCTCGCGCGCCCAGACCCGGCGCTGCTCGGGGCTGCCGACCTTGTGGATGAGGAAGGGCTCTTCCAAGATGAAGCCGACGGGGTGGGTCTGGTTGAGGGATTCGTAGGGATCCTGGAAGATGATGCCGAGATCCCGTCTCAGGGTGCGCAGGTCCCGCCCGTGAACATGGGCGAGGTCGCGGCCCTGGAAGAGGACCTGGCCCTCGGTCGGATCATAGAGGCGCAGGATGGCTTTACCCAAGGTGGACTTGCCGCAGCCCGACTCGCCGACGATGCCCACGGTCTCGCCGGCGCGCACGTCGAAGGAGACGCCGTCGACCGCGTACACCGTGGCGACTCGGCGAAAGAGCAGGCCGCCGTGGACGGGGAAGTGCATTTTAAGATCACGCACCTCGAGGATGGGCTTGGCTTCGCTCATGCGAGATCCTTCCAGCGCACGCAGCGCGAGAGGCGCCGGCTTCCGGCCGGAGCGAGGGGCGGGGCTTCGGCGCGGCAGGCGTCGACGGCCAGGTCGCAGCGGTTGTCGAAGGCGCAGCCCACGGGGAGCTTGTGAAAATCGGGGACCATCCCCTCGATGGTCTTAAGCTGGGTCTTGCGCACCGAATCCAGGCGCGGGATGGAGCTGAGCAGGCCGCGGGTGTAAGGGTGCTTGGGGGAGGCGTACAGGTCCTTGGCGGAGGCGCGCTCGACGATCTGCCCCGCGTACATCACGGCGACCTCGTCGCAGATCTCCGCGATGACGCCGAGGTCGTGCGTGATGAAGAGCACGGCCATGCCGTATTCACGCTGCAGGCGCTTGATGAGCTTGAGGATCTGCGCCTGGATGGTCACGTCGAGCGCGGTGGTCGGCTCGTCGGCGATGAGGACGTCGGGGCGGCAGGCCAGCGCGATCGAGATCATCACGCGCTGGCGCATGCCGCCGGAGAGCTGGTGCGGGTACTCGTCGAGCCGCTTGGCGGGGTCGGGGATGCCGACGTCGCGCAGCATCTGGAGCGAGGCCTCGGCCACCTGAGCCGGGCTCATTTCCGGATGGTGAAGCTCGTAGCTTTCGGCGATCTGACGGCGCACGGTGTGAACCGGGTTGAGCGCCGTCATCGGCTCCTGAAAGATCATCGAGATGCGGTTGCCCCGTATCTTGGACATCTCTGCCGCAGGCAGAGATGAGAGATCTCGTCCTTCGAGGAGGACCGAGCCGCCCTCGATGACGCCGGCTGGCTTGGGCAGCAGGCGCATGACGGACAAGGCCGTCACGCTCTTGCCTGAGCCCGATTCGCCCACGATGCCGAGGGTCTGGCCCCGTTCGAGGTCGAAGCTGACCCCGCGCACGACGCGCACGGGGCCGGCCTCGCCGTCGAATCGGACCCGGAGGTCCTTAACCTCGAGAAGCTTGGGCAAACCTCAGTTCTCCCGGTAGGTCTTGTCCACCACGGTGACCGCGGGGAAGGTCTTGCCGGACTTCATCGCGGCGAGGGTTTCTTTCTTCGCCTCGTCGTCGATCCAGTACAGGCCGTCCCAGGCGCTGGACTCCTTGAGGAAATAGGTGATGGGGTCGTCGGAGGTCCTTGTTCCGGGAGGGGTGGGCCACTTCAGCCAGCGCCAATGGCCGATGCGCCAGTAGGGGGTCTTCCAGGTCGGGATGTACGCGGCGATATCCCAGATGCGCTTCTGGATGCGGCGCGCGAGCTCGTTCTTCTTGTCCTCGTCGAACTCGGCGCGCCAGGCGTCGATGTCCTTGTTGAGCGCCGCGTCGTCAGTGTTGGAGAAGTTGTTCGTCTGGGGCTTGTGGGCGTTGACGCCGTGGTACTGGCCCCAGTACTCCGGCTGCTGCTGCGCGCCCCAGCCCGAGTAGGCGATCTCATGGTTCTTCTCGAGCATCGTCTTGAAGGACGCGGCGGAATCGAGGAGCTGCAAGGTCAGCTCGATGCCGGCCTTCTTCGCCTCCTCCTTGAGAACGACGACGCGTTCGTTATGCGAGGCCGCGCCGTAGGTGACGCGCACGCTCAGCCGCTTTCCATTCTTGACGCGTATGCCGTCGGGGCCGCGCTGGCCCCAGCCCGCCTTGGTCAGGTGTTCGTCGGCCTTCTTCAGGTCGAAGGGCCGGGCTTTGATGTCGCGGTTGGTGCCCTCCCCGTAGCCCTCGGAGCAGGAGTTCAGGCGCTCGTAGTCCCCGCGCAGGACGCTGCTGAGGACCTTCTCGACGTTCATCGCGTGCTGGAAGCCCAGGCGCACGTTGAGGTCCTTGAAAAGATCGACGTCCATGTTCAGCCACATCCCGTACTCGGGCTGGGGCCGGTCCTGGTAGAACCACAGCTTGTGGACGTAGCCCTTGTCGAAGATGTCGCCCTTGGCCTTGTCGTGCCAGTACTGGGGGATGGTCAGCGAGAAGCCGTCGAGCTGGCCCTTCTTGAAGTGCTCGAAGGCGATGTTCTGGTCGCGGATGACCGTGGCCACGATGCGGTCGACGTTGTAGCGGTTCTTGAAGTACTTCAGGTCGGCGGCCCACCAATCCTTCTTGCGCTCGAAGACGACCTCCTTGCCCTTGTCGAGGCGGCTGATCTGGTAGGCGCCGGTGTTCGGCTCGATCTTCCAGTTCGTGTCGCGCACCCAGTTCTCGTTGAGCGTGTGGAAGCGGCTCGAGCGCGGATGGAAGCCCTCGGCGAGGACGTAGTGGAGGTCGAAGTGATTGTGGCGGTCGCGGCTGCGGATGGCGAAGGTCTTGTCGTCGAAGATGAGGATCTTGTCGAACTTTTTCTCGTAGTGCTCGTTGTACCAAGGGGCCACGATGCTCTTGGAGCGCATCATCTCCAGGCCGAAGGCATAGTCCATGGAGACGACGGGGGCTCCGTCCGACCAGACGGCCTTGGGGTGGATCTTGAAGTAGATGGTCTTCTGGTCGGCGCCGTAGGCCCAGTGCGTCGCCAGGCCGGGGATGACGCGCTTGGTGTTGGGGTGGAAGTAGGTCAGCTCCATCTGGTTGGCGTTCATGAACGTTCGAAAGCTGCCGTTGGAGTCGGGCCCGATCGTGCGCAGGGTCAGCGGGAAGGAGAGCTCGAAGGTGTTGAGCGTGCCGCCCTTCTTCGCTTTGGGATCGGCGAAGACGGCGTCCGTGTCGTTGGTCTGCCACTTGATGTCGGCGGGCAAGGAGGCCTTCTCCCAGTGCGGGCTTTGGGCGGCGGCGGGCACGGCGAGCAGCAGGGCGAGCATCAGCGTTTTCATTGGGGCCTCATTATTCGTAGACGGTGTGACGGCGCGGATCGAAAGCTTCCCGGACGGCCTCGCCCACGAAGGTGACCATCGTGAGCAAGGCGATCATGGAGACGACGACCGAAGAAGCCATCCAGATGGCATCGAGCCGGTTCGTGCCCTGCCGCAGGAGCTCTCCCCAGGAGGGGGTCGGCGGCGGCAGGCCGAAGCCGAGATAGTCGAGCGAGGTCAGGGCGACGATGCCGCCCGAGACCGAGAAGGGGATGAAGGTCACGATGACGGAGATCGTGTTGGGAAGGATGTGGCGGAAGATGATGTAGGAGTCGCGCGCGCCGGCGGCGCGCGCGGCCTGGACGTATTCCCGGGTCTTCTGCTTGTAGGTCGCCGTGCGCATGTACCAGGTCATCCCCATCCAGCCGAAGAACATCATGATGAAGATGAGGGAGAAGAAGTTGGGCACCATGATGGAGGCGACGATGATGATGACGTAGAGGAACGGCACGTTCGACCAGACCTCGATGAGGCGCTGAAGGAGCATGTCGAAGGTCCCGCCGTAGTAGCCCATCGCGCAGCCGATGGAGATTCCGACGACGTAGTTGCACAGCAGAAGCAGGAGGGAGAAGATGATGGCGGTGCGAAAGCCGTAGACCAGGCGCGCGAGGACGTCGCGCCCGGAGGTGTCCGTGCCGAGGAAGTGCCTGGCCGTGAAGGCGGGCGGGGTGGGGGGGTAGACGCCGTCCTGGAGGTCGTTCTCGTAGGCGCTGTAGGGCACCGGGGGAAGGAGGACGAAGTCGGCGCGGCCGGACTCCGCGAAGGTCTGCTTGAGGCGGCGGTAGTTCGTCTCGTAGTCGTAGTCGAGCCCGAACTCGGTCCCGGGGATGATCGCGCCGTAGGTGGGGAAGCGCCATTGCCCCTCGTAGCGGACGACGAGCGCGCGGTTGCTGACGAGGCATTCCGCGAAGAACGACATGACGATGGCCGCAGTCAGAATGACCGCCGACCAATAGCCGCGCTTGATGCGCGCGAAGCGCGAAAACTTCTTGGCGGTGAGGGGGTCGAGGCGCGGTATGTTCATTGGAACTTGACCCGCGGGTCGACGAGGGCCACGCACACGTCGGAGAGGATGTTGCCGAGCAGGAAGAGCAGCGAGGACAGGACGAGTATGCCCATGACGACCGGGTAATCGCGCTCGACGACCGACTCGTAGCCGAGGAGGCCGAAGCCGTTGATGTTGAAGATCGTCTCGACGAGAAAGGACCCGGCCAGCACGCGGGAGATCTCGTTGCCGAAGTGCGTGGCGATGGGAATCAGGCTGTTGCGCAGGGCGTGGCGCAGGACCGCGCGGCGGAAGTCGAGGCCCTTGGCGATGGCCGTGCGGACGTAGTCTGCCGCGAGGTTGTCCATCAGCGAGTTCTTCGTGAGGAACGTCGTCACCGCGAACGAGCCGGCCATGTACGCGATCAGAGGCAAGGTCGTGTGCCAGATCAGGTCCTTGGCCTTGCCCCAGAGGCTCATGTCGGAGAAGTCGCTGGAGGTGAATCCGCTGAGCGGGAAGATCTCCCAGTAGGAGGAGAAGACGATGAGGAGCATGATGCCGACGACGTAGTTCGGGACCGCGTAGCCGATGAACACGAAGATCGAGGTGGCGTTGTCCATCGGCGAGCGGTGCTGCACCGCCTTCATGACGCCCAGCGGGACGCAGATCGCGTAGGTGAGGATGAGCGTCATCAGCCCGAAGAAGATCGAGACGGGGAAGCGGGCCTTGATGAGGCCCCACACCGGCTCGTTGTAGCGCGAGGAGACGCCCAGGTCGAGGTGGAAGACCTTCCAGAGCCACTGGGCGTAGCTGATGAGGAGGGGCTTGTCGAGCCCGTAGTACTCCTTGAGCTCCATGATCTGGCTTTCGGAGAGGGCCGCCGAGCCGACGCGGTCGGTCCCGCCGCCTTTGCCTTCGCCCTGCATCTGCTGAGCTTGGGCGATCATCCGTTCCACCGGGCCGCCCGGCACGAAGCGGGTGATGGCGAAGACCATGAGCGTCACCCCGAGGAAGGTCGGCAGAACGAGGATGAGGCGGCGCGCGAAATAAGCCGTCATGAGGCTACATTAGCCATTCTTCGCGAGCTTGCGCAATGCGGCGCGCGCTGCGGACATCAACGAGCCAGCAGAACGGCCGGATGCCTGGAGTAGGCCGTGGTTTTCGAGCGGAAGAGCGGGTACTCAAGGCGCGGGAAATCGTCGGTGATCTCCGGGCTGTCCGCCAGGTAGCCGCGCTGGCTCTCGCCCGAGCCCACAAAAAATCCCCAGAACGCTTTCTCGCCGCCGAACCCCGGGTCGCGTTCGCGCAGATCGGCCTGTACGCCCGCGTCCTTGAGGCGCTTACGCACAAGCGCCCGATCCGCGGGCAACGGGGTGAGGCTGCCCAGCATGATGAGGCCGCCTTTCTCCGTGGTGCCGAGCCACATCTGCGAATGGGGGACCGCCGAGATGAAGCTCTTCATCACCATCTTAAAATCGGGTTCGGGATACTCCGGCAGCCACACCGCGAGGATTCCGCCCGGATTCAAACGGCGGGCCGCCAGCTCGAAAAAGTCGCGGCTGTAGAGGTTGACCGTGCCCGCGGCGTACAGCGGGGGGGACGGGTCGGAGATGATGATGTCGTAGCCCCGGCGCGCGCGGAGCAGATGATTGCGGCCATCGTCGGCGAAGTGAGAGGCGCGGGGATCGGCGAGGCGGTCCTTCGCGTCCGGATAGAAAAGAGGGAATGTCTCGAAGACCGCGGGGACCAGGTCCACGACCTCGACGTTGACCGGATGGCTCAGCGCGGAGCGAAAGGTCGTGCCCATGCCGAAGCAGATGATGAGGACGCGCTTGGGGTCGGGGTGGAGCAACAGGGGGAGATGCGCAAGCATCTTGGTGGCCTTGGAGTAGCCGGTCACGCCGACGCCGTTGATGATCAGGCGCTTGTTCCATTTCGGCACGGCCACGGACGCCTCGGCGCCGTCGGCGTAGAAGGCGAGCTCTTCGCCGCCGTTGCGGTTGATCCAGTCGAGAAGGGATTTTTCGGGCAGGTGCTGCCCCCGGAGGCTGAGCACCATCGCGGCGAACACGAGCGCCGTCAGCGCGGGCACGCCGCGTCGCGTCGCGGGCCGCGGCAGCGCCCAGGCGACGAGTCCCGCGCCGCAGGCCGCGCTGATGAACATCGCGACGAGCAAAGCATTCTGCACGTTGAACGCCGGGACCCACCAGAAGCCCGCGAGCAACGCCCCGGCGATCCCGCCCGAGGTGTTCCAGAAGTAAAGGCGGCCAGCGGCGGGGCCGGCCTCGTCGCGGCCGGCGATCAGGCGCACGGCCATGGGCAGGAGCATCCCTTGGAGCACGGCCAGCGGCAGAAGTATAAGGAGGGTCTCGATGGCGG
This sequence comes from uncultured Elusimicrobia bacterium, assembly GCA_964537395.1. Classification (GTDB taxonomy): domain Bacteria; phylum Elusimicrobiota; class Elusimicrobia; order UBA1565; family UBA9628; genus GWA2-66-18. The sequence goes on from CAZIBN010000068.1 coordinate 8,015, forward strand.
GCGCCAGGATGACGGGCATGATGGTGGAAGCCGCCATCGTCCCGAGGCTGATCTGCACGAGCTCGGCCATCTCGAAGATGCGATAGCCGACATAGGCGTACAGCGCCGCGAGGATCTGAAGCCCGCCCAGCGCCCCGAAGCCCAGCGCCGGCAAGCGCGCCGCCGCGAAGCTGCCGCCGCCGAGCCCGAGCAGGAATACGAAGATGACGCAGGCGAAGCCGTAGGCGGAGTTGTTGAACGACGGCATCAAGATCCTGATCCAGATGACCTCGAGCGCCATCCCGCAAAGGCCGGAGACGAAGAGGCAGGCGAAGGCCTGCCAGGGGGCGGGCTTAGCCAAAGCACGCGGCGGCGCGGGGGCCTGCTCCCGCCGGAAGCTCAGGGCGGTAAGGCCGACGATGACGTTGATCGCGACGGCGAGCCAGTGGCTGCCCGCCAGGCCGAGGAAGGCCAGCAGCACGTAGGCCGTGGCCAGCGCGCCGAGGCAGGAGCCGATGAGGTTGGCGGCGTAGAGATTCCCGACGTCGCTGCCGGGGTCCTTGCTCTCGCCGAGGCGGCTCAGCACGGGGAAGGTCATGCCCATGAGCGTCGTCGCCGGAAGGAGTGCGGCGAAGATCAGGAGCAGGCGGACGGGGCCGACCGGAAGATCGGTTTTTTCGATGACGGCCAGGATCAGCGTGACGACCCAGGGAAAGGCGGCGGCCCATGCGGCGATGCCGAGCTCGAGCTTGCCGTACAAGCGCAGCGGATCGTGCGTCTTCTGCGTCAGGCGCGAGCCCCACAGCGCGCCGATCGCCATGCCGGCCATGAAGCCGGCCAGCACGGTGGTCGCCGAGGTCAAGGTCGCCCCGAACACGAGGACGAGCTGGCGGGTCCAGACCGTCTCGTAGACCAGGGCCGCGAAGCCGGACAGGAAGAATAGGTAGAGGGCCGCGGAGCCGTGCTTCGATTTCGTCGTCGACATCGGATGGATAGTGTAAGAAATTAGCGTCTCCCGCGCGGGCCGGGTGTACAATATCCAAGAATGAACGTGGCGCTCTGATGGCGGACTTCGTCCCGCAGCCCTTCGACCGGCTGGTCTCCCGCATGTTCCGCGAGCTCGAGCTCAAGGACGCGGTCTTCGACCTGCCGCGGCGGTCCTTCTTCACGGGCGACCCGGCGAAGGATTTCTCGGTTCCCTTTCACGGCATGACGGCGTCCTCGCCGCTGGGCCCGGCCGCGGGGCCGCACACCCAGCTCGCGCAGAACATCGTGCTGGCCTGGCTCGGCGGGGCGCGCGTCTTCGAGCTCAAGACCGTGCAGATCATGGACCGGCTGAAGATTCCGCGCCCGTGCATCGACATGCGCAATATCGGCTACAACGTCGAGTGGTCGCAGGAGCTGAGGACGGAGGAGTCTCTCGACGAGTACGTGAAGGCCTCGATGCTCGTCGACCTGCTCCGCGCGAGCGGGAAGATCAAGCTGACGCCGGGCTTCGAGCATTCGATCTTCGACCTGAGCGTCGGCTACGACCTGAAGGGCGTGAAGGGCGAGAAGGTCCGGACCTTCATCGAGGGCATGAAGGACGCGCGCGGCGTCGTCGCGCGCCTGCGCGATCAGATTCCGGAGCGCCACGCGGCCCTGCGCGCAACGGACTTCCTCACCAAGATATCCGGTTCGGTCACGCTCAGCACCTTCCACGGCTGCCCGCCCGACGAGATCGAGGCCATCGCCGATTTCATGATGACGGAGCTGGGCCTGGACTGCATCATCAAGCTCAACCCGACCTTGCTCGGCCCCAAGGACCTGCGCGCGCTGTTCAACGACGCTTTGGGCTATGGCGACATCACCGTGCCCGAGGAGGCCTTCGCCAAGGACGCGACCTGGGAGCAGGCCTGCGGCTTCGTGACCCGCCTCTCCGCCAAGGCCAGGACGTTGGGCCGCGGCTTCGGAGTCAAGTTCAGCAACACGCTCGTCGTTGAGAATAAGGGAGACGGCTTTCTGCCCGCGTCGGAGAAGACGATGTATCTCTCCGGCGCGCCGTTGCATGTGCTGGCGATGAACCTCGTCGGGCGCTTCCGCGAGCGTTTCGGCGACTCGGTCCCGGTCTCGTTCTCGGCGGGCATCGACAAGCTCAATTATCCGGACGCCGTCTCGCTCGGCCTGGTGCCCGTGACGGTGTGCAGCGACCTGCTCGCTCCCGGCGGCTACGGCCGGCTGAAGGGCTACTCCGAGGAGCTGGCCAAGCGCATGGACGCCGTCGGCGCGGCCACGATCCCGCAATTCATCGCCAAGAGCCGGGGCGGTTCGATCCTCGCCAACACCAAGGCCTATGTCGTGTCGGCGACGAACGACCCGCGCTACGCGAAGGCGAAGAACTCGGCCCTGCCCAAAAAGATCGGCAGCCATCTGGTGCTCTTCGACTGCGTGACCTGCGACAAGTGCGTGCCGGTGTGCCCCAACGACGCGAACTTCACCTACACCATCCCGCGTGGAGAGGTTCCCATCGTCAAGCTCCGTCGCGAGGGCGGCGCCTGGGCGAGCCGGACCGAGGGCTCTTTGCGCTTCGACAAGAAGCACCAGATCGCCAACTTCGCCGACTTCTGCAACGAGTGCGGCAACTGCGACGTGTTCTGCCCCGAGGACGGCGGGCCGTACATCGTCAAGCCGCGCTTTTTCGGCACACGCGAGTTCTGGGCGGAGAACAAGGAGCGCGACGGCTTCTTCATCGAGGGCGACGCCGTGTGCGGCCGCTTCTCGGGCCGGGAGTACAGCCTGACGCTCCGCGATGGAGCGGCCGATTATGCCGGCCCGGGCTTCCGCGTGAGCTATCAGCTCGCCGATCCGGCGGGTACGGTGAAGGGCGACGCCGAGGGCGAGGTGGACCTCACCTACGCCCTCATCATGGATCTTCTGCGCAAGGCGCTCTTCGCCCCCGACACCGTCAGCTTCGTCAACGCTGGCTAGTAGCTCTGATGGTCGCGGGTACGCTTGGAGTAATAGTTATCCCCAGCGTTTCCAACGTTGAAAGTGTTGGGGATAACTTCTAGTAGAGGTCGGGGCGGACGTCGCGCTTGAGGTCCCAGCCTGACGGGTCGGGGTTCTTGAGAGCGTCGAGGTCGAGGTCGGCGATCACGAGCTCCGGACGCGAGGAGACGTTCTCGAGCTTCTCGCCGTCAGGGCCGGCGAAGTAGCTCTCGCCAAAGTAGGGCTGGTTCCAGGGCTTCTCCGAGCCCTTGCGGTTGGAGCCGCCGATGAAGAGGCGGTGGCGGCACGCATCCACGAGGAACTCCTGCTCCCAGAGCCGGCGCGACTTCGCGCCGAAGGTCACGGCGGGGGAGAAGACGAGCTGCGCCCCGGCGGCGGCGAGCGCCGCGACGACGCCCTCGAAGTGGCGGTCATAGCAGATCGCCACGCCCACGTTGCCGACGGAGGTCTTAAAAACGGGGAAGTAGGGATTCTCACCCAGGATCCTGGGCGACGAGGCGTTCTGCGGGTCCCCGCTACGGCCATAATAAAATGTCTCGGCGAACTCTCCCTGCTCGTTGGCGCCGCAGGGGATGTGGGTCTTGCGGTACTTGCCGATGATGGTTCCGTCGGCCTCGATGACGACGGCGGTGTTGAAGCGCTTCTTGGATTTGGAGTCGAGCTCGTAGATGGGCGCCACGACGACGATGCCGTTGGCGGCCGCGGCCTTGGTGAAGGCGGCCACGCTGGATCCGCTGGCGGCGTCCTCGGCGAGCGCCAGCCACATCGGGTCCTTGGTCATCGCGAAATAAGGCCCGGTGCAGAGCTCTCCCAGGCAGACGATCTTCGCACCGGCTCTCGCCGCGGCTTCGATCAGGACGACGTTGTGGTCCACGTTCGCCGCGCGGACATCGTCGAGGCGATCTTTCAGGGAGTCGAGGCCAGCGACGGTGTCCGGCATGTCCTTGAAGGCATTAACGGTTTGGGTTAAAGCCGCGCGGACGGGGGTCATCGCTTTTCCTCGGCCAGGATGAGGGCTACGCCGAGAAGAACATCGACCCCATCCGTGCATTGCTTCAATGTCGAGAATTCGCGGGGATTATGGCTGATCCCGTCGTATTCGCCCGGGACGAAGACCATCGCCGTCTTGCAGACGCGGCTCCATTCCTGCGCGTCGTGCCCCGCGCCGGAGAGGATGCGCTCGTGCGACAGGCCGAGGCGGTCGGCCTGCGCGGCGATGAGGGCCTGCACGGACGTGTCGAAAGGAACATGCGGCGTCTTGGCCGTGCGTCGGCTGGTGATGGTCACGCCGTCCTGATTGGCGACCTTTTTGCAGAGCTTGGCGAAGTCGTTCTCGGCCTTCTTCATCAGGGCGTCGGAGGGATTGCGCAGGTCCACGGAGCAGATCACGCGGCCCGGCACGACATTGACCATGCCCGGGATGTGGCGCATCGCACCCATGGCGGCGCGCATCTCGAGCCCGTAGCGTCCGGAGCGCGTCATCTCGCGCAGGGCCACGTTGAGGCGGGCGGCGCTCAGGCCCGCGTCGCGGCGGAAGCTCATCGGCGTCGTGCCCGCGTGGCAGGACTTGCCGGTGATGGTCAGCTCCTGCCAGGCGATGGCCTGCACGCCCATGACCACGCCGATGTCGAGGCCCTTGTGGCGCAAGGTCGGCCCCTGCTCGATGTGGCATTCAAGGTACGCGTGAGGCTTCAGCTTCCCGACGGGCGCGGCCCCCAGGAAGCCGATCTTCCTGAGCTCGTCCTTCACGGTCAGGCCGTCGCGGTCCTTCAGCGCGTAGGCGTCCTCGAGCGTCATGCGGCGCGTGGCGGTAGCGCTGCCCAGCATGTCGGTGCCGAAGCGGCAGCCCTCTTCGTCGGTGAAGAAGCCGACGACGAGCGGGCGGAGCGTCGTCGCCTTGGCGTCGTTGAGCGTGCGCACGACCTCGAGCGCGCCGAGCACGCCCAGGCAGCCGTCGAAGCGGCCGGCGGTGGGGACGGAGTCGATGTGCGAGCCCATCATGAGGGGGGCGAGGGAATCATCGCGCCCGGGGCGGCGGCCGTACACGTTGCCGATCCTATCGATGGTCACATGCAGGCCGGCTTGCCGGAACCATTTCATCACGAGGCGGCGCCCCGCGCCGTCGGCCGCCGTGAGAGCGAGGCGGTTCACGCCGACGATTTTTGTCCGCTCGTCTTTATACGCCCCGACCTTCCCGAGCTCCGCCAGCGAGGCGTAGAGACGCTTGCCGTTGATACTTAAAGCCTTCGCCATAGCCTCTCCGCCTGCTTGAGCGTGAATTGCCGGACCTTGTCTTCGTTCACCGTCGTCATCCGTCCGCGCCTAACGATCACCTTCCCCTGGCTGATGACGCTGTCGATGTGTTTACTGTTAAGGCCGTAGAGGAAGTGCGCCGGCAAAGTGTCGTTGGTGACCGGCGTCGGCGGCCGATAGTCGAGGATGACGAGGTTGTTCTCGCCGTCGCCGGTAAATCTGTTCTCCGAGAGATAGTCGTGCGCCCGTCGCAGTCGCCGGTACGCCGCCAGCGGAGACATGCCGCCGCGCCCCTGCGCCGCGAGATAGGCCGCGCGCGTGGAGGCGAGCATGTCGCCATGCATTCCGTCCGTGCCTAAGAGAAGCCGGTCGCCGAGGCCCTTCGGGTCGAAGCCTCCGACGGCGTTGTTCTGGTTGCTCTCTTCGTTTTGCACAAGCCACGAACGGCTTGAACGGAAGAGGGCTCGCTCTGCGGCATTCAGATGAAGGCCATGAACGAGAAGAGTTTTCGGGGATTCGAGAATACCTGTACGAGCTAAACGTTGCATGACACGCATGCCGTGCTCGCGCACGCAGGCCCTCTGATCGTCGACGGCCTCGGCGACATGGATGTGGATGCCGGCATTCCGCCCGACCGCCATGGCGATGGCTCGGTACAGAAGATCGTCGCCGACGGTGAAGGACGCGTGAAGCCCGACCAATCCTTGCCGTTTGCGTAAATAGTTGTCCGTCTCTTCGAGGCCGGCCTCACGCCGGGCCTTGCCGTCGCGATCGGAGAGCTCCACGCACAGAAGGTGCCCCAGCCCGATCTCATCGAGCGCGTCCGCGATGATGTCGAGGCTGCCCTTCACGGCGTTGGGCGACGAGTGGTGATCAATAATAAATGTCGCCCCGGCCTTGGCCGCGGCGATGCCGCCGGCCATGGCGCAGGCGCGGATCATGTCCTTGTCGAGCTGCCGGTCGAGGTTCCACCAGACGAGCTTGAGCATGTCCGGGAAGCTCTTCGGCGCGCGCGCCGGCCCGGGCATCCCGCAGGCGAGCGCGGAGTAAAGATGATGATGCGCGATGACGAAGGACTTGGTGACGAGGCGCCCGGAGCAGTCGAGGGCCTTCACGCCGCGGGGAATGCGCGGCACGAAGCGGATCTTGCCCGCCGCGCCCGGGGCGACCTCCAGATGGCCGCGGCGGATCTTCAGCGAGCGCCAGTCGACGAACGACGCGTTGCGCAGGTAGATCATCAGCTCTTCATCGGCAAGGTTCGCCGCCGTTTTCCGTCGAAGGCCCAGAACGCGTTGGCCACCGCGCCGGCCGTCGGAACGAGGCCTATCTCTCCCACGCCCTTGGCGCCGTAGGGCCCGAGAGGATCGGGGACCTCGACGGCGATGATGGTGAGCTTGGGCGTTTCCTTCGCCCGCAGCACGCCGCAGTCGCGCAGCTTCGTGGACTTGGGGCGCCCGTTCTCCATGACCAGCTCCTCGCTGATCGCGTAGCCGAGGCCCATGTGCAGCGATCCTTCGATCTGGCCTTCGAAGAGCGTGGGGTTCATGACCTTGCCCGCGTCGTGCGCCGCGATGAGCTCCACGACCTCGCCGTCGTCGCCGACGATGGCGACCTGGGTCGCGTAGCTGTACGAGTAGTGGGTGACGATCGGCTTGCCGTGGGTGTCGTAGCCGGGCTTCGTCGTCCAGTCGCAGATCCACTTGCCGCGGTAGCGGCGGCCGACGAGCGCGGCGAGGCCCTCGCGCTTGAGGTCGCTCTTGAACGCCTTGCACGCGTCGATCAAAGCGTTTCCGACGAGGCTCGTCGCGCGCGACGCCGTCGTCATGCCTGCGGGCGCGTTGTCGCTCGTGCGCGTGCGCACCGTGAGGAGGTCCGGGCTCAGTCCCGTCTCCGAGCAGACGACCTGCACCGCGATGGTGTCCACACCCTGTCCCATCTCGGTCCAGCCGTGATGGATCTGCACCTGGTTGGCGGACAGGACCTGTATCTCCACCTCGGAGAAGTCGGGCATGCCGTTGCCGATGCCGGTGTTCTTGATGCCGCAGCCGATGCCGGCGAACTTCGCGGCCTTGAAGCGGTCCTTCACCGCCTCGAGCGTGGCGCGCACGCCGACGCCGCCGGTCAGGATCTGGCCCGTCGAGGTGGTGAGGCCGTCGACCAAGGCGTTGTCCCAGCGGAACTGCCAGCGGTCGAAGCCTCCCATCTCGCAGAGCTCGTCGACGGCGCACTCCATGGCGTAAGTCGCTTGATTGGCGCCGAAGCCGCGCATCGCGCCGCAGGGCACGTTGTTCGTGATGACGGCGGTGGCTTCCACGTCCACGTGAGGCACGCAGTAGCCGCCGGTCGAATGTCCGGCCGCGCGCTCGAGGACCTTCATCCCGACCGAGGCGTAGGCGCCCGAATCGCCGTAAATCCTTGCGTGCAGGGCCTTGAGCTTCCCATCCTTGCCGCAGCCGAGCTTGTACTCCATGCGTAAGGGATGACGCTTGGAGTGCATGAGGATCGATTCCTCGCGCGTGATCTCAAGCTTCACCGGCTTTCCTAGAAGATGTGCGGCCAAAGCGGCCTGACTTTGCGCCAGCATGTCTTCCTTCCCGCCGAAGGCGCCGCCGTTGGGGACGAGCACCACGTCGATCTTGGTCTCATCGACGGCCAGCATCGCCGCCAGCTGCTTTCTGTCCTCGTAGATCCCCTGGCTTTGCGTATACACGATAAGGTGGTCGCCTTCAGGCAAGGCCAGCGCGGCCTCGGGCTCCATGTACGCGTGCTCGATCCACTGCGTCTGATAAACGGCCTCATGCACGAAGTCGCACTCAGACAATGCCTTCGTCGCGTCGCCCTTCTTGGCCTTGGAGACACTCAATACGTTGCCTTTGGGCTGGAGTTTGGGAGCGCCCGGCGCCAACGCCGAGGGCACATCGATGATCGGCGTGAGGACCTCGTACTCGACCTTGACCGCGCGAGCGGCCTCCTGGGCTTTGGCGCGCGTGTCGGCGACGACGAGCGCCAGCACATCGCCCACATAGCCCGTCGTCTCGCCGGACGCGACCATCACGGGCCAGTCCTGGATGATGGAACCCTGCAGGCGCCGTCCGGGGATGTCGCCCGCGAGAAAAATATTCGTCACGCCCGGCAAAGCCAAGGCGGCGGCCGTGTCGATCTTGAGGACCTTCGCGCGGGGATGATCGGAGAGCCGCATCGCGGCATGGAGCATGCCGGGCACGGTCATGTCGGCGACGTACGGCCGCCGTCCGAGCACCGCGTCCTTGATATCGTACTTGGGAAGACGCGTTCCAACGGGACCCGCTCCGGCGGGGGGCGTCGACGGCTTGCCGGTGCGCAAAGCCGTCGCCGCATCCTGGATCGAGGCCACGATCTTTTTGTAGCCGGTGCAACGGCAAAGATGTTGGCTGAGCCCACGTTCGATGTCGTCGGTCGAGGGCTCCGGCGTCTTCTTCACCAGGTTCCAGGCCCGCATCACGATGCCGGGAATGCAGAACCCGCACTGTGCGCCGCCGTTGTTGGCGAAGGCCTCGGCGAAGGCGTCCTGGGCGGGCTTGCCCATGCCTTCGGTGGTGACGACGTCCTTCCCCGCGACCAGCTTCATCGCGGTCACGCACGACAGCACGGCCTTCCCGCCAAGCTCGACGGTGCAGCAGCCGCAGGAGGCCTGGGGCGAGCAGCCGTCCTTGGCGGAGATGATGCCTTCCTCGTCGCGCAGCCAGCGCAGGAGCGAGCCTTCGGGCGCGCCTTTGTATTCTTTCTCGACGCCGTTGAGCTTGAATTTCATTTAGACGAGACCGGTTCTCGCGTTGAACTCGCCGATGAGCTTGTCCCAGGCGGCGGACTGGGCGAAGGTCTCCGTCCAGAACTCGGGATCCCACAGGCGGCGCAATTCGTCGGACGTCCGGCCCTGCTGCTCGACCCAGGTGAAGTACTTGAGGTTGTGCAGCGCCTTGCGGTCGCGGTAGTTCAGCTCGCGCATGTTGTCGGTGGCCGCCCCGCGCATGCGGCGGTCCATGTCCATGGCCGCCTGGATGGGGGTGTACTTGCCGTGCGCCTCTTCCAATTCGACGAGGCGCGAGCAATACAGGTCGACGGAGTCGGTGAAGATGGTGAAGATGATGTCCTCTTTGCCGAGCTCGTAGTACTTGGCCATCTTGACGGCCGACAGCATGTTCGAGATGCCGGAGATGCCGAGCAGGCCCAATTGCTCGACGGCGGCCTTGTCCACGCCTTCCGCGATCAGGTGCTTGCGGCCCACGGGATCGTTGAACAGGCGCAGCAGGCGCATGCAGTCCTCGTCGTCGATGGCGACGACCATGTCGGTGTTGCGCACGTTGTGCACCCAGGGGATGTGCTTGTCGCCGATGCCCTCGATGCGGTGCTCGCCGAAGCCGTTCTGCAGGAGCGTCGGGCACTGCAGGGCCTCGGAGGCGGCTACGCGCACCGAGGGGAACTTCGTGCGCAGATAATCTCCGGCGGCGATCGTCCCGGCCGAGCCGGTGGCCGACACATAGCCCGCGAGGCGCCCGTTCTTGCCCTTGACCTTCTGGAAGACCTCGTCGATGGCGCCGCCGGTCACATGATAGTGCCACGTCGGGTTGCCGAACTCCTCGAACTGGTTGAAGATCATGCAGTCCTTGCGCGTCTTCTTGATCTCCCAGCATTTATCGTAAATCTCCTTGACGTTGGATTCCGTTCCGGGAGTCGCGATGACCTCGGCCCCGATGGACTTGAGCCACGCGAAGCGCTCCTTGCTCATGCCCTCAGGTAAGATCGCCACCGCCGTGCAGCCCAGGAGCACGCTGTCGAACGCCCCGCCGCGGCAGTAGTTGCCCGTCGACGGCCACACCGCTTTCTGCGAGGTCGGGTCGAACTCTCCCGTCACGAGG
>CAZIBN010000069.1:0-17872 GCA_964537395.1 uncultured Elusimicrobia bacterium
CCTTATCCGGGGCTTCGAGCAGGCGGCCGTCCGGGCTCAGGCGCACGATGAGGTCGGGGGAGGCCGCGACCGCGGCCTCCAGGCGCGCCGCCGCGCGGCGCGCCGAGATCTCGAGGCGGCGGTTGGCGACGGCCATCTCCGCCGTGACGAGCAGCTCGCGGTGGTTGAAGGGCTTGATGAGGTAGCCTTCGGGCGCCAGGCCGCGCGCCCGCTCGAGGATCTTCTCCTCAGTATAGGCCGTGAGAAAGACCAGGGCCGAGTCGGAGAACTCGCGCAGGCGGCGCGCCGTCTCGATGCCGTCGCAGGAGCCGCGCAGGTTGATGTCCATGAGCACGAGGTCGGGAGGATTCGCGGCGGCCAGGGCGAGCGCCTCCTCCGCGTCCGTCGCGCAACCGACGACGGTGTGGCCCTTGGCGCTCAGCAGATTGCGCAGATCCTCGGCGATCAGCACCTCGTCCTCAACGACTAATATCTTGAATTCACGCATAGCTTCTCCTTAATGTTAGCACGAGACTACTCCAGCCATACCTCATAACGCCGCCCGGCCCGCCGCATCTCGAACAACCGCCCCGACGGAAATCCCTCGGCCCGCGCCCGCCGTTCCGCCGCGGCGAGATCCACGCCTTCCTGACGCGCCGCTTCGCACAGCTCCGCGCCCATCAGGCCGCACAGGTCTCCCGCGGAGCGCGCGGGAAAGGACAGATCGAGCGGCTCGGCATTTTCACGCTCGATGCGCACGCGCAAGGTTCGGGCAAGCGCGGAAAACGAGGCGCCCTCGATGTCCGGCAGAGCCAGGGCGCGGGCGGCGGCGAACTCCCCGCCGCAGGCTTCCTCGAGAATGTCCCTCCAGCGCAGGCGCGAGTCGAGCGAACGGAGGATCGACACGAGGCCGTGCACGGCGCGCACGAGCAGGATGTGCCGGGGCGGCGCCGCGGCCCGCAGCCACCAACGCAGCTCGCCCGCGGCCTCCTCGACGCGCACCGCCGGATCCCAGACGGTGAGATCGAAAGGCTCATCGCTCAGGAACGGCTCGAGCAGGGCCGTCGTGATCGCCGGAAGCTTGTCGCGTAGATCGACGAGCTTTGGCGCGTCGTAGCCGAGCGCGCAGAGGCAGGCCGCCGCCGTCACCGCCTCGCGCTCGCGCGCGCTGATGATCAGGCGCAGGAGGGCCAGGCGCTCCCGGGGCGTCAGCTCGAGGACGCAGCCGAAGTCGTAGAGGACCGGAACCCAGCCCCGCTCCTCTCGCCGGAACGCCATGTTGCCCGGATGAAGATCGGCGTGGACCAGGCCGTGGCGCCCGAGCATCGCCAGGAAGTGGCGCAGCAGCGCCAGCCCAAGCTTTTGCCGGTCCTCCTCGTTCAGGTTGAGCGCCTGCTCGAAGGAAATTCCGTCCTCGCGCGACTGGGCGAGCACGCCCGGACGGCACAGCGGACGACGGATGGCCGGGACGACGGCGAAAGCTTCCGGCGGCACGAGCCGGCGATAGTTTTCCTGCGCCGTCGCCTCGCGCTCGTAATCGAGCTCCGCCATCAGCGCTTCACCGAGCTCACGGCGATAGCCGTCCAGGTCGAAGCCCCATTTTTTGACCGGGCCCGCGGCGGGAGCCAAAGCGAACAGCGCCAGCTCGGCTTCGACATCCTCCGCGATGCCGGGATAACGAATCTTCAAGGCGAGAGCGGTTCCGTCCGAATGCTCGGCGAAATGGACCTCCCCGAGCGAGGCCGGCAAGCCCTTCTCCGCGAGCACCGGAAACAGCGCCGTCCACCCTTCGCCGTAGGCGGCGCTCAGGGCGGCGCGCACCTCCCGGGGCTCCAGCGCCGGCAAAGCCTTCTCGACGGCCAGGCGCTTGGCGGGATCGGTCGCGGCCATGATCTGGGCGATCTTCGCCGCCGCGCCCCCGCCGGAGGCCAGCAGAGCCGCGAGATGCGCGAGGGCGCGCTGACGGCGGGCGGGATCGGTTTCGCGCGCGGCCGCGCGCGCCGCGGCGGCGGCCCGCAACGCCATCAATCCCCGGCCCGCGATCTTCGCGAGACCCATCAGGACCTCCTCGCGACGCGCTTCATGATCTCATGGGCGACGCGGCCCAAGGGAAGGATCGCGTCGGCCAGCCCCGCCTCGGCGACGACGCCGGGCATGCCCCAGACCACGCTGGTCGCCTCGTCCTGCGCCAGAACCTGCCCGCCCGCGGCGCGCACCACCTCGCACCCCGCGAAGCCGTCCTGCCCCATCCCGGTAAGGATCACGGCCAGCACGCCCCGGCCGTACCGGGCGCTCAGGGACCTCAGCATCGGGTCCACGGACGGACGGCAGTAGTTCTCCGCTGGAGACTCATCGATCACGGTCAAGGTCGATCCGTTGAGCTCGCGCACGATGAGATGCTTCTCGCCCGGCGCGATGAACACCTTGCCCGGCGCCAGGGCCAGGTCAGGCTTGGCCTCGACGACGGAGAGCGGGCTGATCGCGTCCAGGCGCTCGGCCAGGAGCTGGGTGAACAGCTTGGGCATGTGCTGGGTGATCAGGATCGGCACGGGAAAATCCTTGGGAAGATCGGCGAAGATGGCGTTGAGCGCGTTCGGGCCGCCGGTCGAGCAGCCGATCGCGACCACCTGCACCACCGCGGGCTCCGCGCCCTGAGGGCGCGCGGGCACGATGACGCTGCTGCGCCGGGCCACGAAGGGGCGCGGCCGGGCCTCGGGGGACGCGGCGCGCGGCACGCTGTTGCAGATCTGCCGGATCTTGGGCAAAAGCTCATCTCGCAGACGGACAAGCCCTTCGGTGACGCTGCCCACATTCGAGGGCTTGGCGACATAGTCCGATGCGCCGAGCGTCAGCGCCTCGAGGGTCGCCGTCGCGCCGCGCGAGGTCAAGGTGCTGAACATGATGACGGGCAGGCGCGGATAGTCGACGCGCAGGCGCTTCAAGGTCTCAAAGCCGTCCATGTCGGGCATCTCTACATCTAAAGTGAGCACATCGGGGTTCACCTGTGGTATGCGCGCGAGCGCCAGCTTGCCGTTCGGGGCGTAGCCGACGACCTCCATGTCCGGGCTATCGTCGAACACCGAGCGCAGGATGCGCCGCACCACGATGGAATCGTCGACGATAAGCACGCGGAGCTTGCGGTCGGCCCCGGGCGTCGTGTTAAGTTCGCTCATAGTCATTTCGCCCGGTAAATCCCGACGGTGCCGTCCTCGAGCGTGGCGAAGCCGCGCTCCTTGCCGAGAAGATTTTCGCTGCCTCCAAGAAACAAAAGCCCGTTGGAGATCAGCGACGAGCGCAGGCGGCGGAGTATCGCCTCGCAGGTCGGCGCGTCGAAGTAGATCATCACATTCCGGCACAGCACCGCGTCGAACGGGCCTCCGGTCGCTGTGTCGGTCATCAGGTTCCCTCGTTCAAAGCTCACCAGGCGCCGGACCCGGTCCGACACCTTCCAGCCCATTCCGTCGCGCTCGAAGTGCTTGAGCAGCAGCGCGGTTGGCAGGCCCCGGTTGACCTGCAGAACCCCGTAATGGCCGCTCTTGGCGGTCTCAAGGGTCTCCTGCGCGATGTCCAGGGCGGTGATGCGGATATCCCATAGATCCGCGTCCGGCAGCGCCTCGAGCAGCGCGATCGCGACGGAGTACGGCTCCTGCCCCGTGGAGCAGGCCGCGCTCCAGATTCTCAGCCGCTTCAGGCGCCGGGCCGGCGCGTCCGGCGCGGTCAGCGCCATGATGAAGCGGCCGAACAGCGCCGCGTCCCGGAAGAACAGCGTCTCATGCGTGGTCATCGCCTCGACGACCTTCTCCCGCAAAGGCGCGGCGTCCGGCTTCGCCAGCCGGTTGCACAGCTCCTCAAGGGACTCCGCGCCGATCTCCCCGGCGATGGCGGCCAGGCGGAACTCCGCCAGGTACACCTTCTCCGGTGCCAACGCCACCCCCGTCCAGTCATGCATGTACTTCGCAAGCTTCGCAAATCCTGCTTCGTCGACTCTCATGTTGACCTCAGGCGACTCCCAGCAACGCCAGCTTCCCTTGTATCGCGTCCTTGGTGAACGGCTTCATGATGAACTCATTGGCGCCGGCGGTCAGGGCCTTCTGCACATTCTCCGCCTCGTTCTCCGTCGTCACCATGACGATCGGCACGCCTTTGAGCTTCGCGTCGGCGCGCGCGGCGACGACGAATTCATAACCGTTCATCTCGGGCATGTTCCAGTCCACGAAGATCATGCCCAGCCCCTCAAGGCCCAGCGCGGCGGACAGGCCCTGCTTTCCGTCCGGCGCCTGAGCCACCTCGTGCCCCATCTCCTTGAGCGTCTTGGAGATGATGAGGCGCATCGTCGTCGAGTCGTCGATTACCAGCATTTTCATGTTCACTCCTCCCTTTCATTTCTTCCAGTCCGACGACCAGGTGCCCGCCACCCAGCGTGTGCCGCTGAGCACCGTCTGGTCGAAGAGCTGCAGATCCGTGTGAAGCTTGCCGTTGGCGCTTACGGTCACCGTGCTGGCCAGGATCTTCCCGTAGAAGCCCTGGTCGAGCACGACCTCGTCGTTGGGCGCCGAGATCACGGCCTTCGTCAAGGCCGCGTTGGTCGAAGACAAGGTCCAGCGGTTGCCCCCCTGGCCGTAGAACACGATGAACTTGGGGTAGTTGCAGCCGGTGCCGGGGAAGATGCGGCCTTTTGAGGCCCCCACATGCATGGTCCCGGCGAGATAGATGATGGTGTCGGCGTTGCTGCAGTTGATCTTGAGGTCGCCGTAGACATAGAGGCCCTTGAGGTAGTAGGTCCCCGCCGGCATCGAGGCGCTGGCCGACGCGCCGGAGGTGGCGATGGTGACCACCATGGTCGTGGCGTTGTACACGCCGCCGGGATTGATGCTTCCGTTGTTATTGGCAGTCAGGTAGGGCGTGCCGTCGGTGACCGAGATCGTCCGGGTCGACGCGCCGATCTTGATGGCGCCCGAGACCGTGGACGCGTCCGGCGCGGGTGCCACGATGTAGGTCGCGGCACCCTTGATGCGCACCGCGCCGATCAAGGTGGCCACCTTGCCGTTGGACCAGACGGTCGAGCTTGAGGTGAAGGTGGTCGGCGTCGCATTCACGAGGGAGTCGTAGGAGTCGACGACGCCGTTGACGGTGAAGGTCTTGTCCGCGAAGTTGCCGAGGCCGGAGGTGAGCAGGGCCTGGGCGCGGACGGTGCGGTGGGCGCGGCCGAGCTTGACCACGCTGCGGGAGTAGCCGTGGGAGTAGACCCAGGGATTTTTGTCGGTGGAGAGCGTCACGGTGTAGTAGCCCGTGCCGATCGGCTTATTAGTGAAGCCGACGCGCCAGGTCGGATCCTGCATGACCTGATAGAGCGCGTCCTCGAGGCCCGTCTCCGCGTAGGCCTGCGCCTCCGCCGCGCGGCGGCGGAAGACGCCCTCGCGGGCCTGGGAGCGCAGCATGGCCGTGTAGGCGCCCATCGCGATGCCGGAGATGAGAATGACCACGAGCGCCAGCGAGGTCGACGCGCCGCGGCGCGAGCGAAGTGTGCGGAGGAGCGTGCTCACCGGTTCCTCACCCAGCCGCCCGCGTAGACGCGCCGCGTCATGCCGGCCGAGCGGCGGTCGCGCACGACCAGCGCCAGCGAAACGAAATCCACCGATTCCGCGGCCGTGGACACGGTCACCGCGCCGTTGACGAGGGTGTAGTAGCTGGCCGACATGGACAGTATGTCCGATGCCAGCAAGGTCGGCACCGTGAGCTTCGTCCGGTAAAGCTTGGAGGCGCTTACCGAGAACGCGACGGCCGACTCCGCCGGCAGGGTGAGGGAAATTGAGCCGGTCGAAAGGGCCGTCGCGCCGCTTGCCGTCCGCAGAGAGCGCACCAGCCCCGACTCGCTCCTGCGCGCGTCGATGGCGTCATTCACGCTGCGCACCGCGGTGACGCTTTCCGCCGTGCGGCGCGCCGCGACGATCATGGTGCGGATCAGCACGACGGCGGTGAAGCTCACCATGATCCCCATGGTGAGGCCGATGAGCAGGTCGGGGAGCAGGAAGCCCTTGCTGTTCATCGGTTGGTCACCACCGCGTCGAGGCATACGGAGCGCAAAGTCTTGTACTGCGCGCAGACGGTCAGCTTTTTGTAGTCGCTGCGCTGCCCGCCGGGCGACGGCGACAGATCGTCTTTTACATAAATCACCGCCCCGGTCCGGACATAGCCCTCCAGGTCGCCGCGGGCCGTGCCGTCGGGGTTCTGCGGCGGCGTCTCGATCCAGCCGTTGAAGTCGTCGACATCGTTGTAGGCGGCCTTCGCCGTCGCGGTCTCGCCGTCGGAGTTGTCAAAGCCGAGCGGGCTTTGCGAGCCGGCGCCGCCGCCGACGGGCGAGGTCCGGTCCCACTTGCGCATGCGCGCCTCATCAAGAAGCTCCTGCGCGAGCAAGTTGATCTGCAGGTCGCGCCCCGCCGTCTGCGCGGCCCGGTACGCCATGCCGTGGGCCGTCGCGACGGCGGCGGCGCAGACAGAGAGGACGCCCGCCGCGATGAGGGCCTCCAGGATGGCGGACCCATTCCGGTTCATCCCGCCGCCCCGCCCAGCTGAAAGATCGGAAGAAGCATGGAGACCGCGATGCCGCCGATGGCCAGCCCCAGGAAGACGATGAAGATGGGCTCGATCGCGGCGAAAAGCGAGCGCATGGTCGTGTCGACCTCGCGCTGATAAAAGTCGGAGATGAAGCTCAGCGCCTCGGGAAGCTTGCCCGTCTTCTCGGCCCCGGCGACCAGATGGGAGACCATCTCAGGGATGTCTTCGCTGGCGCCGAGGCTCATATAGACGGGGTTGCCGGCGGTCACCTCCTCCGCCATCTTTTCGAGGACCTCGGCGATGATGATGTTGCCCGCCGAGGCGCGAGCGAGCTCAATGGAGCGCAGGATCGGCACGCCGCCGCGCAGCAGCTCGCCCATGATGCGCGTGACGCGGGCCAGGACGATCGACTTGACCACCGGGCCGATCACCGGCGCGCGCAGCGAGACCAGGTGGATCGCCCGGAGATGATCCGGGTCCTTGACCCAGGACCGGGCCCGCCAGAAGACGACGCACGCGTAGCCGATCCACACATACCAGAAGCCGCGCAGGCTCGACGAGAGCCCCAGCAGGAACAGGGTGATCGGCGGGAGCTCGGCGTCGAACTGCTCGAAGACCTCGGCGAAGATCGGCAGAACGAAGATGATCAGCGCGCCGACGATCAGGAAGGCGGCCGACATCACGATCACGGGATAGACCATCGCGGACTTAATACGAGCGCGCACGGAGACCTTGAAGTCGAGGTACTCGCTGATGCGCTCGATCATCTTGGGCAAGGTGCCGCAGGACTCGCCCGCCTCGATCATGCTCAGGTAGACCTCGTCGAAGATGTCCGGGTGCTTGGCGAAGGCCGCGGACATCGAGCTGCCGCCCTGGATCGAGGCCACGATCTCATTGAGGGCCTTCTTCATCGTCGGGTTCTTTTCCTGGAGGACCAAGGTCGAGATGGACTCGAGAATCGGCAGGGCGGCGCGCAGCATCAAGGACAGCTGGCCGTTGAAGATGCAGACATCCTCGTCGGAGACCCGGCGGGCGCGCACCATCGCGCGCACCTTCTTCTCGGCCTTGGCCGGCGCGGCCGCGGCCGCGGCGGCCTTGGCCGCGGCGGTCTGCTCGGAGATGGGCGTAGCCGAGATCATGAACTGGCCCTGCTGCTTGAGCAGCTCCTGCAGGGCGGCCATGTTGGGCGCGCTGACCGTGCCCTCGTTGGCCTGGCCGCGCTTGTCCATCGAGCGGAACTTAAAGCGAGGCATCAGCCGTCTCCCTGCGTCACGCGCACGACCTCTTCAAGGCTCGTCACGCCGGTCGCCGCCAGGCGCAGCGCGCTGACCTGCAGCGTCTCCATCTTGTCTTCCTTGGCCGCCGCGCGCAGCTCGTCGAGGCCGGCGCCGCTCATGACGCCCTCGCGCACCTTCGGGCCGAGGTTGAATAGCTCGAAGATCGGCATGCGCCCCAGGTAGCCGGCCTTGAAGCAGTCCTCGCAACCGACGGCGCCATAGTACGGCCCCGGCCCGATCAGGGAGCCCAGCATGGTCCGCATCTCCTGCGACGGCTCCTTGGGCTTGCGGCAGGAGTCGCACAGGCGCCGCATGAGCCTTTGCGCGACGACCATGCGCAGGGACGCGGCGAGCATGTAAGGCGGCACGCCCATGTTGAGCAGGCGGTGGACGGCCGCGACGGAATCGTTCGTGTGCAGAGAGCTCATGACGAGATGGCCGGTGATGGAAGCCTGGATCGCGATCTCGGCCGTTTCGGCGTCGCGGATTTCGCCGACGAGCACGATGTTGGGGTCCTGGCGCAGGATCGCGCGCAGGCCGAGGGCGAAGGTCATGCCCGCCTTGGGGTTGGCCTCGACCTGATTGAGCCGGTCGAGGCGGTACTCGACCGGGTCCTCGAGCGTGACGATGTTCACATCGGGCGTGTTAAGCTCCGCCAGGGCGCTGTACAGGGTGCTGGTCTTGCCGCTGCCGGTCGGGCCGGTGACGAGCACGAGGCCGTTGGGCTGGTGGATGGCCTGGCGAAAAAGCGTGATCTGCTCCTCGACCATGCCGAGCTCCTCGATGCGCTTGAGCTTGCCGGAGATGAGCAGGCGCATCGTCACCTTCTCGCCGTAGATCGAGGGCAGGGTCGAGACACGGACATCGAACGCCGAGGTGGCGTCGACCTCCTGCCGGAAGCGTCCGTCCTGAGGAATGCGGGTCTCCGTGATGTCGAGCTTGGACAGAATCTTGATGCGCGCGACGATCGAGGACTCCGCCTCCTTGGGCAGGGTGTGCGCGTCGTGCAAGGTGCCGTCGATGCGATAGCGCACGCGCACCTTGTCCTTCGCGGACTCGATGTGGATGTCGCTCGCCTTGCGGGCGTACCCCTCGCGCATGATGGAGTCGACCGCCGTGATGGCGCTTTGGTCGTCGACCTGCCCGTCCGCGCCGGTCGAGATGTTCATCACGAAATCCTCGACGGGCAGATCGGCCACGATCGGCGCGACGCCAAACAGCCGGTCGATGGCCAGGTCGAGCGTGGTGCGGGTCGTCAGCACGGGCAGCAGCTGAAGCTGGCACTTCACGCGCACCGCCGCCAGGCAGTCCTCGTCAAGAGGATCGACCATCGCCAGCGTCAGCATGTCGTCGACCTTCGAGAGCGGCACGGCGCCAAGCTGGCGGCACTCGTCCTCTGTGAGGATCGCCTTCCCCGAGTCCTCGAGCATGCCTTCGAGCGCGGTCATGTAGGGCACGCCGATCTTCAGGCTGATCGTGCGCAGAAACTCCTCGTCGCCGAGAATGCCGATCGCCGCGAGCGCCGCGGGAAGGTCCTCCCCGGTCTGGCCGCAGCGGTCGAGGGCGCGGTCGAGGCCGGCCTTGTCGATGACCCCCGCCTCGAGCACGATCTCGCCCAGGCGGGCGGCATGCGATATCGTCGTCACCGGGCGACGCCCTGAGCGGCGGATCCGCCGCGGATGAGACGGGCGAGGGCCACGAAGTCGATCGGCGCGGGCAGGGCCTCGCCGCCGGCGGCGCGCGCGGCCTTGGCCAGGGCCTCGTCCGCCCCGAGGACGAAGAGGCGCCCGCCCGAGGCGAGCTTGGAGGCCAGCGCGCGCGTGAGGACGGCGGCCTCTCCCCCTCCCGCCTCCGCGTCGAAGAGGATCAAGGCCGGCGGCGTCTTGGACGCGAGTGCGGCGGCATCGATGCCGTCGCGGCAGCGATCCGCATCGAAGCCGCGCGCCGCGACGAGGCTTTGCAGGACGCGGGCGACCGTCTCGTCCTTGGCGCACACGAGCGCCCGGGGCCGCTCGATGACGGGGCCGGAGGGCGCCGCCGGCGCGGCCGTCATGGGCGGAGGCGGCGGCAGGGCCGCGTCGAGCGCCGCGCGCGCGACGGCGGCCTGGCGGAGCTCCTCGATGGCGCGCTCGAGACCTACCATGCGGGTGCGCAGGCCCTCGTTCTCATAGATGCGCCGCCCGGCCTCGGCATCCGAATTCTTCTTCTGAGCGACGCGCGCCTCGTCCCGCCTGCGCTGATAGCCGCGCTGGGAGATGACGATGCCCAGCACCAGCAGAATGCCCATGCTTGCCGCGACCGGGATGAAGACGGCTCCGGCATCGCCGAAGGACGCGATGATGAACGAGAGCTGGGACAGGAGCTCGTTCAACCGATCCTCCGGTTGAGAGCCTGGCAGGAGAGGTCATAATGGCTCAAGAGCCGTCCGAAGGTCTCCGGGGCCTCTCCAAAATGGGACTTGCCCCCCATCTCCTCGAGGAGCTTGCAGGCGTCCGAGACCCCGGCGGCGCCGACGGCGCGGCTGGAGCCCTTGAGCTTGTGCGCCGCCTTGCGCAGGTCCTCGCTCATGCCGCCGAACACCGCGAGCTGAATCTGACGGATGCAGACCGGGGCCTCCTCGTCAAGATAGGAGCGGACGACCTCCTTGACGATGTCCTCGCCGCCCATCTCGCGCAGCGCCTCGAGCGCGGCCTCGTCGATCCCGTCCCCCCCGGTGACCGTGGGGGCGGCGCGCACGGTTTTTCCCGGGCCCGCCGCGGCGGGGGCCGCCGGGGACGCTTCCGTGGACGCCGGGCCCTTGAGGCTGGCGGGGTTCAGCCAGCGATTGAGCGTGGACAGGACCTCATCGGCGTTGACCGGCTTGGTGAGATACGCGTCCATGCCCGCGTCGAGGCAGCGCTTGCGGTCGCTCTTAAGCGCGTTGGCGGTCAACGCGATGATCGGGATGCGCGTGCCGGCGCCCTCCAGGCGGCGGATCTCGCCGGTGGCTTGATAGCCGTCCATCTCCGGCATGTTGCAGTCCATCAGGATGAGGTCGTAGCGGCCGTCCTTGTAGCGCCGCACGGCCTCGACGCCGTCGGGGGCGACGTCCGCCCGCACGCCCAGCTTTTTGAGGATGAGGAGAGCGACCTTCTGGTTGACCTTGTCGTCCTCGGCGATGAGCACTCTTGCCCGCGCGCGCACCTCCGGGGGGAGCGTGGTCGCCTTGGCGGCGGGGGCGAGCATCGAAGTCAGGCACGCCTCGAGCTCGTCCGGGCGTGTCGGTTTGCGCAGAAAAGCGTCCAGGCCCGACTTGGCCGCCTCGGGAATCTCCTCCTTCACAGCGAGGAGCAGGATGCGCGTGCGCGCGAGGAAGGGATAGGCGCGCATCTTGCGCACCAGTTCTTCGCGCTCCGTGACGGCGATGTCGTCGTTGATTATCATCACACCGAAGGGCCGCCCGCGGTTGGCCGCGTCGCTGAGCGAGACCAGGGCCTGGCGCGTTCCCGGCGCCGATTCGGAGGACATACCGTATGAGACGAGCTGAAGATGGAGCAGGTTCTGCCGGGATGACTGATCACCGACGACCAAAGCGCGCCGGTTCTCCAGGCCCGTCGCCGCGCGTTTGCTGCCGGTCAGGCGCGGCACCAGGATCGTGAACCAGAAGGTCGTCCCATCGCCCGGGGTCGTGCGATAGCCGATGGTGCCGCCCATCGCCTCCACCATCTTCTTGGCGACCGCCAGGCCCAGGCCGACGCCGCCGTGCTTGCGCGTGGTCACGCCCGCCGAATGCGAGAAAGGCTGGTACAGCTTCTCCGCCGCCTCGGCTGAGATCCCTATTCCCGAGTCCGAGATCGCGAAATTGAGCGAGACGTCGACCTCCCCCTCCTGGGCCTTGCTCGCATGGACCGTGATCTCGCCCGCCTCGGTGAACTTCACCGCGTTGGACAGCAGATGCATCAGCACGCCGAGGACGAGCTGACGGTCGCCCTTGACGACGCTGGGGCAGTCCTCCCCGACGAGATAGGCGATCTCCAGGCCCTTTTTCTGCGCGGCGGGCGCGGCCGCGCGCACGGCGGCGGCGACCACCTCGCGCACATCGAGCTCGCCGGGCTCGAAGGTGATGCTGCCGGACTGGCCCTCCCAGAACGACATGATGCTCGTGAGCGTGGACAGGAGGGCATCCGCCGACTGCTTCATCGTCGCCATGTACTCGCGCTGCTTTTCGTCGAGGTCGGTGTCGCCGAGGGCCCCCGCCATGCCGAGGATGCCGTTCATGGGGGTGCGGAACTCGTGGCTCATGTTGACGAGAAAGTCGCTCTTGAACTGGGAGGAGACGCGAACCATCTCCTCCGCCGCCTGCTTCGCGACCTCGTTGCGCAGGCGCTCGCGGTCGTCGTCAAGCCAGCGCAGGACGCGCCGCTGGTGCTCGACGAAAAGCCCCGTCCCCAGGCCGACGAGCGAGATGGCCATCGACGGGGCCAGGTGGGTCAGCGTGCTCGACGCTCCCAGCGCGGCGAAGGCGGGGACGCCGCGCAGCAGAGCCAGCCCCGACACCACGAGCCCGGTCAAGGTCAGAAACTGCGCCATCTGGTTGCCGAAGGCCCAGGGAATGAGGGTCAGCGAAGCGCCGAACAGCAGGAAGGCCCCCCCGCCGATGGGCCCCAGGGCGGTGGCGGCCTCAGGCGACAGCAGGCGCATGGTCGACTCTTCGCGCGCGAGGAATAGGGCCGTCAGGGTGTCTATGCCGCACAGAACGAGAACGGCCCCGCCGAGGACCGCGAAGACGCGCCGGGCCTTGCCGGGGTTCCCGGCCGCGTGCAGCCACAGCGCCGCCGCGCCGAGCGCCGCCACCGCCGCGCCCGCGCGAGCCCCCTCCACGGCCGAGCCCGCCAGGCCCGCCGCGCAGACGGCGCACCAGGCGAAGACGAGGACCGCGATGGTCCGCGACCAGAGGAGCAGGGCGCCGAGGAGCCCGGAGGGCTTCCCGGACGGGCTCACTCCACCCGCGCTATGCTCACGACCAGCGCCTCTCCCTGACATTCAAACACCTCGAGTTGGGTCGTAGACAGCCGCGGCGTGCGAAGCGTGAAGTCCGAGCCGTGGACGACGGTCGGCATCGACAGGGACAGCCCTGCGGAGATGTGCGGCTTGAGGTTGCCCGCGATGATGTTCGCCATCTCGGCGACCGCGTCCTCGGCGACGGGGCCCCAGCTGAGAGTGGACTCGCCCAGCATCGCGGCCGCCGTCTTCAGGGCCAGGCCCTCGCTCATGCGCAGGATCACCGCCATGCGAAGCGTCTCGCTCGTCAGCCCCACCATCGCCGCGACCGGCAGAAAATCCGGGGCCGTCTGCACGCGCACCGGCGTCATGTTTGCCATCGACTCGAAGACCGTCGTGATCACTTCGAACAAGTCCTTGGATTCAACCTTCATCTCATTCTCCCCTGCGTCAGTATGCGGTCCACACGCTGCCCTTCACATCCGTATGCGTGCAATTCAGCCTCGTTATTCCGAGGGTCGCCGATCCCCCGGTGCCGTCGTACAGCCAGCCGCCCAAGTCGTTCGGGGTGGCGCCAAGGGTGATAGCGCTCGAATCGGCATGCCAGCCCGGCATCTTCGCCTTGGGAAGGCGCTTGAGGTAGCGCGCGTTGACCGTGAGATCGCTCAGGGATTCGGGATACTGCCCGTCCATATCGGTGAAATAGATGCTCAACGCCTTGCGAATGGACCCCAGGTTGGCCCGGCTTTGCCCTTCGGTCGAGGTTCGCATCGCCTCGCCGAATTTCGGAATGGCGATGCCTGCGAGAAGAGCGATCACGGCGATGACCACCATCAGCTCAAGTAATGTGAAGCCTTTTTGGGATCTAATATTCATGGAGCCAGTATGCCACCAGGGGAGCCTTCCTAACAAGGAAAGGACGGGACATCTCTCCGTAAGAGCCGGAGGACCGCTTGTAGGACGATTCCTACAGCTTGCGGCCTGGGTTTAGATGGGAAATAATCTCATCCGTGAAAAAGCGCCCCGTGCAGTCCGCCGGAGACCCCTTCACTATGGCTCGCTTGAACGCGTCTTCGATTTTAAGCCATCGGTCGCGCATCTCTTCAGGAACTCCGGCCTCGTCGAAAGCCTCCAGAAGATACCTCCTGCGCAGCGCCCACATTTCCTTATCGATGAAGATGTGAGGATGCGCGTCAGCCGGGCTTCGGCCGGAATAATTCTTGGGTCCGCCGAAGGCCCCGACCATGAAGTCCGTCTGCTGGCTTTCGATGTGCTCCTGCTTTACAACGCGGAATACCAGCAGCAGCCAGGGATCGCGATAGACGCGATCATACAGCGCCTTGCTGACCCGCGCGACCAGGGCGCGCATGCCGCCTCAGGTAAAGCTGGAGCGAAGCGGAATGAAGGAGCGCGGACCGAAGTAGTCGATGTAATCGGTGCTCCAATGGCTCCACTGGCGCTGAGGCTCCTCGCGCCAAAAACGGTAGGCCTCGACCTGCCTCCGATAGAAGGATTGCCGCAGATCCGTATTCAGGCTGGCTCCGGCGGTCTCGGTGTAAAGCTGAGGGGTGCGGCTAATCCCGTATTCCGACCAGGGGCAGGCGTAAATTCTCAGGCGGTCAACGGCGCCGTCCACGGCGCCGTGCTCGCGCCGATCCTCGAGGATGATGTCGAGGCGGTCGCGCTTGCCCGGGTCGGAGGCGCACTTGCGCCCCAGGGAGATCGTCATGCCTTCATGCTCTCCGGAGGCGTCATGATGATTGTGATAAAAAACGAAGGCCATCAATCCGGGATCCGCCATCAGCTCCCGGGCGAACGCTCCGGAGGCGGCGGGAAGTCCCGGCATGAATGACATCAGGAACGCGGCGACATCGCCGAGATAGGCGGCGTCCTGCGCGGGCATGACCTTGTGGGTCCGGAAAACATTCAGCCCGATCTTATTCCAGGGACGCGACCAGCCCAGACCCCGCTTCTGCCTCTCCGTTTCAAGAGCGCTCATCATGCGCGTCAGCAGCCACGCCGGCCGCTTCTTGATCGTCAGCTCACGGATCAAGGTTCCCATGCTCAGCTCTTCGGCCCGCATCGATTCGGCGTCCAGCTCCAAGGTCGCATTCATTCGCGCTGTCCTCTCTTTCTGGCCAAAGGATAGGCTAACAGGACCCGCGGCACTAGTGGTCGAGGGACGGTTTCGGTATAGGGGACAGGCTCTGTCGTGTAGGGCATGTCCTACAGCAGGATAAGCCTGCCTGTGCTTGCTTATTTCCGCCGGCTGGATACACTGTCTGGATAATGGAACCAGCGCCCGCAGACGGAAAGCCCGCCGTGAAGAGACGCGCTCTCATCGTCGATGACGACGAGGGCCTTCGCGAGATTTTCAGCTTCACCATGACCATGGGCGGCTTCGAGGTCGCCTGCGCCCCCGACGGAGTCAGCGCCCTCGCAATCATGCAGCAGTTCAAGCCCGACTTCATCGCGCTCGACATGATGATGCCGAGAATGAACGGCCCGCAATTCTGCGGCAAGCTCACCGAGATGTCGGTTCGGGTGCCGATCATCATCATGACCGCCATGTGGGAGACCCTCGACGAGGCCTTGATGCGCCAGGATCCGAACATCGTCGGCTTTCTCCATAAGCCGATACGCTACCCAAAGCTCATCGAGTCGATCAACAAGCTTCTTCCCGCCGGCTGACGCGCGCTACGGGGCCGGCTGTTCCATCTCCGAGAAGGCCTTCTCGTTCGCCTCGGACTGCGCGTTGGGCTTGTCCTTCACTTCCATCGCGTCCTTCTTCACATCCTTCAGCTTCTTGGCCATCTCGAGGGCCGCCTTGATCTTCTCGGCGCGCTCCTTCTTTAACAGCTGCTCGGGCGTGAGCTCAGCCGGGGTGGATGCCGCGCCCCCTTCCCCGGAGGCGACCGGCTTCTGCGTGCTCGGAAAAGTGAACCACGCGATCAGGATGAAGAGACCGAATAAGCCGAAAGACTCAGTGAGGAAGCCGGAGAAGGCCTTGGCGGTAGCCTCTGATTTGTCGATCATGCTGTCGTTGCGTTGCCCGTGGCCATCCCTCGAGATTAGCAGGTGCAATCGCCTTTGGAAAGAGGACACCCGCCCTATCTTCTGTAGGCCATTCCCCACAGGCGGGGCGAGAGAAGCAGCGCCCTAATCCTTTCGAGTGAACCAGATCCAGCCGGTCAGGGCGAAGCCGATCGCGTACAGCCACAGCGTGTCGGTGACCACATACGAGTACCCCATCAGGACCATGCCCTGCATCCGCACCCTTATGTTGCCCATGCTCTTGCCGTACGAGTGGGCGGCATAACCTATCCCGGAAAACAAAAGGTTTCCCATGATGTTGGCGAAGGTGAAGTTTGGCATTCCAAAGGGCATCGCATTATCCCCAGATCATTGTGTGCCCATTGATATGCGCGTCACTTTAAGATCTTGACCCTGTAGCAGTCCGGGCAAAGGCCGTGGGAGAAATCCGCGTCGCTGTGAGCGGAGATATACTCCTCAAGCTTCAGCCAGACCTGGCGCTCGTCGCGCATACGGTGGCAGTACATGCAGATGGAGATGAGGCCCGAGAGCCGCTTGACCTGAGCCAGCGCTTCTTCCAGGCGGCGATTGCTCTCCTGCAGCTCCGAGGTGCGCGTCCCGACCAGGCCCTCGAGATTCTGTCGATAGCTCAGCAGCTCCGCCTCCACGGAGCGCCGGTACAGGGCGATCTCGAGAGAAACCCGGAGATCGCGCTCAGAATACGGCTTCAGAATGAAGCTGTAGGACTGGACCTTCGCGACGCTGGCGAACGTCTCGGAGTCGTCGTAGCCGGTCAGAAAGACCACCCCGACTCCCAGGCGCTCCCGGCAGCGCGCGGCCAGGCTGATGCCGTTGGCGCCCGGCCCCAGATTGATGTCCGTGAGCAGCACATCGGGAGGATCGCCCGTCATCGCCTTGAAAGCCGTCTCGGCGTCGGCGGCGACGCCGGACACTTCGTAGCCGAGCGCGCAAACCTGACCTTCAAGCGCGCAGGCGATGAGCGCCTCGTCCTCGACAATGAATATCCGCGGCGCCGAGCTTTTCGCCTTCACCTTCAGGAGTGTACCGCGTGCTCCTCGGCGTAGATATCATCCAACGGGCGAAACGCGGGTAAGGAACCCCCTACATTCTTAGCGGGCGGCGGACTGGGACTGCCACAGCCGGGCGTACACGCCGCCCTTCGCCAGAAGCTCGACGTGCGAGCCGATCTCGACGATCCGTCCGGAGGCCAAGACAACGATGCGGTCGGCGCTCGAGATCGTCGTCAGGTTGTGCGCGACCACGAGCGTCGTCGGCTTTTTCCCCGAGGCGCCCGAGGTCAGATTATCGAGCGTCTCCTGGATCTCGCGCTCGGTCTTCTTGTCGAGCGCCGAGGTGGCCTCGTCGAGCAGGAGGACCCGGGGCTTCTTGAGGAGCGCGCGCACGATCGCCACTCGCTGGCGCTGGCCGCCCGAGAGCGTCGCTCCGCCTTCTCCGACGCGCGTGTCGAGGCCCGCCGGGAAGGCGGCGGCGTCGTTGACGAAGTCGGCCTTGGCCGACGCGATCGCGGTAGCGAGCTCCGCATCGGTCGCGTTCGGGGTGCCGTAGGTCAGGTTGTAGCGCAGGGAATCGTCGAACAGGCGCGTCTCTTGCGGGACCTTCGCGATGGCTTCCGACAAGGGGCCCTCGCCGGACACCGAGACGTCCACGCCGTCGATGGTGACGCGGCCGCTCTGCGGCGTCCACAGGTTCTGGAGAAGCTTGAGCAAGGTGCTCTTGCCGGAGCCCGACTCGCCGACGAAGGCGACCGTCTCGCCGGGCTTGATCGCCAGCGTCAAGCCCTCGATCCCGCCGCCCTTGCCGTCGGCCGTGTAGCGGAAGGAGACGTTCTCGAAGGCGATCGCGCCGCCGCCGGGAGGCAGGGCCGGGCCTTGAGCGATCAGCGGCTTCTCCGCGAGCCATTCGCGAACGACTCCGGTCTCGCCGCGCGCGGTCTTGTACTCGAGCCAGCGGCACAAGGTAGGATAAATTAGCCCGCTTCTGTCGGCGGCCGCCTTCATGGGCTCAGG
>CAZIBN010000070.1:0-17656 GCA_964537395.1 uncultured Elusimicrobia bacterium
TTGTGCCGACGCGCGCTTACTTTGTGGAGTTCCTGTAGCGCGCGCGGCACAGCGTGGCGTTATGCGCCAACCTGGGAGGCCCTTGACAAAGCGTACGACTTCCGGTACGCTTCTAAGGGAGACCAAAAATGACCACCCTAACCGCTAGCACTGCCAGGGCCCAGCTCTACAAGCTCCTAGATCAAACGGCTGCCTCCCATGAGCCCGTTCAAATTACTGGGAAGCGCTCGAGCGCTGTTCTTATCTCCGAGGAAGATTGGCGTTCGATTCAGGAAACCCTGCATTTGCTCTCGATTCCGGGGATGCGTGAGTCAATTCGCGCAGGCCTCAAGGCACCCGTCAGAAAGCTGTCCAAAAAGCTCTCTTGGTGATCTGGCAACTCGTTTATACCAAGCAGGCCAATAAGGACGCCAAGAAGCTCTCATCTGCCGGGCTAAAACCAAAGGCGGAAGAACTGCTAGCGGTGCTCCGGAAGAACCCATTTCAGAATCCGCCCCCCTTCGAAAAGCTCGTTGGAGATCTGGCAGGCGCATACTCCAGGCGCATCAACATCCAGCATCGCTTGGTGTATCAGGTTTTAGCGGAAATCAAAACTGTGAAAGTCATCCGGCTTTGGACCCACTACGAATGATGCCGTTTGCGCATAACCATTCGATTCTGCTGACCGCGGCCTCAGATGGGGATGGATTTCGGATAGCCGCGGCAGCAGATCGTCTGCGTTGGGCATACAAATGAGCGATAACCATCCAATTGGCCGCAGTTGCCTTCGCGCA
The DNA here is from genome assembly GCA_964537395.1 of uncultured Elusimicrobia bacterium. Lineage (GTDB taxonomy): Bacteria > Elusimicrobiota > Elusimicrobia > UBA1565 > UBA9628 > GWA2-66-18. The sequence continues at coordinate 774 of CAZIBN010000070.1, forward strand.
ATAATAGTCACCGCGCTTGTCGCGGGGTCATGCCTCGCCTCCTGCGCGGCGCACGCCTCGAGGGTCGAGCCATCGACAACTTGTATTACCGATACTTGGCTGGAAGCCGGACCGGCGACCTTTTTTGAGAATGACCTGTACGGTACGCTCAAGACGTACGTGAACCACGCCCGCACGACCCTGGCGCTCAGCACGCCAAGTCTAAGCGGGTTCGGCGTTCTTGCGGCGTCCGAGGCCGTGAAAATCCCCGGCACGCTCAGGAGTCAGGGCCTGGCCTTCGACGGCTCCTCGCCCGTTTTTTCGTGGCGCTACGGGCTCCAGCGCACCGATTCGCGGTATCGTCCCTTAGTGACGCGCTCGTTCGCGATTCCGCCGGACATCCAGGCCGAGCATTACAACCCCGGAAAGAAGAACGGCTTCAGCCACATCGGCGATATAGACGTCGCTGACGGCAGACTTTACGCGCCGATTGAGGATGAGGACAACCGCACTAAGCCGTTCATCGCGATCTTCGATCCGAAGACGCTGCTATACACGGGTGAGAAGCATCTGCTGCCGGTCGAGAAACTCCCGCATGGTGTGCCGTGGATCGCGGTGGATGCGTCGCGCAACGTGTTCTATACAATGAACTGGAATTCGCAAGACCTCCAGGTATTCGACTTGAAGACGTTCGCATTCGCCAGGACCGTTCCGCTGAGGGACGCGGCCGTGTCGGGACGTCTTATCCTGCGCGTCCAGGGCGGCAAGGTGCACCGCGGCCTGCTTTACGTCTCGAGCGACTCGAACGAGGAGGTGGTGGACGTCCGGAGCGCGAAGCTCAAGCGTAAGCGTCTCTACGTGATCGCCCCCCTCAGCGGGCTGGCCCGGGAGATTGCCCACCTTGATGAGCCCGATGGCGCCGCGCTCCAGGGGCTGGCTTTTGATCCCGACGGGACGCTTCACTTGCTCGTGCTAGCCCCGTACTTTTATAATGACCGCTTCCCGATCGAGTTGGAAACCAACGGAGACGATTGGAACCCATCGGCGCGATTGATACGCTTCAAAAGGTCACAGTGCAAATAGGCGTTCCCATTTGTGCTTTTGCGAACGACTACGGGCGAAACCAAGCCGCCCAACAAGTGCTTCTGCCGACACGCGCCGGTAGGGAGTGCCAGTAGTGCGCGCGCCAGAGCGATGCGTTCGATATCAAGACCCACGCCCAAGATGACCGCCGCGCGGCTAATACAGCGCGTTGATGGGGGCGGCGTACGAGATCGGCCACGGCCCGCCGCGCTCGCCCCGCTCATCGGTGAACCAGCCCAGGCTATCGGCGAGGTCGAAGCCGGCCCAGGAATGGCGCAGGCCGTCCTTTGCGTCGTACCAGCGCAGCTCGAGCAGGCGGGGCTTGAGCGCGGCCTCGCCGCCAGCCTCCACCGTCTTGACGACATCGAGCTCTGGATTGTTTTCCAGGCCGATGTAATAGAACGCGACCGAGCCCGTGGCGTGGCAGGCGGGCTCGGGAGAATCATCGCGATAGACGATGCCGACCCAATAGGACACGGAATGGACGCTTAAAAGCATCGGCGTCACACGACGCACGGGGCGCGCGAGATGATCCGCCAGACGCGCCGCGGGAACGGACAAGGCCGAGGAGCTGACCCATTGCCAATCAGGAGTGCAGGACTCGGCGGCGCGGCAGGGGATGACGGAGGACAGAAGAAGGGCGGCGACGAGAAGTTTGATCATGCGCTCATGATAGCGCGGGCCCGCGCGCGACGCGCGGGGCGAAAGGGTCAGACGCCGAGAGGCAAACGGTCTACACCGGCGCGGAGGCGGATACGGGCGGATTGGGAACCGAACCGGTTTCCAGCACCATCCGCTCCCACTCGCGCCACAGCAGGACCGCGACGGAGGCGAGGCCCGCGACGAGGCCGAGCCAGAGGCCCACGGCGCCCCATTTGAGGCCGAAGCCGAGGGTCATGCCGATGGGCAGGCCGATCAGCCAATGGCTGAGGAGGTTGATGATGAGCGGCCGGCGCGTGGAGCCAAGGCCGCGCAAGGCTCCCGTCAGCACGGCCTGGGCGCCGTCGAAGACCTGGAACGCGGCGCCGCAGTACAGCAGAGGTGTGGCGGCCGCGATCACCGTGTCGTCGGCGCCGAACAGGCCGAGGATGAATCGCGGCGCTAAAGCGAAGGTGACGCCAGTCGCCGCCATGAACGCCACGCTCATGATCGTCGCCGCCCGCCCCGAGGCCGCCGCCGCGCGCGGATCGCCGCGCCCGAGGGCCTGGCCGACGCGCGTCGCCGCCGCGTGGGAGAGGCCCATCGGGACCATGAAGGTGAGGCTCGCGAGGTTCAAAGTGAGCTGATGCGCGGCCAAGGTCTCGGCGCCGAGACGCCCGACGAGCGCGGTGACGAGCGAGAAGACCGCGACCTCGACCGCCATGGCCGCGCCGCCGGGGATGCCGAGAGCGGCCACGTCGATGAACAGGCGACGGTGCCAGCCGTGGAACTTGAAGGCGATCGCATCAAGGCGTCTCCACGATGCGATTGCGACGACCGAGAACATCGTCGCGTTGGCGGCCAAGGTGGCGAACGCCGAGCCGCGCACGCCGAGAGCGGGCGCGCCCCAGCTGCCGAAGACAAGGAACCAGTCGAGCACTGCGTTGACGAGGTTGCCCACGATGATCGCCGTCAGCAACGGCGTCGTCACGCTCATGGACTGAAGGAACTGGCGGCAGGCCACGAAGCACAGCCCCGGGAAAACGCCCCATCGTAGAACGTTGATATAACCGACAGCCCCCTCGGCGGCGCGGGGATCGACGCCGATGAAACGGTACGCGGGGCCGGCGAAGCCGAACAGGAAGAAGATCGGCAGCGCGACTGCGAGCGCCAGGACTAATGTATGCACGAGAAGCTGGCCGCACAGGTCGGGGCGTCCCGCGCCGAACGCCTTCGAGCTGTGGCTGTCGATGCCCATTACGACGCCCATGCCCACGACGAAGAAGGTGAAGTAGGTCATCGAGCCCAGGCCGACGGCGGCGATCGCCACGGGCCCGAGGCGGCCGACGAAGAGCATGTCCACCGTGCCGTACAGGACCATGCCGATCTGGGTCAAAGCGATGGGGCCGGCGAGCTTCATGACCGAGCCCGCCTCCGGCCACGGGAAATCCTTGATGAACACACCCTATGATACGAGTTAGATCGTCCGGCGAGGGCCTAAATGATAGGATGGCGCCTTCGATGAGCGACCAGAATCGCCTGCGGGACCTCAAAGCGCGCCTCCCCGGATCGGTAGAGGCCTTGGTCGAGGAATTCACCTCGCCCCTCATGGCGGCCGCCCGTTCCTGGGGCCTCTCCGAGCGGGACGCGGAGGAGGCCGTCCAGGACACCTTGACCGACTTCCTGACCGCCATCGACCGCTTTGAAGGACGCTCGACGCTCAAAACGTTCCTGTTCGGCGTTCTCTATAACAAGTGCTCGGAGAGACGGCGCAAGAACAAGCGCGAGGAGGCGACCGAAGACATGGAGGCGGCCTTCGCGGGACGCTTCGGCTCCCTGGGCGTCTGGAACAGCCTGCCGCGCGGCCCGGAAGAAGAGGCCGTCAACGGCGAGCTCAAGGCCTGGCTCGAGGAATGCGCCAAAGGCCTCTCCGACGAGCAAAGATCCGCTTTTCAGCTGAAAACCGTAGAAGACATGTCCACAGAAGAAGCCTGTAAGATTATCGGGGTCTCAGCCACCAATCTTGGGGTGCTCATGTTCCGGGCTCGCAATAAACTCCGGGAGTGCCTCGAGAAGAAATGGACGAAACGATGAGCTGGATCCCGTCATGCTCGGATGTGGCGCGCGCGGTCAGCGACGACTCGTATAACGAGGCCTCGCCGTCCCGCCGCGTCATGCTCCGCCTTCATATGGCCGTCTGCTGGTTCTGCCGGCGTTACGCCGCGCAGATCCGGTGGATCGACCGGGCGGCCCGAGAAACCTGGGGCGTACCCGCCCCGGGCGACGCGGACGTCAAGCGCCGCCTCATCTCCCGCCTGAAGTCCTGACCCCGGCGACGAGAACAACCCTTTACACCGCCGCCATGTGCGCGGCCGCGCGCGACATGTATCGTGCCGTCATGGGAGCCGGGCGCCTGTAAGATTGACGGGGCCTCGGCCACATATCTTTGGGCGGACACAGCCCACAAGACATCATGACCCAGACGACGACCCTCATCTCAGGCTGGCTCGGTCTCTGCGTCTTCTTCGCGGCGCTGTGGACCATCCAGCGCCGGACCAAGGACGCGAGCCTCGTGGACGTCGGCTGGGCCGCGAGCCTGGGGGCGCTGGCTCTTCTGTGCGCGGCGGTACTGCCCGGCGACCCGGGACGCCGCGCTCTCGTCGGCGCGATGGGCGCGCTGTGGTCCGTGCGGCTGGCCTGGCATCTTTATATCGACCGGGTGCGAGGCAAAGGCGAGGACGGCCGTTACGCGGCCCTTCGCGCGTCGTGGGGCGCCAACGCCGATCGGAACTTCTTCTGGTTCTTCCAGGCCCAGGGCGCGTTGGCAGCACTTCTGGCCCTTCCCTTCGCCGCGCTGGCGGCCCGTTCCGGGGAGCTCGGTCTCCTCGACGCCGCCGGCGCGGCTCTTTGGCTCATCGGCGTCGCGGGAGAACGCGCGGCCGACACGACCTTGGCGCGGTTTCGCGCCAACCCGGCCAATAAAGGGAGGACCTGCCGCGAGGGACTGTGGGGATATTCCCGGCACCCCAATTATTTCTTCGAGTGGACGCACTGGCTTTCCTATGCGTTGATGGCCCCCGCCGACTGGCAGGTCTGGCTCTCCCCCGCCTTGATGCTTTATTTTCTTCTGCGCGTGACCGGGATCCCCACGACCGAGGAGCAGGCGCTGCGCTCTCGGGGCGAGGATTACCGCCGCTATCAGCGCGAGACCTCGATGTTCATTCCCTGGTTCCCCCGGAGGGCCTCATGAAAACCGCCATTTCCCTGCTTGAGACGGGCTTCGTCCCGGACGCGCTGACGCGCGCGGGCATCCGCCACCTGTGCGGCGTGCGCCTCGCCACGGAATCGCGCGATGTCGGCGCGCGCATGGCGGCTCTGCGCGCCTCGATCATGAGCGGTCCGGTGGCACCCGTGCCGCAGATGGCCAACGAGCAGCATTATGAGGTACCGGCCGAGTTCATGCGTCTGGCGCTCGGGCCGCGCATGAAATACTCCTCGTGCCTGTACGAGACCGGACGCGAGACCTTGGCTCAGGCTGAGGACGCGATGCTGGCGCTGACGGCTGAGCGCGCGGAGCTCGCCGATGGACAAGATATTCTTGAGCTCGGCTGCGGCTGGGGATCTTTAACGCTGTGGATGGCGGAGCGCTACCCGAAGTCCCGCATCACCGCGGTGTCCAACTCAGCACCCCAGCGCGAGCACATCCTGGCCGAGGCGGCCCGCCGCGGCCTGAGCAATGTGACGGTGCTCACGCGCGACATGAATGTCTTCGCGATCGATCAAACTTTCGACCGCGTCGTGTCGGTCGAGATGTTCGAGCATATGCGCAACTACCCTGAGCTGATGCGCCGCGTCGCCGGGTGGCTTAAGCCCGGCGGCAAGCTCTTCGTGCACATCTTCTGCCACAAGACGCTCGCCTATCCATTCGCCGACGAGGGCGAGGACGATTGGATGGCGCGCCATTTCTTCTCGGGCGGGATCATGCCGTCGGAGAGCCTCCTGCTCGATTTCCAGGACCACCTCCAGCAGGAGAAGATGTGGGTCGTGGACGGCCGGCACTACGAGAAGACCTCGAATGACTGGCTCGCCAACCTCGACAAGAATCGCGTCCGTGCGCTGGAGCTCCTGCGCGCGACCTACGGCGCCGACGCCGCCCTGCGCCTGACGCGCTGGCGCATCTTCTACATGGCCTGCGCCGAGCTGTTCGGCTACGCGGGCGGCAGCGAATGGCGCGTGGCGCATTATCTGTTCCAGAGGCGCGATGCTTAGCGCTCTCTACGAGGGCAAGGTCCGCCATCGGCGCCTGAGCCCGGTCCCCCACGAGTTCGATTACACGATGTTCATGGTGTATCTCGATCTCGCGGAGGTCGACACGGTATTTTCCGGGCGTTGGCTGTGGAGCGCGTCGCGACGCGCGGTCGCGCGCTACCGCCGCGAGGACCACCTCGGCGATCCCGCTGTGCCGCTTGATCAGTGCGTACGCGACCTCGTTTTAGAGAAGACCGGCCGCCGCCCCGAAGGCGCGATACGCCTGCTCACCCACCTCGCCTATTACGGCTGGTGCTTTAATCCCGTGAGCTTCTACTACTGCTTCGACCAATCCGGCGCGCTCGAGGCCGTCGTGGCCGAGGTCAGCAACACGCCCTGGCTCGAGCGTCACTGCTATGTCCTCGACCGGAAAGCGAGCCTCACTCCCGGAGAAGCGCTGAGCTGGCGCGCGCCCAAGCTCCTGCATGTCTCGCCGTTCATGAAGATGGAGCAGGAGTATGTCTGGGCGCTGCGCGCGCCCGACGCGCGCCTCACGGTGCACATGGAGAACCTCGAGCGCGGCCAAAAGCTCTTTGACGCGACCATGACGATGTCGCGCGTCGAGATTACCGGAACCTCGCTCGCCTCGGCACTCCTACGCTGGCCGTTCATGACCCTATTCGTCGTTGGCGGGATTCACTGGCAGGCGCTCAAGCTGTGGCTCAAGGGCGTTCCCGTCATCGACCATCCGAAGAAACGCGCCGTGGAGGCTTCTTGAAGGGCGTGCTGAATTACATCGGCTTTCAGGTCGGCTGGCTCGCCTGCGTCATGGGCGCGGGACGCGGGCTGTTCTGGCTCGGCCCGCTGGCCGTCGCGGCGCTGTGCGCGGCGCATCTCTACTTCAGCCCCGACGCCAAGCGCGAGGCCCGGCGCCTCATCGCTGTCGGCCTGTTCGGCCTCATACTCGAGAGCATCGCCCAGGGCGCGGGGCTGTACGCCTATCGCGGCGCGCCGGCCGCGTGGCTGGCCCCCGCCTGGATCGTGGCGCTTTGGATATTGCTCGCGGCGACCTTTGACGCCTCGCTCGGCTGGCTTGAGCGCCGCCCCTGGCTGTGCGCTATGCTCGGCGCGATCTCAAGCCCGTTCAGCTTCACCGCGGGCGTGAGCTTGGGTGCGGCCGAGATGGCTCTACCCGCTCCGGTGGGATGGATGGCTCTGTCGGCGCTGTGGTTCGTGGCGCTTCCGTTGTCGTTTGCGGTCGCAAAATTCGCCGAAGGGAGGAAATCATGAAAGGCACGGTGGCGGTGATCGGAGGCGGCGTCGCGGGCATCGTCTCCGCCTGGGAGCTGTCCAAGGCCGGCTGGTCGGTCACGCTGTTTGAAAAGGACGCGCGCGTCGGCGGCCACACCCACACCGTCGTCGTTTCGGACGGCCCAGACGCGGGAACCCCGGTCGACACCGGTTTCATCGTGCTGAACGAAAAGACGTATCCCGGGCTCCACCGCTTCCTGGACGAGCTCGGCGTGAAATGGCGGTGGAGCGAGATGTCCTTCGGCTATCACGATGAGGGCAGCGGCCTGCAGTACGCGGGCACGACCTTGTCGGGCCTGTTCGCCCAGCGCGGGAACCTTCTGTCGCCTTCCTTCTGGTCCTTTCTGAATGAGATCCGGCGCTTCTGCCGCATCGCCGCGGCCGATCTCGACGCCGGCGCGCTCGATGCGGTGACCCTCGGCGACTACCTGCGCGCTCGCGAGTTCTCGCGGGCGTTCGTCGACCACTATGCGGCCCCGATGGGCGGCGCGATCTGGTCCACGGGTTTAGCCGAAATGATGGGATTCCCGGCGCGCACCTTCGTCCGCTTCTTCAAAAACCACGGCCTCCTGTCCCTCTCCGACCGGCCGCGCTGGCAGACCGTCGTCGGCGGCAGCCATTCCTATGTCAAAGCCTTCCTCGCGCGCTTCCCTGGCCGCGTGGAGCGGGGCGCAGGCGTGGAATCCCTGCGCCGCCTTCCCGGCGGCGGCGTGTCGGTCCGCGCCCACGGGCGCGAGCCCGAGCGCTTCGACCGTGCGGTCGTCGCCTGCCACGCCGATGAGGCGCTGGCCCTCCTCGCCGATCCCAGCGACGCCGAGAAACGCGTGCTCGGCGCCTGGCATTATCTCGACAACCGCACAGTCCTTCACACCGACGAGTCCTTCATGCCCCCGAACCGTCGCGCGTGGGCCGCGTGGAACTACAAGCGCGAGCCGGGCGAGGACGGAACCTCGGGCGTGTCCGTGACTTACGATATGAATCGCCTTCAGGGCCTTCAGTCGTCACGGCGCTACCTCGTCACGCTCAATCCGCGCCGCGAACCGCGCCCCGGCACCATCCTGCGCGACCTGAACTACAAACATCCCGCGTACGGGTTCTCCGCGCTCCGCTCCCAGGCCGAGCTGCCTTCCTTGAGCGGCGTGCGCGACACCTGGTTTGCCGGCTCGTATCACGGCTACGGTTTTCACGAAGACGCCGTGCAGTCCGCTCTCACCGTCGCTCGTCATTTTGAACTTAATTCCGTGGAGGCTTGATTATGGAACTCACTGCCGACGCTCCCGCCGAATCCGGGCTGCTTGAAAAGACGGGCGCCGCCGCCGTCATGGCCTCGCTCGATCGCATCCAGCACGGCCGTTTGACGATGACCTTGCCCGACGGCTCGACGCGCGTCTTCGGCGACGCCGCGTCACCCGTTCGCGCCAGCTTGCGCGTCAAGCGCGCTTCGTTCTTCCGCCGCGTCCTGCTCTGGGGAGATGTCGGCTTCGGCGAGGCCTATCAGCACGGCGATTTCGAGACCGACGACCTCACCGCCTTGGTCAGACTCTTCATCGAGAACGGCGAGGCCATGGCCGTCGAGAACGGACGCTGGGCCGCCTGGGGCAAGGTGCGAAACCGCCTGCGCCACTTGATGAACCGCAACACCGAGTCGGGCAGCCGGCGCAACATCTACGCGCACTACGACCTCGGCAACGAGTTCTTCAAGCTCTTCCTCGACCCGACCTTGATGTACTCCTGCGCCAAGTTCGAGGCCGGCGACACCCTTGAGTCGGCACAGCGCCGCAAGGTCAACATGATCCTCGACAAAGCCGGGGTGCGACAAGGCGATCATGTGCTCGAGATCGGCTCCGGCTGGGGCACCTGCGCCATCGAAGCGGCCAAGCGCGGCGCCAAGGTCACAACGATGACGATCTCCCAGCGTCAGTTCGAGTTCGTCAAAGCGCGCCTCGAGCGCGAGGGCTTCTCCGACCGCGTCGAAGTCGTCCTGCGCGACTATCGAAAGGCCGAGGGCTCCTACGACAGCATCGTGTCGATCGAAATGATCGAGGCCGTCGGCCACGAGTTCCTGGGCACCTTCTTCGCCACCTGCGACCGCCTGCTCAAGCCTCACGGCGTCGTCGTGATCCAGGGCATCACCATCCCCGACCAGCGCTACGACGCCTACCGCGGCGGCTGCGACTGGATCCAGAAGCATATTTTCCCGGGAGCCCTCCTCCCCTCGCTGACCGCGATGTGCTCGGCTCTGACCGCGAACACGAGCCTGATGGTCGAAAGCGTGGAGAACATCGGTGCGCATTACGCGCCGACTTTGCGTCTGTGGCGCGAGGCGCTGCTCGCCAACAAGGACAAGGTCAAGACGCTGGGCTTTGACGACGTCTTCCTGCGCACCTGGGACTACTACTTCTCCTACTGCGAAGCGGGGTTCTCGACGCGCACCTTGGGCGACCTTCAGCTCGTCCTGACGCGCCCCAACAACCGCCGTCTGCCGGTTCCGGAGGCCCGATGAAACGTTTAAGCGTTCTATTCGCCGTTGCGCTGTCGGCCTGCGCGAGCCGCCCCGCCCCCATCGATCCCATGGCGTGGCACGCCGAGTCGCTCAAGGCGACTGAAGCGGCGGCCGCCGGTTCACCCGCGTCCGGCTCCGCCGCCGAGAAGGCGGCGGTGGAAAAGTTCCGCGCGTTCTTCGGCGACCTGCGCGAGGACCTCATCAAGAAAGACATCCGCTCCGTCTACGCGCCCGAGGTCCGCTTCAACGACACGCTCAAATCCATCAAAGGCGTGGACACGCTCGAGCACTACCTCATCGAGACCGCCCGCAACGTCGAGTCCTGCAAGGTCGAAATCGAGGAGGTCCTCACCTCCTCCTCCGGCGTGTACGTGCGCTGGCGCATGGGCATCCGCTTCAAGAAGTTCCACAAAGGCACGACCCAGGAGTCCATCGGCATGTCGCATCTGCGCTTCGACAAGGAAGGCCGCGTCGTCTACCATCAGGACTACTGGGACTCGGGCGCGAACCTCTTCGAGAAGATCCCCGTGCTGGGCTCGGGCATCCGCGCGGTCAAACGCCGGCTTTGATGTAATAATGGCGGCCTCCCCGGCACGTATATTCGAGAAGATTCGTATAAACCAATATTAGGGAGAAAATAATGACCACCAAATTGAATCTCGGCCAGACCAAGAAGAACCTCGAGGCGGCGTTCGCCGGTGAATCCATGGCCAACCGGAAATACCTGTACTTCGCAAAGATCGCGCGGCAGTTGGGCGATGAGGAAGTCGCCAAGCTGTTCGAGGACACCGCCGAATCGGAGACGGGCCATGCCCACGCGCACCTCGCCCTCCTTTATCCCGCCAAGGACATGACGGTTGAGAAGGTGCTCGAAGCGGCGATCGCCGGAGAGCGCTACGAGCACACGGTGATGTACCCCGGCTTTGAGAAAGAAGCTAAGGCGGAGGCCGACGCGTCCGCCGCGGCCGAATTCCGCGAGCAGGCGGCGGAGTCCGCCGAGCACGACGCGACGTTCACGGCCATGCTCGAGCAGGCGCGTCGCCGCTTCGCTCACCTGACGACGGTCGAGAAGGAGCACGCGGACCGCTACCAGGCCGCGCTCGATAAGCGCCGCCTATGAGGGACCTCTCCGGGGCCGGATGGGCGTGCCTTTTGGCGCTGACGCTTTGCTCCTGCGCGGGCGCGCCCATCCACCGGCCGCTTCCCCTGGCGCGCAAGGTGGACCTCGCGCGCTTCATGGGCCCGTGGCGCGTGATCGCGGCGATCCCGGTCTCGATCGAGAAGAACGCCTACGACGCGGTCGAGTCCTACGCTTTGAATTCCGACGGCACGATCGCGACGACCTATACCTTTCGCGAAGGCGCCTTCGACGGCAAGGCGAAGCGCTACACGCCCAAAGGCTTCATCGTCGACCGCACGGACAACTCGACCTGGGGCATGCGCTTCCTGTGGCCATTCAAGGCGGAATACCTGATCTCCTATCTTGACGATTCCTACTCGGTGACCATCATCGCGCGCAGCAAGCGCGACTATGTGTGGATCATGGCGCGTACGCCCTCGATTCCGGACGCGGAGTACGACCGCCTGGTGGCCCTGGTCAAGGAGTGGGGCTACGATACCTCGCGCCTGCGCAAGTTCCCCCAGCCCGCCCAATGATACTTCTCACGGGTGCTACGGGCTACGTCGGGGGACGCCTGCTGCCGTTGCTTGAGAAACGCGGCGATCACGTCCGCTGCCTGGCACGGAGGCCGGAGATCCTCAAGCCGCGCGTCGGCCCGCGCACCGAGGTGTTCGGGGGAGACCTGCTCAACCCGGCCTCTCTCGCCGCGGCGATGGCTGGCGTGGAGACGGCCTATTATCTGGTCCACTCCATGGGCTCCCAGCAGGATTTCATGGAGGAGGATCGCGCCGCGGCCCGAAACTTCGCCGCGGCGGCCAGGGCGGCGGGAGTCAGCCGCATCATCTATCTCGGAGGGCTCGGTGAGGGAGAGCTGTCCCCCCATCTCGAGAGCCGGCAGGAGGTCGGCAGAATTTTGGCCGAATCGGGAGCGGCCGTGATCGAGTTTCGGGCGTCGATCGTCATCGGCTCCGGAAGCATCTCCTATGAGATGGTGCGGGCGCTGGTGGAGCGGCTGCCGGTCATGACGACGCCGTCCTGGGTGCGCGTTCAGGCTCAGCCGATCGCCATAGAGGATTTGCTCGCCTACCTGATCGCCGCGCTGGACAAGACGCCGGTCGTCAGCGCCGTGTACGAGATCGGGGGCAAGGATCGCGTCTCCTACGAGCAGATCATGCGCGAGTACGCGAGCCAGCGCGGCCTGAAGCGGATGATGATTCCGGTGGCGCTGCTGACGCCGTGGCTCTCGAGCCTGTGGCTCGCGTTCGTGACCCCGATCTACGCCCGGATCGGCCGGCGCCTGTTTACAAGCCTGCGCCACGAGACCGTCGTGCGCGACGACAAGGCGCTCCGGGATTTCGCGGTGCGGCCGCGCGGCCTGGCCGAGGCGATCACGCGCGCGATGATCAACGAGGATCGCGAGTACGCGGAGAGCCGGTGGTTCGATGCTCTTTCATCGAATGGCCGCCTGCGGAAGTTTCCCGGCGCGTCGGCGAGGCTGGTGGACGCGAGGTCGGAGAATTCGAGCGCGACGCCGGGCCGCTTGTTTGAAGAGGTCTCCTCTATTGGCGGAGCGAACGGCTGGCCCTATCACGGGCTATGGGTCATTCGCGGCATTTTAGACCAGTTCGCCGGGGGCGTGGGGATCCGGCGAGGGAGGCCGGCGGGCCGGGGCCTGCGCGTGGGCGACGCGCTTGATTTCTGGCGCGTGGCGGTGCTCGAGCCGGGGCGAAGGCTGCGCCTGCAGTCGGAGATGCGCCTGCCGGGGAGGGCGTGGCTTGAGTTCGAGATCGTGGGGAGCGACGGCGGCTCTCGCCTGACTCAGACGGCGGTCTTCGAGCCGCTCGGGCTGTCCGGGTTGTTCTATTGGTATGCCCTGGTGCCGGTGCACGCGGTGATCTTCGCGGGCATGGCGCGTGAGCTGGCTCGCCGCGCGGAAAGGTAGAATGATTCATATGAGAACGCTTCCCCTGATGGCGCTGCTTCTGGCCGCCTGCTCCCACGCCCCATTCGATTCCCAGCCGATGCCGCGCGTGGAGGCGGAGAAGTACATGGGCAAGTGGTACGAGATCGCGCGCCTGCCCAATCGCTTCGAGAAAGGCTGCGACGGCGTCACCGCCGAGTACACTCTGCAGAAGGACGGGACGGTGAGCGTGCTCAACACCTGCCGTAAGGACGGTCCGCAGGGGGCCGCGCGCACGTCGAGCGCCAAGGCCTGGAGCGTGGACCCGTCGGGCTCGCGCTACGAGGTTTCGTTCTTCAGGCCTTTCAAGGCGCCCTACTGGATCATCGAGCTCGATGACCAATACCGCTGGGCGGCGGTCGGTCACCCCAAGCGTAAGTATCTCTGGATATTGGCGCGCGAGAAGACCTTGCCGGCGGAGGTCGAAAAAAATCTATTGACGAAGCTACAGGCTCTGGGCTATGACACCGCTCGCATGGAGCGGCCGAAACAGTAGCCTGTGATGTAAGAATTCAGGACCATCCGACACGTATCAGGGATGGAAACAACGCTCGTCTGGCTTGGTCGTGATCTGCGCCTGGCGGACAACCCCGCTTTGATCGAGGCGGCCGCCGCCGGCCTGGTCGTCCCGGTCTATGTTTGGTCGCCCGAGGAAGACGGCGATTGGGCTCCGGGCGCCGCCTCGCGCTGGTGGCTGCATCATTCGCTGGCAAGCCTCGATCGCGACCTCCGCAAACGCGGCTCGCGCCTGATCATCAAACGGGGCCCCGCCGCGCAGGCCCTCGCCACGGCCGCGCGCGAATGCGGCGCCGGCGCCGTCGCCTGGAACCGACGCTACGAGCCCGCGGCTATTCGCCAAGAGAAAGCCGTGCAGCTCGCCCTCGACGCGGCCGGCATACGCGCGCAGGACCACGAGGGCAACGTGCTCTTCGCGCCAGACGCGATCCGCACCTTGAACGGCGGGCCCTACCGCGTCTTCACTCCCTATTGGAATCGTTGCGGGGCCGAGGCCGAGCCCGCCGCTCCGCGCGGCGAGGCCGGCCCCTTGAAGCTTCCCGCGAAGCTGCCCAAGTCCGTGCCGCTCGACGAGCTCGGGCTTCTGCCCAAGGTCGCCTGGGCCACGGGCCTGAAAGATTCTTTCGTGCCCGGAGAGGCCGGCGCGCGGCGCGACTTCGAGGCCTTCCTGGCCGGGCCGATCCGCGGCTACGCGGCCGACCGGAACTTCCCCGCGAGCGGCGGCGGCTCGCGGCTCTCCCCCCGCCTACACTTCGGAGAGCTTTCCGTCCGCCGCGTCTGGCGCGAGGCCCTCGGCGGCGATCCCGCGGCCAAGGGCGGATTTCTGGGCGAGCTCGGCTGGCGGGACTTCGGACGCCATGTCCTCTTCCACAACCCGGCGACGCCAGACTCCCCGCTCGATGCGCGCTTCGCCTCCTTCCGCTGGCGCCGCGACGCTAAGGGCCTCGCGGCCTGGAAGAAAGGGCTCACCGGCTACCCCCTCGTCGACGCGGGCATGCGCGAGCTGTGGGCCACCGGCTTCATGCACAACCGCGTGCGCATGGTCGTCGCGTCCTTCCTCACGAAAGACCTCCTCATCGACTGGCGCGAGGGCGCGCGTTGGTTCTGGGACACGCTCGTGGACGCCGACCTCGCCAGCAACACGCTTGGCTGGCAGTGGGCCGCGGGCTGCGGCGCCGACGCCGCGCCGTTTTTTCGGATCTTCAATCCCGTCGAGCAGGGCAAACGCTTCGACGCGACCGGCGAGTACACCCGCCGCTGGGTTCCCGAGCTCGCGGCTTTGCCCGACCGTTGGCTGCATCAACCCTGGGAGGCCTCCGCCGACATCCTCGACAAGGCCAAGGTCACGATCGGCAAAACCTATCCCGCCCGCATCGTGGACCACAAGGAGGCCCGCATCCGCGCGCTCGAGGTCTTCGGAGCCTCGGGGAAGGCCCGATGAAAGCGCTCACCTTCACGGTCCTCCTATCGGCCCTGTTCGCTGGGGCTCCGGCGACTGCGGCTGAATTAGATCTTCCGCGCTACATGGGCGCCTGGCACGAGATCGCGCACATCCCCAACTTCGCGCAGAAGGGCTGCACGGACACGATCGTGCATTACCGCCTCAACGACCGCGGGGGCTTTGATCTCGCCAACACCTGCTGGAAGGGCGACACCTACAAGCCCTACTTCGGCAAGGCGACGCCCGCCGCCGGACCGGAGCCTTTTTTCAAGGTTAAATTCTTTCTGTTCTTTAAGGCTGATTATTGGATCGTCGATCTCGACCCGGACTACCAATGGGCCCTCGTCGGCTCCCCGAAGCGTGACCAGCTGTGGGTGATCAGCCGAAAACCCGTCCTGGATCCAGCCCTCTACGATCAGATTTTAAGCCGCGCCCGCTCGAAGGGTTTCAATACGGATAAGCTCGTGCTCACGACCGTCACCGGGCGCCCGTCGCGCGGATTCATGTAATAATCGCGGCCTGCCCGACACGTATTGGAGAGATGAGCATAAGAACCCGGCGCAGCACCCAATGGCTTCCCCGCCCCCGGGCGGAGGTCTTCGCATTTTTTCAGAACCCGGCGAACCTCGCCAAGCTGACGCCGCCGTGGCTCGGCTTCCATGTCCTGACGCCGCAGCCGCTCGAGATGCGCGCGGGCGCGATCTTCGACTACCGCGTCAGCCCGCTGGGCTTCCCGCAGTATTGGCGGACCTTGATCGAATCCTACGACGCGCCCAACAGCTTCGTGGACACGCAGCTTAAAGGGCCGTACAAGCTCTGGCACCACACGCATCGATTCGAAGACAAGGACGGCGGCACGCTCATCACCGACGAGGTCCGCTACGAGCTTCCGTTCCAGCCCTTCGGCGAGCTCGCCGCGGGCGAGATCGAGCGCCGTCTCGACGCGATCTTCGCTTACCGCGAATCCGCGGTCGCAGCACTTTTCAAACCGAAGGGAGGCTCCATGAAGATCGTGATTGCCGGCGGAAATGGGTGGATCGGACGGGATCTCTCGCGCACGCTGATCAACGCCGGCCATGACGTCGTCG
Organism: uncultured Elusimicrobia bacterium; assembly: GCA_964537395.1. Classification (GTDB taxonomy): domain Bacteria; phylum Elusimicrobiota; class Elusimicrobia; order UBA1565; family UBA9628; genus GWA2-66-18. The sequence continues at coordinate 16,662 of CAZIBN010000070.1, forward strand.
TGCTCAGCCGCAACGGCGCACCGAGCAGCGTTCCCGGAGTACGCACCCGCGCCTGGCTCGTCGCCGACGCCGGCGGCTGGGAAAGCGAACTCGACGGCGCCGATGCGGTCGTCAACCTGTGCGGCGAAGGCGTGGCCGACGGTCCCTGGACCGCCGCCCGACGGGGGCGGCTGCTGCACAGCCGTCTGACACCGACGCGCGCGCTCGTCGAAGCCCTGGGCCGCATCGAGAAGAAGCCTCCGGTCCTCGTCAACGCCTCTGCCGTCGGCTGGTACGCGCAGGCCGGCGAGCGTCTTCAGGCCGAGACCGACGCCGCGGGGCCGGGATTTCTTTCCGACCTGTGCGCGCGCTGGGAAAAAGAGGCGCGCGAAGCCGAAAAGCTCGGGCTGCGCGTCGTGCTCCTGCGCATCGGCGTGGTGCTTGGCCGTGACGGCGGGGCACTGTCGCGCATGCTCATCCCCTTTAAGCTGGCGCTCGGCGGACGCCTCGGCGACGGCCGCCAGCATTTCCCGTGGGTGCACCTCGACGATGTGACCGGTCTGATTTTGAGCTCGATCACCAATGAGCGTCTTCACGGCCCCGTGAATGCCGTCGGTCCCGAGCTCGCCACGAACGCGGAGTTCACCGCCGCTCTCGGAAAAGTATTGCGCCGCCCGACGCCCTTCCCGGTTCCCGCCGCCGTGCTGAAGCTGATGCTGGGTGAGATGTCATCGTTGCTCCTCGGAAGCCTGAAGATCGTGCCCGCCGCCGCCGTGGGCGCCGGCTACACATTCAAGCATCCGCGCCTTGAAGGCGCGCTTGCTGAAGTCGTCCGTTGAGTTCGATTCAGAAGTCGCTCGCTTCCCGTGCCTCAAAGTCGACTATCCACGTGGATAGTCCAGTAACAGCTTAAATGAGTTGACGAGCCTTTCTTCGGTCACATCTTACGTGAGTTGATTCGGATACTTGACAAAATAGGTCATGTATGCTATACTGTCTTCCGTAAGGGGAGTAGA
>CAZIBN010000071.1:0-4051 GCA_964537395.1 uncultured Elusimicrobia bacterium
GCGCTCGCGAAGAGGATGGTTTTGACATTGCCGCGCTTCATGATGGTCTCCCGTGCTTCAAGCGTGTGTTGATGGATAAATTTGGTGCGGTTCATATAAAAAAAAATGCCAGCCGAGGGTTCCAAAACGAGAACCACAGGCTGGCAGCCCCTCGGCAAGGCTTCCAGTGTGCCACAGATGTTGATGTAATGCAACGTATGTAAGACAACCTACTTTGTGAAGTCTAACAGGCTAAATCGACGAAGTCAATGACAACTCAGTCACTTTTCATACCGGATTTCAGAGCCTCCAGGCGTCTCCTCATCTCCGCCGCAGCAGGCGCGTCACCCCGCAGCAAATAGGCATCCAGCCTGATCTGCAGAAGAGTCGCCAGAAGAGGATCGAGCTCGAGAGCCGCGTCCAGCTCCCGTTCAGCGACCGCCAGCCGATCGCCGAGCCCGGTGCGCGCCTGCATCAGAGCCGCCACGCCGAGAGTGTAGTGCGATAGGCTTAATTTGGGATGGCATGCGACCGCCCGCTCGCCCGACTCCGCGGCCATCTGCAACAGCTGCCTTTGGACGGCCAAATCACGCGACGCCGCGGCTTGCTGGCTCAGGAAGTTCACGAAGCCCATGTGATAATTTATCTCGCAGGGATTAAGCCGCAACGCGCCCTGGAAGCTGCGCAAAGCGCTGGGAGCCCGCCCGGAAGCTAACTGAATCTGCGCCGTCTTGATCAGGCGGTCGGCCGACATCAGACGGACGGCGACGGCGGCCGAGGCCGAGGCCGCGGCGACCAGCAGCCCCGCGAGAGCGATGCGCGGCCAGGCTCGCGACGCGCCGCCATCCTCCTGGGGCGTCCGCAAGAGCAGCCCGACGAACAACGCCGCCAGAGTCATCGACTCCAACGGCACCGGATTGAATTTCATGTTGACGAACAACGCCAACAGGCCCGCGCAGAGCGCGGCGGCCAGAGGCCGGCGCGCCGGCTCAGATAAAGGTTTCGCTGCGGCCCTGACCAACGAAAAAAGAAGGAGCAGATAGGCCCCCATCCCGATCAAACCCGTGGTGGCCAAGACCTCAAGGAAGTCGTTATGAGCATGCGCCTGGTACTCAAGGATGCTTCCGGATTTCCGGATCAGCTCGACGGTCTTCAGGCGGCGAAAGCCGAGCTCAAAGGTATCCGGCCCCCCACCCAGCCATGGCGAATCCAGAAACACCGCCCAGGCGGTACGCCAGATGTCAGTTCGAGCCGACTCGGCCGGCGCCTGCCGTTGGGCATAGCGCACGCTCAGAAGACCGCCGGCGAGGAGCACGGCCGCGATGGCCGCCAAGGCGTGTCTGCGGTTGCGGCGCAGCCCGCTCAAACGGCCGGTCCAGGCCAAATAGACGACAGCGCCGAGCGCCGCGCCGACCCAGGCGCCTCGAGCGCCCGAGGCGACGAGGCCGGCGGCCAGGACGACGAGAGCAATGGAGCCGAAGGCCCTCGCGCGTTTCTCCAAGGCTCGGTGAAGAGCGACTGGAACGAGCAAAGCCAGGACTGCGCCCAGCGAGACCGGGCTGCCCATCGTCGAGGTCGCCCGGCCGCCCGACAGAAGCGAGGCGACCCCGGGCACGAGCTCAAAGCCGACGATCTGAGCCGAAGCGCAGGCTCCGGACAGCGCCCCGGCCCCCAAACAAAGGTCCAGCAGCAACCGCGCGCTTTCCTCCTTATCGACCCAGGCGGCGAGATAGTAGACAGCGGCGCAGAGCGCCAGCGCCCAGACGCCATAGGCATAGTAGTTGTACATGCCGTACAGGCTCAGGGCCCGATCATGAGAGGCGACGGTCGCGACCGCTAACGCGGCCGCACACACCAGGAGCGCCGGGTCCAACGGGGTCCGGCGCACCGTCGGCCGTCCCGCAAGCGCGGCAACCAGCACGCCGAGCATGCCCGTCAGAACGGCGAAGGCCAGCAGGACAAACTTTGGAAGCGTGAAGACGGCGACGACGCTTGAATGGAACGCCAACGGCAGCACCGCAGCGAGGCCAAGCCCCAAGCCGATCAGCACGCGATTATGACTGGGCGAGTTCCTTGCGTCGTGCCTCGGCGACGCCGCGCAAGGTGCGGGCGACGACCGGGTTCTTCTTCAGCATGCGGTTGAAATCCTGGGCGTGCAGGGCGAACAGGCGCGAGGGCTTGGTCGTGTGCACGGTCGCGGTGCGGGGCTGACGGAACAGCAGGGACATCTCGCCGAAGAACTCCCCCGGCTTCAGGGCCGCGACGGGCTTGTCCCAGCCTTTCTTCGTCACCGACACGCCGCCTTCGTAGATCAGATAGAAGCCGTCCCCGGGATCGCCCTCGGAGCAGACGACCGAGCCCTTGTCGAAGCGCACGAGGGCCATGTAGGGAAGCACGCCGGCGAGGTCCTTGAGCGAGAGCTTGGAAAAGAAGCCCATCTTCTTGAGGCCCTTCTCAAGCCACAGGTACTCCTTCTCGCCCATCCCATCCAGAACGATTCCGTCCATGTGAGGTCTCCTAAAACTCGTAAGCGACGCCGAGCAGATAGCTCATCGCGCGGTACGTATACGAATAATTTTTTTGGTACTTATGGTTCGACGCCGCCCAGAGGATGTTCGTGCGGAAGGTCATGGTGAGCTTGGGCGCGATCGGGTAGCCGTACGCCACCGAGAACGCATAGCGGTCGTGCTGCTGCTTGGCCGACTCATACACGCCGACCGCATCCTGGACGAGCCGGCCAAGATAGTTCTGACGCGTCCAGCGGAAGGACGTCGAGGCCCAGGTCGGAGCCTTCTTGTCCCCCCAGGACAGCGTCGCGCCCGGCCCGGCGCCGAGGGTCCAATAGCTGTACGAGTCGCCGAAGTACCTGGCGAAGGTCGCGTCAAAGGTGTTCTGGTTCGAGAGGTTCAAGACAAGGTTCAGGCCCATGTTCAGATCGAGGCGCCCGTCGGATCTGAATACATGCACCGGGATGGGACGCGAGACCGAGCCACCCAGGGACTGCATGAAATCACGGCGCGGGATGTCCGCGAACTGCCCCGAGACCTGCACGATGCGCTGGTCCAGGAAGTCCTTATAAAGGAATGAGTAGGAGCCCGACAGCACGATTTTGGGATCCGTAAAGGGCCAAGGGCGGTTGCCGGAGACCGAGGCCTGCCAGTTGTAGGTGTCGAGCGTATGCTTGGAGGCGAGCTCGCGGCCGAGCGGGCTTCCAAACGGATCCACGCCGGAGCGCGATTCAAGCGATTCGTAGTTCGGGAAACGCACACGGAACACATCGAGCCCCATGCGCACGGAGAATGGCTCCTTATAAACGTTCTCGAGCTCGACGCCGGCCGAGATCTTCTCGTAGTCGAACAGGCCCTTACCCCAATCTTCGTTGCGCGTTTCCTTGAGGAACTCCCGCTTATAGCCGGCGGATGGCTTCACGCGCCAGGTCGAATTATCGAGCCTGCGAATCCCCATCACGGTCGTCGCGTGGTCCATCTGCTGCTGGAACAGCGTTCCGGCGGCGACGCCGTCGTCCACGCCCTTGGTCCCTCGATAGGAAACGTTGTACATCGGCAGCACGCTCCAGCGCTCGTTGAGCTTGACCAGGCCCGCCGCGGTCACCGCCGCGTTGCCGCCGAGGCTGCTGCGTTGGCCCTGGAAGAAGTACTGGCCTCCCGACATGGAGGCGTTGAGCACGGGCGTCCACTCGACCGCGGAAGCGGGCAGGGCGGCGGCGAGCAGTACGACGGCGCAGAAGAGGGGTTTTCGCACGAGTGAACGATTACGGAATCAGTCCTGATTGGATGAAAATCTTGGGCTCCACGACAAGGTCGATCTTACGTCCGTTGAACTCGGACGCGGTCACGATGGTCTGGAAGTTCCAGCCGAGCAAGGTCTGCTTGAACGACTGGCCGCCAAATCCAGAGGCGGCGAAATCAGCGGTTTTCGCGATTTTACCCACATCGTTGATCACGTAGCTGTCGTATTTCTCCCAGATGCTCCCGTCGCCGTTGGCGGCGTAGACGACATCGTGGAATATCCCTTCCCCGATCTCGTTGTAGGTGCAGTTCGGCGGCGCGCA
>CAZIBN010000071.1:4151-16975 GCA_964537395.1 uncultured Elusimicrobia bacterium
GCCTGGTTGAAGGTGCCATGATAGAAGAAGTAGTCGAAGCGGTCCGCGCGCTCGTTGAGCACCACGAGCTTGAATTGGTTGGCGGCGGGACGCACGATGTACTCCTCGATGCGCACGCGGTTGCCGTTGACATCGATGAGGACCTTGCCTTGCTGGAACTCGGAAAGCTTGCTTTCCTCGGCGGCCGCCGCCTGGACCTCCTCCTTGCTCATCTGCAGGCCGACCTCACGCTTGGCGATCTGGCTCGCCTCTCCGCCCCTGCTCTCCTCCCGGGAGGCACCGTCCGACACGCGGCCGAGCCCTTCGCTCGTCACGCTGATGCTCTCCTGGTCCTTGACGAGCACCTCGTTGCCGGCCTTGTCCGCGACCGCGAGCAGGCCGCCGAACATCTGCACGCGCGTGTCGCCGGACTCGCCGACATCCACGCCGAATTCGGTTCCGCGCACGGAGCACACCGCGGTCGGGGTACGGACCTGGAAGCGGCGGTTGAGGCTCTTGGAGATCCAGGCCTTCAGCGAGCCGAGCTTAAGCTCCATGCCGCTGGCCTGGGGCGTGGCTTCCTTGAGCGTGAATGCCGAGCCGGGATTCAGCTCGATCCGGGAGTCGTCGTCGAACGTCACAGTCGCGCGCGAGCCGCTCGTGGTCTTGAGCTGGTCGCCGGGCGCGAGCACCTGGCCGGTGGACACCTGGGCCCAGGTGTAGGAGCCCGCCTTGAGGAAGAGGACCTTGCCGTCGGTGGAGGTGATCGAGACGGCCTGCGCGCAGACGGCGCGAAAACACACGGACAGGAAAAGTGCGGCGAACGCCGCGCGAGTCCCGGTCCGCGAATTCCTTGCCTCGGCACTTCGGAATTCAACGTTCATGGCCTGATGGCCCAGTATAGCGGACGACCCAAAGCCTGTCAACGCAAATTCGGTCACAAGACGGGCTCACGTTCCCAATATGGCGAACATGCTAGAATCGGCTCATGGCACAGAATCTCGTTCGGTTGTTCATCGAGCCGTTTCTGGGCGCCTATGAGCGCTTCGCCGGAGCAATCCCCACGCTCGCGGCAGCCCTCCTCTTATTGCTGGTCGGGATGTTCCTCGCCCGGGGAGTGCGGACCTTGATCGAGGTCTCGCTGGGCAAGCTTCGCATGGACGACCACACCAGCCGCGTCGGGATCAACGAGGTGCTCTCACGCCTCGGCCTCGGGAAATCGCCTACGTTCGCCGTCGCCTGGGTCGCGCACTGGTTCATCCTCTTTCTCTTCATCGTGTCCGCGGCCAACGCCATGAACATGCCGGTCGTCTCCGAGATGCTCGAGCGCTTCGTGGGGGTACTCCCCTCCATGATCGCCGCCGTGCTGATCCTCTTCGGAGGCCTGCTGTTCGGCCGCCTGGTCGCGCACATCCTGCGCAACGCGGCCGCCGCCAACTCCATCCGCGGCGGCGCCGCCGTCGCGGTCGCCGCGCAGTCGGTCGCGATAGGCGCCGCGGGCATCATCGCCCTCGAGCAGATCGGGGTGCGCCCCCAGATCCTGATCCCGACGATCCAGATCTTCGTCGGCTCGATCGGACTCGCCGTCGCGATCGCGATCGGCCTTGGCGCGAAGGATCTCGCCGCCGAATATCTGCGCGACGTCCTGCGCCCGCATCGCTGAGATGGCCAAGCTGCTGATCGTGGACGACGAGCCCTCCCTCGTCCTGCTCATGAGCACCGTCCTCGAGAAGGTCGGGCACACGGCCACCTCGGCGTGCAACGGGCAGGAAGCCCTGGTCAAGCTCGGCGTCTCCCCGGAGGACCCGTCCGCGGCGCTCCCGGACCTGATCCTGCTCGACGTGATGATGCCGATCCTCGACGGCTTCGGCGTGGCGGCAGCCTTGAAAGATCACCCGCGCGCGGGGAAGATCCCGATCCTCATCGTCACGGCCAAGGGCGACATGCGGCCGCTGTTCGAGGCCATGCCTCAGGTCGCCGGCTTCTTTCAGAAGCCCTTCACCCCCGCCGGCCTGCGCGAAGCCGTCGCGCGCGCCGTCACGCCGAAATAGCTACCGAGGGGCGGGAACGGCTTCGGCCTTGGGCTTGCGGCGCTCCACGCGCGTGAGCTTGATGGGAGCCACGCCCGTCACGGCCTGCTCGGTGCGGCGAGCGGAGGCCGGCATCGGCGCATAGGTGATGTTGAGCGGGGCCGCCCGTCTGACGGGGGCCTCCACCACCACCGGCTCCGGCGCCGCGGAGCGGCGCTGCCAGAGCTCGCGGGCGATGAACGCCGACAGCAGGAGGGCCGCCGCGAAGACGGCGGTCTCCAGAACGGGATGGCGCTTCGATCGGCGGCGCATATCAGCTAGTCGAGATAGTCCCGCAGGCCCTTGCTGCGCGACGGATGGCGCAGCTTGCGGATGGCCTTGGCCTCGATCTGACGGACGCGCTCGCGCGTGACGCGGAAGATGCGGCCCACTTCCTCGAGCGTGCGCGGGTAGCCGGAGTCGATGCCGAAGCGCAGCTTGATGATCTTCGCCTCGCGATCGGTCAGCGACGCCAGGACCTTCTCGATCTCGGTCTTGCGCAGGAAGCTCGACGCCGTGTTGGACGGCGCGGCCGTCGTCTTGTCCTCGATGAAATCCTCGAGGTAGCTGTCCTCATCCTCGCCGATCGGCGTGGCGAGGGAGACCGGCTCCTGCATGATCTTGAGGACGTTCTTCACCTTGTCCATCGAGATGTGCAGAGAACGCGTGTACTCCTCAAGAGAAGGCTCGCGGCCGAACTCCTGCCGGTAGCGGCGCGTCACCTTGGTGAGCTTGCTGATCAGCTCCTTCATGTGGACGGGGATGCGGATCGTGCGTGCCTGGTCGGCGATCGCGCGGTTGATCGACTGGCGGATCCACCACGTCGCGTAGGTCGAGAACTTGAAGCCGCGCTTGTACTCGAACTTCTCCACGGCTTTCATCAACCCGAGGCCGCCTTCCTGAATAAGATCTGACAATTCAAGGTTCGAGTTGACGTGCTTCTTGGCGATCGAGACGACGAGGCGAAGGTTCGCCTTGATCAGCTTGAGCTTGTCCTCGAGGATGGTGTCCTCGAGGCGGATGATCTTGTCGTTGAGCTCGAGGAAGCGGTCGATGGGGATGGGCAGCGTGTTCTGGATGCGGGCGATGCGGTCGACGACCACCTCCATGTTCTCCATCGCGGCCTCGACGGCCGTCGGGGCGTAGCCGGTCTTCGCGCGGAACGCCTCGGGGCGCATCTTGCCCTTCTTGAGCTGGGCGAAGTAGGTCTTGAGCTCATCATAGGAGCAGCCGTAGCGGCGCTGGTAGCGCTCCATCTCGTCGCGGCACTCCTCGATCTTGCCCGCGAGGTTCTTGATCTTGTTGGTCAGGCGCTTGATCTTGTCCTGGTTGAGGTTGAGATTGAGGATCCGCGCGATCACGAGCTTATTGATCTGCTCGATCTTTTTCTGGAGTTTGATCCGGCGCTGGGGCTTGAGCTTGACCGGGAGCAGCTTCACTCGCAAAGCGGCCATCTGTTTTTCGGCCTTGGTGATGAACTGCGCGACTGACTTCATCTTGCGGCGCATGCCGGACAATTCCGCGTTCGTCTTGCGGCCGCGGGGCATGAGCTCCTTCGGGGTCATCTCCTGAGCTTCGATCAAGGTCTCCCAGGAACGGATCTCGCGCATCGTGACGGGCGACTCGAGGACGAGCATGCGCAATTCCTTTTCGCGCTCTCGCACGTTCCGTGCGAGAGTTACCTCTTCTTCGCGGTTGAGCAGGGGCACGCGGCCCATTTCCGACAGATACATGCGGATCGAGTTGGAGATATCCGACGAGCCACCCCAATCCTCGGAGAAGCGCTCGCGGCCGCGCTCGGGCGCGGCGGCGGCGGCGGGCTTCTTGCGGTCGACGACCTCGATTCCGAGGTCCTCGAGCGCCGTCATGAGCTCGTCCATCTCCTCGGACTTCATGTTCGCCGCCGACACGGTGCGGCTGATCTCCTCAAGGGTCAGGTAGCCGTGCTCCTTCCCGAGGCCGATCAAATTCTTCATCGCCTGACTCGTCTGAATCGCCATGTCTCTCCTTGCAGCTACCGCTTGGTGCCCTTCAATTCCGCGACAAGACGCGAGAACTCCTCGCGCAGCCCCGGGTCCACCTGTGCGCTTCCCGACAAAACGAGCGGCTCGATCTCCTTCAAACGGCGCTGAGCCCGGCGCTTACCCGTCATCGCACGCAAAGTCGCGGCGGGGTCGTCGTAGCCGAGCTCGTCGCTGAGCAGGCGCGAGGCCACGGCGCGCACGTCGGGCTGGAGCGCGTCAAGCAGGCGCGGCGCCCACTTGCCCTCGAGCGGCAAAGTCCGCAGGGCCGAGACGATCTCGCGCGCGGACGCGGACTCAAGGTCGTCATTAAGAACCTCGGCGGCGGAGCCGGGCGTCTTGAACAGGAGGCCGAGAAGCTGAAGATCGCCGGGCGGAAGGATCGCGGGCTTCACCGGCGCGGACACCGGAGCCGGCACGGGCGCGTTCGCGGGCCGCCTCGCGCTTTGCGGGATGGCCTTGCCGCCGGAGCGCCGCAGGGACTCCTCGTTGAGGCCGAGGCGCGAGGCGAGGCGACGCACCCACTCGTCCTTCAAGATCTCATCGGGGCAACGGGCGATAGTCGTCATCACGTCCTTGGCGATCGTGGACTTGGCCTCGGGCGTGAGCTCGCCCGCGCGCTTGATGAGCAGTTCGGTCTTGAACAGGACGAGGTCCACCGCCCCGTTGAGGGCCGCCTGGAACGCCTCGAGCCCCTTCGCGTGCAGGAACTCGTCGGGGTCCTTGCCCTCGGGCACGGAGGCGACTCGCGTCGCGAGGCCGGACTCGAGCGCGATCTCGGCGCCGCGCACCGCGGCGTTCTGGCCCGCGAGGTCGGCGTCGAAGACGATCGCCACGGCATCAATATAGCGCTTAAGGAGCAGCGCATGCTCGGGCGTCAGCGCGGTGCCCAGCGGAGCGCACGCGGTCTTCAGGCCGTGCTGATGGGAGGCGATGACGTCCATGTAGCCTTCCATCAGGTGAGCCTTGCGCGCCTTGCGCGTCTCCGCGAGGCCTTCATACAGCCCGTAGAGCACCTTGCTCTTCGAGAAGACGGGCGTCTCGGCGGTGTTGAGATACTTGGGCTCCCCGTCGCCGAGGGTGCGTCCGCCGAAGCCGATGAAGGCGCCCTTCACGTCGCGGATCGGGAACATCAGGCGATCGAAGAAATAATCGCGGAGCGTGCCATCCGCGCGCCTGGCCGCGAGGCCGGCCTTCAGCAGGACTTCTTCCGAAAAGCCCTTCTTCAACGCCGCGGGGACGAGGTTGCCGTTGCGCGGCGCGTAGCCGATCTTGAACTGCTCGACGGAAGCGGCCGACAGGCGGCGCGAGCCGACGTACGCGCGCGCCGCCTCGGCGGACGGGTCCTTTTTCAGAACCACGGCGTAATGCTCGGCCGCGAACTCATTGGCTTCGCGGATCCGGATGCGCTCCTTGTCCGCGGGCCCCAGCTCGCGATTGGCCTCGAGCTTCACGCCCGCGCGCAGGGCGAGCTTCTCGGCGGCTTCCATGAACGAGAGGTTCTCGGACATCATCACGAACTTATACGCGTCGCCGCCCTCGCCGCAGCCGAAGCAGTGGAAGGTCTGGCGCTCGTGGCTGACGGTGAACGACGGGCTGCGCTCCTGATGGAACGGGCAGCGCGCCTTCATGTGGCGGCCGGCGCGCGTCAGCGGGATATACTCCCCCACCAGCTCGACGATGTCGAGCCGGGAGCGGATGAGTTCAAGCGTCTCGGGAGGTATCAGGGCCAAATGAGTTTTCTGAAAAATTGGAGGGACCGGCGCCGCGAACGAGCGCGGCGCCGGCCCATCGTCGGAATGCTTAGGGTACGCGGCGACGCTTGGAGCGACGCAGCTTGCGACGCGCTTCAGCGGCCTTCACCTTGCGCTTCATGGCGGGCGACATGTAACGCTCGCGACGCTTGACCTCTTTGAGGACGCCGTTGCGTTCGCACTCCCGCTTAAAGCGGCGCAGGGCCTCTTCGAGCCCTTCGCCTTCACGCAGTTTAATGAACACCATAGTTAGAAATTCACCACCTTTCCACCGAAGGAACCAAGAATATTCAACCCGGCGGCCAAGACATCGGCCGACCGGCCAACAAATGATAATGCAAATGATCCACGGACTGCCCTGCGCCCTTGCCGTTGTTCGTCACGAGCCGGAACGACGGGAGCTTAGCGCTCTCGGCGAGACGGCACGCGACCCTCTGCAAATGCCCCAATAAAGCGGCATCCCCATCCGTCGACGCGCTCAGCGACCCCAAATGCTTCTTCGGGACCACCAATAAATGCGTCGGCGCCTGGGGCGTTATGTCCTTAAAGACGAGCGCTTGCTCGTCCTCGTGGACGATCTGGGCGGGTATCTCGCGTCGGACGATCCGGCAGAACAGGCACTCCTGCAACTGAAGGATTATAGCCTTCTAGGCCCCCCCGGGCAAGGGCCCTAGGCCCCCCCATCAGAGTGGGTCCAATGGCAGCTTTCTCGGGATCCCTTCGATTTTCAAAAAATAATCCTTATTTTTTAAGCATAATCATCATCTCATGTGAGATGCAAATTCGCTTTATTGCATCAGCATTATTTTTTAAAAAAAGACGGATTTTCACCGAGCACGCCGCGGGCTTCATCGCCAAGCCTCTCAACCGACGGCCAATGCGCCGCCAGAAAGCCCAGGAATAGAATGAAGGGCGCGAGGTTGACCCAATAAGCGGGGTAGACTCGGAGAACGCCGTTGCACGCGGCGAGGTAGGCGATCGTCAAGCCGAGCAAGCCCGCGCCCTCGCGGCAGGCCAGGCGCACGATGAAAGCGATATGCACGCGTCCGCTGAGCGCGCCGGACGATTTGAGCAGCAAGGATCGCCAGCTCATTTCCGAAGCGACGATCAGCAGAAGCGCCACGACCATAGCCACAGTCGTCGATGTATTGATGAACTGAACATCGCGGGGAGTCGGGACCCTTTCGGCGGCGCTGAAGTACGACCAAAGAATAAGGCCGGCCATCATCGTGAGGCCGCCGCCCATCGCGAAGGCGATGATCTTCAGCTGCTGGGCGGTCGCCGACGAGACGCCGTCCTCCGTCTCGACGACGCTCACACGCCTCCGAGCTCGTACTGCACGAGGGCCGCGGCCGCGATGGCGGCGGTTTCCGCTCGTAGAATACGCGGGCCCAGGCCGAACACGACGGCGCCCTCGGCCTCGGCCATCTCGATCTCCTCATCGGAGAATCCGCCTTCGGGGCCGATGAACAGGCTCACCTCGAGCATGTCCTTGCCGCGCTTGGCGTCCGCCGCGCGCAAGGCCGGGCCGAGCGTCTGAGACGCCACGGAGCCCTTCATGCCTTCCCACGCGACCAGCACGATGCCCTTGTCCTTATGCACGCGGATCGCATCGCGAAACTGCACCGCATCGCGCACGGGCGGCAGGTCGGCGCGGCCGCACTGCTTCGAGGCGGCCATGATCAGCCTCGACCAGCGCTCGGCCTTGGCCTTGGTGCGCTCGACCTCATGAAGAAGCACGACGGTGCGCGGCGTCAGCAGCGGGATGAACGCGGACACTCCGAGCTCGGTGCCTTTTTCGAGCGCGTAGTCCCAGTGGCTCGCCTTGAGCAGCCCGAGATAGAGGTTCAGGCTGACCGGCGCGCGAAGATCATCGGCCTTGATCGTCTCCGTGACCTTCCCGGTGATCGAGCCGTCGGCGTGCACGGCTTCGATGACGCCCTTGAAGCGGCCGCCCTTGCCGTCGAACAGGTCGAGTTCGGCGCCGGCGCCCAGGCGCATGACCTTGGCGACGTGAAAAGCCTCGGGGCCTTTCAGCGCGAATCCGCCGTGGCTCACATCTTCGGGTGCGACTAGGAATTGGGGCATGGGGTGTCTCCGCCGAGATACTACGAATTATCAATCAGGGCATCGACACCAAAAGTTATCCACCGCGCTTCCAACGTTGGAAACGCTGGGGATAACCGAGGAGGAGGCGCTACTCTTTGCCGAAGATGCGGCCGAACACGCTGTCGTTCTTGACGTGGTCCTCGTGAAGCGTCTTCTGGAACTCCTCGAGGAGCTCCTTCTGCTTCGCCGTGAGATCCCGGGGGACCTCGACCTTGACGTGGACGAGCAGGTCGCCGCGGCCGCGGCCGTGAAGCTTCGGCATGCCCTTCTCGCGCACGCGCAAGGTGGCACCCGCCTGCGTGCCGTGAGAGATCTTGACCGTCACCGGCTCGCCGTCGATCGTCGGGACCGTCGTCGTGCCGCCGAGCGCGGCGGTCGCGATGTCGATGGATGAGCCGACAGACAGATCGTCCTCGTGGCGCTCGAAGCGCGGGTCGGGCTTGATGTGGATCTCAAGATAGAGATCGCCCTGAGGCGCGCCGCGCGGGCCGGCCTCGCCCTCGCCGGAGATGCGCAAGGTGGCGCCGTGGTAGATGCCCGGCGGGATCTTGACCTTGAGCTCGGCCTCTTTGCGCACGCGGCCCTGGCCCTTGCAGTCCTTGCACGGATTCTCCACGACCTGACCCTCGCCGCCGCAGTGCGAGCAGGTCTGGGACATCGCGAAGAAGCCTTGCGACACCTGGACGCGGCCGGAGCCGCGGCATTGGGTGCAGCGCTTGACGCCCGATCCGGCCTTGCCGCCGGAGCCGCGGCAGGTGCCGCAGGATTCCACGCGCTGGAAATTAAGCGGGAGCTGGGTGCCCTTGAACGCGTCCTCGAGAGAGATCGTGGTCGAGTACTTGAGGTCGTTGCCGCGCGCATGCCGGCCGCCGCCGCGCTGGCCGCCGCCCTGGCCGCCGAAGAGGTTCTCGAACAGGTCGCCGAATACCTCGTTGACGTCCACGCCCTGGCCGAAGCCCTCGAAGCCGGGGCCGCCCTGCCCGCCGAAGCCGCCCGCGCCCTGATTGACGCCGGCCTCGCCGTACTGATCGTACATCTTGCGCTTCTTCGTATCCGACAGCGCCTCATAGGCGCCGTTTATTTTCCGGAACGTCGCCTCAGCATCCTTGTTGCCGGGGTTGCGGTCCGGGTGATGCTTCATGGCGAGCTTACGGTACGCGGCCTTGATCTCCGCGTCGGTGGCGTTGCGCGCCACGCCCAGCAAGCCGTAATAGTCTTCAGCCATAATCAGGGTTGCCCCGGCAACCTCGGTCGTCCGGCACCCGAAAGGGCGCCGGACGACGGTCGGTTCCGTATAAGTTTAATTTAGTCCGCCTTCTTTTCGTCGACGACTTCCGCGTCCACGACGCCGTCCTTGGCCGCTCCGGATCCGCCTTCGGCGGATCCCCCGGCCGTTCCGGCCGCGGCGCCGGCTTTCGCCGACTCGGACTTGTACATCTCCTCGGCGAGCTTATGAGACGCCTTCATGAGCGCCTCCTTGGCCTTGTTGATGGCCGCGAGGTCGTCGCCCTTCAGCGCTTCCTTGAGCTCGGAGATGCCGCGGTCGATGTTCTGACGGTCGTCGGCGGAGACTTTGTCGCCGTGCTCCTTCAGCGCCTTCTCGGCGGAGAAGAGCAAGGTGTCGGACTCGTTCTTGGCCGTGACCTTCTCCTTGAAGACCTTGTCTTCATCGGCGAACTGCTCGGCCTGCTTGACGAACTTCTCGATCTCTTCCTTGTTCAGCTTGCTCGAGGCCGAGATGGTGATATGCTGGGCCTTCTTCGTCCCGAGGTCCTCGGCCTTGACGCTGAGAATGCCGTTCGCGTCGATGGAGAAGGTCACCTTGATCTGCGGCGTGCCGCGCGGGGCGGGCGGGATCCCATCGAGGTCGAACTTGCCGAGAGGAACGTTGTCGGTCGCCTTGGGGCGCTCGCCCTGGAGAACGTTGACCGTGACCGCCGGCTGGTTGTCGGCGGCCGTGGAGAAGGTCTGCGACTTTTCGACCGGCACCGTCGTGTTGCGCTCGATGACAGGCGTCATGACGCCGCCCAAGGTCTCGATGCCCAACGTCAACGGCGTGACGTCGAGAAGAAGGACGTCCTTCACCTCACCGGTCAGCACCGCGGCCTGCACGGCCGCGCCCGCGGCGACGCATTCCATGGGGTCGATGCCGCGCTCGAGCTTCTTGCCGACATAGTCCTCGACGAACTTCTGCACGATGGGCATGCGCGTCGGTCCGCCGACGAGGATGACCTTCGTGATATCGGAGCTCTTGAGCTTCGAGTCCGTCAGCGCGTGCTCCATGCTGGTCTTGCAGCGCTTGACGATCGACTCGACGAGGCTCTCGAGCTTCGCGCGGCTGATCTTGAGCGCGAGATGCTTGGGCGCGTTGTCGATGGCCGTGAGGTACGGGAGGTTGAGGTCGGTCTCGAACGTCGTCGAGAGCTCGATCTTGGCCTTCTCGGCGGCCTCGCGCACGCGCTGATAAGCCATCGGATCCTTGCTCACGTCAGCACCCGTCTCCTTCTTGAACTCGTCGACGATGAAGTCCACGAGAGCCTTGTCCATGTCCGTGCCGCCAAGCTGGGTGTCGCCGGAGGTCGAGATGACCTCGAACACGCCGCCGCCGAAGTCCATGATGGTGACGTCGAGCGTCCCGCCGCCCAGGTCGAAGACCATGATCTTCTCGTCCTTGCCCTTCTTGTCGATGCCGTAGGCGAGGCAGGCGGCCGTGGGCTCGTTGACGATGCGCACGACCTCGAGGCCCGCGATGGTGCCCGCGTCCTTGGTGGCCTGGCGCTGGTTGTCATTGAAGAAGGCGGGAACGGTGATGACCGCCTTATCGATCGTGGTGCCGAGGAAGGCCTCCGCGTCGCGCTTCACCTTCTGAAGCAGGAAGGCGGAAAGCTGCTGCGGCGTGTACTCCTTGCCGTCGGGCGCCTTGTACTTGTGATCGGTGCCCATCTTGCGCTTGAAGGCCATGAATGTGCCTTCGGGGTTGGCGACGGCCTGGCGGCGCGCCGGCTCACCGACGAGCAGCTGGCCGTCCTTGGCGAACGCCACGTAGGACGGGAACGCCTTGCCGCCGAGGCTGGTGCCTTCAGCGGACGGGATGATGGTGGCCTTGCCGCCTTCCATCGCCGACGCCGCCGTGTTCGAGGTGCCCAAGTCGATTCCGATGATCTTGCTCATAATTATTTCTCCTCTGATTTCTGCAGGCGCACCTTTGCGGTGCGCAAAACTTTATCGCCCAACAAGAAGCCGGCCTGTAAAACGTCGGCCACGGCCCCCTCGTCAAAACCCGGCTTGTTCACGAAGCCAAAGGCCTCATGGTAATGCGGGTCGAACGGCTTGCCCAACGGGTCCATCTTCGCCACGCCCTCTTCTTTAAAGAGCTTGTCGTACTCCCGGAAGATCGCGTCCATGCCCTTGGCGAGCGGCGTGTCGGCGTGACCGGCCTGAACGTCCTGATGCGCGTGACGAACCAGATCGTACAGCGGAAGGAGCTTCGACAGCACTCCCGCAGCCCCGAGCTTGTACCAGTCCGGCTTCTCACGGTCCACGCGCTTGCGATAATTCTCGAACTCCGCCTTCAAGCGCAAAAGCTGATTATAATAATCCGGTTCCGGAGCTTTTTCCACGACAGGGATAGGCTCTTCCGCGGGAACCTGCTGCTGGTCCGTTTCTTCGCTCACTTCCCGTCCTCCTCATCCCACTCTTGAAGACGGCTCTCAACAAGGCGCCCGATATAGTCCACCAGGCCCATCATGCGTGAATATTCCATACGCTTGGAGCCGAGGATCCCGAGCACCCCGACCACGCGTTCATTGTGACGGTAAACATGGGTCACCAGGCTCGCCTGCCTCAGCTCCGGAAGCCCTGCCTCCTCGCCGATGCGCACGCGCACGCGCGCCGGCATCTTATCCAGGCGCGCGTCCTTGATCTCCTGCTCGAGCACGCCCGCGAGGCGGTCCTTCTCGCCGATGACGCGCATCAAAGCCTGCACCTCACGCAGATCGCCGAACTGATCCGCCTGCGACAAGATGTTGTCGGCGCCTTCCACGTAAAGGCTTTCCGGAGCGGTGACGCGACCGACTTCCTTTAAGAGCTCCCCGGCCAGGCCCGCCATCTCCTGGAATTCCTTCTCCATCTGCCCGAGCTTGCCCATGAGCTGAGCGCTGGCACGATCGAGCGACACGCCATGGATCTCGGCATTGAGGAAATTGTTGAGCAAGGTGAGCTGGCGCGTGGTCGGCGCGAAGCCAAGCTGGATCGGCCAGTGCCGGACCATGCCCGAGTCGGTCACCAGGACGCCCAGAACGTTCTTACCGCCGAGGGGGATCAGGTCGAGGCGCTTGATGGTCTGCTTCTTCGACTGAGGCGAGAGCACGATGCCCGCGCAGTGCGACACGCGTGAGAGCAGGCGCGAGGTCTCCGAGAGCAAGCCGTCGAGCTCGTTCATGCGATTGTGGTACTGCTCTTCGATGCGGCCTTTTTCCTCAGAGGCGAGGCGCTGCACATCCGAGAGGTAGTCCACGAAAAACCGGTAGCCGCGATCGGTCGGCTCGCGGCCGGCCGAGGTGTGCTGCTGGGCGAGGTAGCCTTCTTCCTCGAGCTCCTGCAGGATGCTGCGGATCGTGGCGCTCGACAAGTCCAGGCCAGCCTCTTCAGCGATCAGCCCCGACGACACCGACTTCGAGGTCTTGATGTAATAGTGGACGATCCACTGAAGGAGGTGGCGCTTGCGCTGTTCGACGACCGCGGGCTTCAGCTGTCTCATAAATGATGCGTCGCCGATAACTGGCACTCAATCAAGGCGACTGCCAAATTATAGCACTGGCCTTCTAAGCTGTCAATCCCCCCCTTCGACTGCTCATTTAGAGACTTACGCAACAACCGGGGCCAGACCCCGG
>CAZIBN010000072.1:0-16543 GCA_964537395.1 uncultured Elusimicrobia bacterium
TGGTTGCGGGGGCTGGATTTGAACCAGCGACCTCAAGGTTATGAGCCTAGACTCCGCTGGTAAAAACGACCCGTCGCGACCGGCCGCGGTTTCATCAGGTTCAGGATCGAACCTAGCAGTCGTGTATAGAGCGTAGCAGAGAATCACAGGGTGGAGTAGTATCGTTCAACTTCGCCGTAGGCCGCGCCGATCTCCGTTGGAAGCCCGCATTCTTCGGCCAATTCAACGAATGGCCCGGTCCAGGCTGCGGGCGGCGGCTCCAGCTTCTTCGGGACTGGATGCGTGTTCCGTCGCTTGAAAGTAGCGGCGAGTGTCGCGGCCGTTTTTTTGAGGTCCAAGCCCATCCGGATCAGCAAGACCATATCCACGAGGTCACGGAAGCGCGTGTTGGGCACGCGGCGAGGCATCGTGTAAGCGTGGATCTTCTCGGCGAAGTGCTGCTCGCGCGAGATGGTCGGATACTTCGCGGGGGGGATTCCGGCGAACTTGAGCCAGTCGTGTCCTTCGGTCGTCTCGAGAGGGCTAAGCACCACGTCGCCCGCACCGACGTCCAGATGGAATTTGACGAAAGTGCGGCCGTCCAGCCGCGCCTCGATGGGGAATCGCGCCCCGCCGTAAGGCGCTCCGTCCAGATCCATCATGGCCGGCGCGACGGTAAAGGAAAAGAAGTCGTCGAGCTCGGTCGCGGCGGCCGTTCCCAAAGCCGCGAAGATGGCGTCATTGAGGGGCGTTCCCCGGTCCTTGCCGAGCGCTTCTCGCAGCGCCAAATCGATGTCTCGCGTCGCCCGAGCCTGTTTGATCCGAAGCTCCAGAGCGTAGCCGCCCTTCAGGACCCAAGGAGCATCCGCCCGCGCGAAGAGGCGCGCGAGAAGCCGGTCGAAGGCCGTGGCCCGGATAAGGTTCTGGAGTTCGAGTCTCTCCGCCTGGGCGAGCTGTTTCAGGCGGTCTTCAAGGGCTCGGCGAAAAGCCGTAGCCGACGCATACTTCCGGGGCTCTTTCGCCATCAGACTTTCCTCAGCTGCTCGATCTGTTCCTTGATCGCCTTCGGGATGCGTTCACTTTCCTCGATCTGACTCCTTCTGACGAGGCCGCGCTGGAAGGCCTGCTTGACCGCCTGTTCCATGTGGTCCAGCGAGACGGCTCCCGACGCCAGCAGGTCAGCGATCGCTCTGAGAGGCCGAGTGACCTTGAAGCCGTGCATCGCCTCAATATCTTCTTTCTGGAGCGCGGCGCGGTGAAGTACGAGGACCTTCGGAATGGGACCGCTTCGCCGAAAGTCCATCGGAACGGTCATATAAATCTTGGCCGGGTTGACGTCCGAAAGATCGTAGAGGCTGAGCGCGGTCTGATGAGAGTAGACGCCTTGCGGCTGCCCCTTGCGGTTGCTCGACCACAGGGAATACTCGATCTTGTCCCGATGGTCGGGATACGGGTAGTTGGCCAGCCGATAAATCCCGCGGAGTTCTCGCACCCAGTTCTTGGCTTTTACGTTGTACGAATGAGTGCTCGACGCATAGCCGGCCTCTTGGGCCTGCTTCGTGGTGAAGTAGCCCCCCTGAGCAGATGCATACTCATAGAGCCGATGGGCCATTTTCTTATAGGAGTTCTTTTTCATACTACTTCAACAATCCTGAAGTATTGTGCATGAAAAACGCATTTAAAGCAAGATGTTGACCCAGAGGCCCAGCCGCCATCAGGTGGCTGGGGCGGGGCTGTTATCGCCACGCCCTCGACGCCGGCTTCGACTACAAACGCGCGAACAACGACCTCGCTTTCGGCGGCCAGTCCGTGTTCGGTGGGACGACGGACACCGCGCAGTGGAGCCTGGGCTATAACGCCGGCCTCAGGGACCCGCTGGGTGCCACGACCTTGCGCGCGACGGGCTTCTTCAGCCCGGGCGGGCTCACGGGGGCGACACGGACGCGGACTACGGCTGGCAGCTGCGCGCCCTCCCGGCAGGCCGGACGCATTCGATGCGCTGGCACGTCGGCGTCACGGCCGCCCTCAGGTCAGCGGGCCTCGATCCGGGCGAAGTCGCGTCGGCGCGCCGCGGCCAGATGCGGAGACGCCTCCCGCAGCGCGGCGGCGAGCGTCTTCACCGATTCCGCGCCGCCCGCCATGTCCCCGAGCGACGCGAGCAGGTCCTCCGCCTGAGAGGGCATCAGCCCGGCCGCGACCGCCCGGCACGACGGCGCGTCGAGCTCGTCGCCCGCGGCCAGCGCGCGCTGGGCTAAAGCCGCGAGCAACGCGCCCGCCTCGGCGCGCAGCCGCAGCGGCGCCGAGGGCGGCAGGCCCCGCGTCCCGCGCGCGACGAGCAGCGCCAAGCCGAGCAGCTCGCGCCTCTGGGCGGGCTCGCGCGCCGCCGCCGCCTCGAGGTCGAGGAAGGCGAGCACCTCTCCGAGTCCCTGAACCGTCGTCGCCGATTCCACCGCCTCGGCCAGGCGTGCGGCCGGGAACTCCTTGCGGCGCCGCAGGATCTCCCGCGTGATCACGCCTTGAAGCTCGCCGAACGCCTGCAGCGCGGGCGCTTGGGCCTTCGCCGACTTGAGCCGCTCGAGCGCGTCGAGCGTCCCGCGGTTCCAGGCGAGCAGTTCGTCGGGCCCGGCCGAGTCGCTCGCGAGCATCGCCGCGTCGCCGGCCGCGGTGATGCGCGTGTCGTTGGCCGACCAGCGGATGAACGCGTCGACGGACTCCGGCGTGTCGCGGTCGAGGCGCAGCCACTTCTCGGCCTCGCGCGCGAGATCGGCGCCGAGGTCCTTGACCGGGTCGGTGCCGAGCCCGGCGAGGTCGTAGCGGCGCCCCGCCTTCTCGAGACCTTCGAGCATCAGCAGGTAGGGGAACAGTTTTTCCTTCGACGACAGGCGCGGCGCGAAGCGGCCGACGTCGGCGACGGCGCGCAGGAACTCCACCCGCCCGCGTTCCGCGCGCGCGAGCACTTCCGCGGGCGCCGGGTCCGCGGCGCGCGCGAAGCCCGTCAGACAGGTCAACAGCAAGATGAGCGTCATGGGTATGCCTCCACCGGCTCCGGCCTGATCGGGCCCCGGTGCTCCCGGGTCCAGTCCGACAGCGAGACGAACTCGTAGCCGTTGTCGCGCGCCGCCCGGATCAGGCGCTCGAGCTCGCCGGACGCGCCCGGCGTGCGCGCCGTGCCGCCGACTTTCGTCGTGTCGAGCATGGACGGGTGCACGAAGAACGAGGCCCAGGCGTCGCGCAGCACGGCGTTTCGGCGCATGACGCGGATCATGTCGTCGATCGTGACCGACTTGAGCACCTGCTCGTTCATGTACGGCTGGACGTTGCCGACGTTCTCGGGGATCAGGCGCTGGCCGTACAGGTCGCCGTCGATCTCGTAAGGGTAGAACTGCCCGGTCGGGAGCATGCCCTCGGGCACGCGGTCCTTCGCCCCTTTCTCCGGGGGGAAGTAGACGACGCGCCCGACGTTCCAATCGTACGCGCGGGCGAAGACGCGGTAGGCGAGCGGCGAGGCCTGGTAGTGCGGCGTCAGCCACGCGCAGGCGCGCGCGCCCGCGGCCGCGAGCAGGCGGCCCGCATCCTCGACCCGCTCCTCGATCTCGCGGGCGGTCTCGCCCTCGAGGGGGCGGTTGCGCTCGCGGTCCCAGAACTCGAAGTCGTCGCCGGAGATGCCGGTGAAGGGGTTTCTCCTGAAGCCGCGCTGGTGCGTGAGGCCGTGGAGGATGAAGCTCGCGCCGTTGGCCTTCGCGTAACCGAGGAAGTCGGCGAACGCGGCGTCGTCTGCGATGCGCCATTTCCGCGTCCCGCGCATGGTCCACAGGGAGTCGACCCACATCGGGATGACCGAGATGGAAAACGGCGCCCCGGCCGCGGCCAGCATGTCGACCATCCCGTAGAGCTGCCAGGCCGGCAGCTCGGGATGCACGTCCTCGACGCGAAAAAGGGCGGGCTTCTTATCGCCGGGCCCGCGCCGCGGCTTCTCGTCGAGCATGTCGAACAGCAGGTCCGCGAAGATCAGGTAGCGGTCTTCTTCCGTGATGTAGGAGAACGGAGTGTCGGCGACAAACCAGCGCCGGTTCTTCTCGAGCACGTACGGCGTCCGCCCGGGGCGCCCGTTGTGCCGCGCCCAGGACTTGACGAGGTTCTCGTCGGACACCCCGAGCAGTGCGATCTCGTACGCGGCGTTGAACCGCCCGGGGATCTTGGGATCGTACTCGCCGTATTTCTCGAATGTTTGGCCCTGATACTCGAAGAGCCGGAAGAACGTGGGCCTGCCGTCCGCGTCCTTGATCGCGTCGTCGAGGAGCGAGAGCCCTTTGAACTTCGCCGACCACAAGCGTTCGAGCGCTTCCGGCGGCAGCTTCCAGACGTTGTAGCCCGCCCACACGACGGTCTTCGACGACGCGGCGAAATCCGCCAGGAAAGCGGGCGGCACCGCGTTGTCGAAGTAGGTTCCGAGGTAGAAGCTCGCGGCGCAACGCTCGAGCTGCCCCTTCTCGTACTTCTCGATCGGAATCACGTACTGCTGGATATGGGGAAAGTGACCGAGGAGGTTTTGTAGTTCCAGTGCGTGGGTGCGACCGTAGCGGTAGGGCGTCTTGGCCCCGGGGACGGCGTCGTAGTAGATCTGCGTGCATTTCGGCACGGCGGCGGCGCTCGGGGCCGCCAGCCACAGCATCCACGCGATCAAAGTCATCATCCCGTCGTGAATTTATCATACGCCGGACCATCAGGATATCGCGCCTATGGGACGGTTGTATGACGGCCGTGCCTGCCTATAAAACACAAAGCCCCCAGGCGAAAGCCTGAGGGCAGGTCCCGACATTTCTCGTTACGGGTTCGAATTCGTCTAAATGGTTGCGGGGGCTGGATTTGAACCAGCGACCTCAAGGTTATGAGCCTTGCGAGCTACCGGGCTGCTCTACCCCGCACTGCATGGTAGCAGAGTTACCCGAATATATCAAGGACAATCGGTCGGCAATCAATCGGATGCCGTCGATGCTTGAAGCCTCGCTCAGGCGAGAATACTCGAGACGGTCGCATCGGGGATGAGCCGTGGGAGGAACTCTGAGCATGGGAAGCATGGGATACCATCGACAAGCAGACGGTCCCGGCCCCCGTACAGAAGGCAGGCTTTCGCCTGCGGATAGTCTTCGAGAAAGGCCTTCAAAGCGCGAACATCCTTGGAGGAAACACGCCGAGAAGATTTCACTTCCAGCGCCAGGAACGTGTCCTGCCCGTAGACGATGAAATCGACCTCGACTCCGGATTTTGTGCGCCAGAAGAAAAGTTCCCGGTCTTTCTTCCCATAGGCGATCCAGGCGCGGAGCTGCTGGGCGACCAGGCCCTCCAGGGATGCTCCTGAGATCTCTTCCGGGATGTCCAGCGGCCCCTTTGGCCGCAGCGATCGGAATATGCCCGCATCCATGTAATAGAACTTCGGATGCTGAACCAGGTGCCTTTTCGCCTTCCGCGTGAAGACTTTGATCCTGAATCCGAGAAGAAGGTCTTCCAGTATCTCGACGAATCCTTCCACCGCCTTTCGTCCCACTTGGCATTCCCGGGCCACCTCGGACGTGTTGAGCAGACAGGCGTGGGAAAAGCTCATGGCTTCCAGGAACCGGGCAAAGCTCCCGATGTTGCGAACCAAGCCTTCCGCCTGAACTTCCTCCCGGAGGTAGAGCGAGACGTAGGATTTGAGCGTCTCCTCCGGTTCCTTGGCCGCCAGCACGAGGGGCAATAGCCCCAAACGCAGGCTTTGCTCGAGGTTGAAGCGGCCTCCAAGCTCGGCGGCCAGAAATGGGTGTAGAGTTTTCAGGAGCACTCGCCCCGCGAGCAGGTTCACCCCCGCGCGCCGAAGCTTGCGGCTGCTGGAGCCCGTGAGGATGAACTGCGGGCGCTGGCTCGATTTCCGTTCGATCAGCTGGTGCACCACGTCCAAGAGCGACGGAACCTTCTGTATTTCATCGATGACGAATCGGGAGACTCCGGGATTGCCTTCAACGAGGGCGCGTAGTTGCTCCGGGTGGCTCACGTAGGTGCGGTAGACGTCCGGATCAAGCAGATCCACGAACAAGGCGTCGGGGAAATTCGCTTTCAGCAAAGTGGATTTGCCGGTGCCTCGGGGACCAAAGAGAAAAAAACTGTCTGGTGGGGATTTGAAAAATCTACTTACAGTATCCATAAATGCTTCCTTTTTGGAGGTAGCAAGGGCATTATATATCGATGGACTTCCTTTGTCAATACTGCTGGTCTGAGCGAGGGGCCTGCCTCTCGCTCGGGGGGCGAGGTTGCTCGACTGACGGCTACTTGAGCAGGAGGATCGGGGCCCAGACCGGGGCGGTCAAGACCGCGAGCGCGATGGGCACGACCACGATGGCGGTGGGGACCTCCCAGAACCGGTTCCAGCAGGAGTGCTTCGGCGCGCCCTCGCCCCAGTCGCGGGAAGGGGAAACGAACCATGGCTTGCAGTTGCCGGTGTCGTCCTTCGAGGACGCGGAGTGGGGGCGGTCGCCGTCGAGAAAGGCCTCTCGCTCCCTGTTCTCCGCCGAGGCGCAGGCGCCGGCGAGGAGCAGAGCGAGGAGCGCCGCCCGGCGCACTACTCTTTGGCTTTCAGCGCCGAGTCGTTGTCGGCGATGAAGGCGCGGATCGTGTCCGACATGTCGAGGATCTTGACCCACTGCTCCTTGTAGAGCGTGACGGGGAAGCGGCCCATGCCGTACAGGCTGACGGCGCCCTTCTGGCTGACCTTGAGGGAGATGCCGCGCGAGCCCGCTTTTTTGAGGGACTCGTTCTCGGCCCGGAGTCTTTCCAGCTCGGCTTGCATGTCTTCGCTCATGAGGTCCTCAGGACGGCACGACTTCGGCGGTGAATTCACACTTCGCGATGCAGCCGCAGGTGGCGCCGGCGGCGCCGCTGTACGACGGCTCGGAGCAGATGATCTGGGCGACGCCGCGTTCTTGAAGGTTCTCAAGAGATTGGGCGATCAATACGGCGAAATCGTAGGAGCCCGAGCCGCACGAGCCGGGGCAGTCCGCTTCGAGGAAGAACGGGTCGTTGGGGCCGTAGGTCTCTTCCGACTCTTCGAGGACCACGCCCTGAGGGGTGGCAATGGAGACCTTCACGCGCAGGGAGCGCACGGAGGGGAAGCGGGTGGAGAGGGTGCCGGCGTTGCGCTCGTTGTCCTCGGCCGTCTGGGCGCGGCGGACCTTTTCGTCGTTCTTGCTCGGGCCCGCTTTGCGGCGCTTCTTCCGGTAAAAAGCCATGCTTCCTCCAATTCGACGCGCGTGATTCTAGCATTATAGTGGTAGCATGTCCGGAATGGCCGAGATGCTCCGTCATGCTTTGCTGCACGTCGCCGCGATGGGGGCGGCCGGCTACGCGGCTTTTATTCTTCTCTACGTGTTCGCGTGCGTGGCGTTCATGCCGGTGTCGGTGCTGACATTAGGGGCGGGCGCCTTGTTCGGCATCGGGCCCGGCTTCGTCCTGGTGTGGATCGGCGCCACCATCGGGGCGTGCGCCTCGTTCCTGCTCGGGCGACACTGGATGCGGGCGTGGGTGGAGAAGCGCCTCGCGCGCTATCCCGTGTTCGCGGCGATCGACGCGGCGGTATCAGTGCAGGGCTGGCGCGTGGTCGTCCTCACGCGCCTGACGCCGCTGTTCCCGTTCGCGCTGCAGAACTATGCGTACGGCCTGACGCGCGTGAAGCTCGGCGAGTACGCGCTCGCGACCATTTTGGGGATAGCGCCGGGGACCTTGCTGTTCGTCTACGTCGGAGCGCTCGCCGGGGAGGCGGTCACGGCGGGAACGACCGGCCGCGTGCGCACGCACGCGGAATGGGCGTTCTATGGGGTCGGCCTGGTGGCGACCGTCGTCGTCGTGACGCTCATCGGGCGCACGGCCAAGAGAGCGCTCGACGCGCACGTGAAGCCCCCGGCCTGAGCCTAGGCCGTCGGTAGGGTGAGGACGACCGTCGTGCCCTTGCCGATGCCTTCGCTGGAGAGGACCACGTCTCCGCCGTGCTTGTGCATGATCCATCGAGCGACGTTGAGGCCGAGGCCGGTGCCGCCGCTCTCCGCGCGGCCCGTGGCGAAGGGCTCGAAGAGGCCCTTGAGGGCGGTCGGGTCGATGCCGATGCCGGTGTCTCGTAGCGCGAGGCTCGCTCGGCCGCCGGAGCGCGTCGCCTTCAGCTCCAGGCGGCCGCCGAACGGCATCGCGTCGAGAGAGTTCATCATCAGGATCGTGATGACCTGATGAAGGTGTCGGGAGCTGGCCATCACGGAGATGTCCTCGGGCAGCTCGAGCCAGAGATCCACGCCGCGCTCGTCGAAGCGGATCCAGATTGGATCGAGGGCGGCTTTGACGAGCGGAGCCAGCGGCACCGGCTTGAGCTCGAGAGGGGAGGGCTTGGCGAAGTCGAGGATGTCGGAGAGGATCTCGACGGCGCGGTCGGCTTCGCGCGCGGCGGTGGTCAGCTGCTCCCGCGGATCTCCGCCCTTGTCGAGGACGCGCTGGGCGTGCTCGACGGTGAGGATGACGGTGGCCAGAGGAGTGCGGACCTCGTGCACGACGCCGGACATCATCTGGCCGATCGTGGAGAGGCGCTGAAGCCAGGCCAGGCGCTCCTCATCGGCGAGCGAGGTCTCCACGCGCGCGCGGCGGCGACGGCCCAGCGCGTAGCCCAGGGCCGCTCCCGCCGCGAGAGCGAGGACGGCGAGCGCGAAGTGCTTGGGTTCCACTTGTCTTTTATATAAAATCCCGGCATGGCAACAAAGGTGCTTCTGATCGATGACGACGCGTCCTTCCGCAAAGCGGTGGGCGATGTCCTGACCCTGGAGGGCTATGCGGTCAAGCAGGCGCCCTCGGGCAAGGCCGGCATCATGTCCGCCCAGTCGGAGATGCCGGACCTTGTGATCCTCGATCTGATCATGCCCGGGATGAAGGGCCTCGAGGTCTGCCAGTTCCTCAAGCAGGATATTCAGACGGCGAACATCCCCATCATCATCCTCACCGGCAACGACAAGGATGGTCAGGACATCGCGTGCCTCGACATGGGCGCCGACGACTACCTGACGAAGCCGGTCAAGAGCGCCCGCCTGCTCGCCTACTGCCGCGCGCTGCTGCGCCGCAACGAGGGCGAGGAGCGCGCCGAGCCTCCCGCGAGCGTCGAGGTCGGCGGTCTGAGCCTCGACTATCCGCGCAAGCTCGTCAAGCTCGCGGGCAAGGAGTATCAGCACCTGACGCCCAAGGAATTCGAGCTGCTGTACTTCCTGGCCAAGCGCACGCCGAGCCCGACGGAGCGCGCCGAGGTGTACCTCAAGGTGTGGGGCGTGGAGGCCCCGTCCGAGGGCGCGCTCAAGACCGTCGAGGTCCATGTGCGCCGCATCCGCCTCAAGCTCGGGTGGAAGTCGGATCAGTGGCTGGTCAGCGTCTCCGGCCGCGGCTACGCGCTGATCCCTCCGAAGTGACCGACGGGGGCGCGCGTCCGCCGCATGCGGTGGTGCTGTGCTCACCGGCGAGCTTCAGCCCGCAGCAGGTCGCCGCGGTGCTGGCCAAGCGCGGCTCGCTGACCGCGGAGAATCTGCTGCCGGGCGTCCGGCGTGCCTGGGGGATCGTCGCCGAGCCCTCGGTCGCCGAGGAGGCGGAGGCGCTCGCGGCGGCGCTGAGCGCGGCGGGGCAGGCCGCGGTCGCCGTGCCCGTCAGCCTGCTCGAGGAGCCTCCGGCCGCGATCGTCGTGACGAAGGCGGATCTCTCCGGCGACGGCTTTGATATTTTGGCCGGGCGGGCCGGCGCCGAGGTGCAGCGGCTGGTCTGGACGCACATGAAAGTCCTGTCCGCCGGCGCAGTGGCGGAGACCGGTCATAAGACCGTGACCGAGGGCCCCTCGGCGGGGGAGAAGGCCGTGCGGCTCGGGGCGACCTTGGTGACGGGCCTGCCTCTGATGGGCGGCAAGTCGAAGACGCGGCAGGTGCCGGAGGAACGGCGCACGCCGTTCATCGAGATGATCTTCGTCGCGCCGGCGCGGCGTATCCGCATATTGGCCGCCGAGTTCGACTACACGGCGCTCGGCTCGAAGATGAGCTACAGCGCCGAGCTGAATTTTCGGGCATTGGTGTCTGAGCTCGCGGCCTGCGCTCCGGCGGCGCTGCGCGGCAGGGGCGCGCGCGCGATCCTCGCCAAGGCCCCGTCGGGGGAGCTCGCCTACGATTCGTTCGAGGACGTGCAGCGCGAAGAGCGCTGGCTGCTGGCGCTCGACACGCTCGGGGCGGCTCAGCCATGAAGCGCCGCGTCCTCGGGCTGATGCTCCTGCTGGCGGCGTGTGCGCCGGAGATCATCGAGCGCCCCTTGCCTCCCGGCCCCGGCAGCGCGAGCGTGCGGCGCGCCCGGTTCCACCGCTTTCGCGTGAAGGTGGCCGCGGCGCCGACCGAGATACGCCATGATCTGACGCTCAAGGAGATCGCCCGGCTTCCCGGCGCCGCCGGCAGCGGCCTGAAGACGCAGGGCCTCACGACGATCAAGCACAGCCTGGCGACGCACACGCGCTTCAGCACGACGACCGGCACCAAGGCCGTCTACGCGTGGTTCGAGGACGTGATCCTCGAGGTCGAGATCTCCTCGGACATCATCCACATCCCCGCGGAGTATCCGAAGGGCACCTGCGAATACCTGATCGTGCTCGAGCACGAGCGCGGCCACGGCCGCGTGGCCCGCGAGCAGGCGGCGATCCTGGCTGGCAAGCTCGAGCGCACGCTGTCGGCCTCGGAGGGCATCCCGACGCGCTTCGATCCCGTGATCTCCGCTGACTTCGACTCGGCCGCGGAACATCTCAAGGCGGACATCGCCAAGGTCGTCGATCCGGTCTACGAGCAGTACGAGGAGGACGAGAAGGATGCGCAGGCCAGGCTTGACCGCCCCGACCCGTACGACGCGGTGTACCGCAAGTGCAAAGGCTGGAAGTAGGGCCGGCCGCTGTGCGCCGCTGATCGTTCGACTATCCCTGATCCGGATTTTGCATTAGGCCGGGATCGCTGAAAATTAAACCTATTGCTCAGCCTGATCAATGTCGCCAAGGTCATGATTCTCGTCCTAGAGCGATGATCATGACCTGAACGTCATCATCGCTTTCGCGCTGAAAGCGTTGATGTCGTTTAGGACATTTCTTACCGGTTTCGGTCTTGGAAGGCGGCTATCGTAAAATCCGGATTGAGCAGAGTTCGTGTCGAGAGTGGTTGCCGGACCTGGACTCGACCTGGGGGAAGTCTGTTACCAACGCGCGTGGTCGAGGATGAGCAGGCCCGCGGAGAGGGCCGCGGTCGCCCAGGTTCCGGCGGACACTTCCCTTCGGCGGCCGCACAGCGCGTACAGCGCGGCGTGCGAGACGAAGCCCCAGAGGATGCCCTGCGTGATCGAGAAGGTCAGCGGGATCAGGGCGATGGTGAGGAAGGCGGGCACCGCGTCCTCGATGCGCGTGAAATCGATGCGGGCGACGCTGCGGAACATCAGGGCGCCGACGATGACGAGCACCGGCGCCGTGGCGTAGGCGGGAACCATTCCTGCGACGGGTCCCAGAAAGAAGCAGGGCAGGAACGCCAGCGCGCAGAAGAAGGCGGTCCAGCCCGTGCGGCCGCCCATCTCGATGCCTGAGGCGCTCTCGATGAAGGCCGTGCCCGACGAGGTGCCGACGAGCCCGGCGCCCATCGTCGCGAAGGCGTCCACGACGAGGCCTTCCTTCAAGCGCAGCGGGCGGCCTTTCTCATCGACGAGCCCGGTCGCGTGGGAGACGCCGACGAAGGTCGAGATCGAGTCGAACAGGTCGGTGAAGAGGATCGAGATGATCGCGGGCAGCAGCGAGAGCTTCAGCGCGCCCCAGATGTCGAGCTTGAGGAAGACGCTCGAGAAATCGGGATATGAAAGAAGCGTCGACGGAACGTCGACAAGGCCCATGCCCCAGGCGGCCGAGGTCACGCCGAAGATGCCCGCGAGGAATGCGAACGCGCTCTTGCGGCGCATCAGGTAGATCGTCAGCGCGCCGCCGGCGATCGCCAGGAAGGCCTTGCGGTCGAGCACGCCGAGGCGGACCATGGTCGCCGGATCCGGCACGACGATCCCGGCGTTCTTGAGGCCGATGAAGGCGAGGAACAGGCCGATGCCCGCGGCCGAGGCGGTGCGCAGGCCGTCGGGGATGGCCTCCGCGAGCTTGACGCGCACGGGCGTGACCGAGATCAGCACGAACAGCGCTCCGGCCCAGAACACCACGCCGAGCGCCGTCGGCCACGGCACGCCGCGGCCCAGGATGATGGAATAGGCGAAGAAGGCGTTGAGGCCCATGCCCGGGGCGACGGCGAAGGGCAGGCGCGCGTACGCGCCCATGAGAAGCGTCATCAGGAAGGAGAGGAGCACCGTCGCGGTCAGCACGCCCGAGAAGGGCATGCCCGTGCCCGGCGAGGAGAGGATCGCGGGGTTGACCACGACGATGTACGCCATGGTGAAGAAGGTGGTCAGCCCGGCGAGGGCCTCGCGCTTGAGGTCGGGGGCGGGGGGGATCTTCAGGCCTTCTCCGGCAGCGCGTCGATCAACGCGAAGAGCTCGGCGAGGTCGATGGGCTTGGGCAGGAAGCCCGTGGCGCCCAGGAGCATGACGTCCTTGCGCGTGTCGTCGCCGGTGTAGCCGCTCATGATATAGATGGGCGCCTTCGTCAGCGTGAGCAGCTTTCCGAGAATCTGCATCCCCGTGACGCCCGGCAGCACGTGGTCGAGGAGGACGAGGTCGAAGGTCGCGGCGGACAGCGCGGCCTTGGCGGCCTCGGCGCTGTCCGCGCCCGTGACGGTGTGCCCGCGTTGCGCCAACGCGCGCTGCATGATCTCGAGGATCGGGATCTCATCGTCCACCAGGAGCACTCGGGCCGCTTTCATGATGCTTGATTATAGGTCTTTCGACCCCTGGCGTGTCTCCCTGGCGGCTGTTATGCTCCCTGAACATGCGCGCGCGCCCTCTCTGCTTCTTGGCCCTGATGCACGCCCTGCCCGCCTTTGCGGGCACGGTGCGCGTGGAGCTCGTGCCGGAGCTGGGGATCACAGGCTCGGCGCCGTCCGCTTCTGCGGCGATGGGTGCGGCGCCGCTGCAGCTGACGGCCAACGCCCTTATTCCGGCGGTGAGCTTCGCAGCGCCCGTCCTTGCCGTGATGCCCGCGGCCCCTGTGGCACTTCAGCCCGTCGCCGCGAAGCCGGTTCAGGCGGAAGCCCGTCCCCTGCTGATCCAATCGCTCGCCGCGCCCGCGCTCGACATGTCGAAGCTCGGCGCCGGCGACTCCGCCGGCGCGGCCGAAAAAGATTTCAACGCCCGCGCCCAGCTCGATGCTCCCGCGACGCTCGCTGACGGCGCGCCTTCCGCGCCCGTCGCGGGGGACGCGAGCCGGAAGCACCATTTGAGCCTGCTTCGATCCGCGAAGGCGCCGGGCCTGCCGCTCGCGCGACGTCCGTCTTCCGAGAGGCCGCTCAATCTCGTCGCCACGCCGCAAAGCCTGCGCGTGATGGCCGAGCGCGGCGAATCGAGCCTTCTGGTTCAGGCCTCCGACGGGCGCTGGAGCCTGGCGCCGCGAGCGGACGCCTCCGCCTATCCGACCCCCGAGGAGATCGAGGCCTCGGCGGGAAAGAGCGGGCGCTATTTCATGGCCACGAAGGCCGGGCTCGTCGAGTGGAACCCGGTCGTGCCGGCGGGCGTCGGCGCCGCACTGCGCTCGGGCCTGAGCCGCCTGGCGTCCCGCGTCCCGGGCCTGTATCCATCCGTGCTCTCGTACAACGGCGTCGCCGTCCGCCGGACCTCTTGGGACCAGGCCGTCAAGCAGGGCCTCGACGCGGGCGAGGCACCCCTCAACGAGGGCGTCGTCATCGCCAAGGTGATCCCGGCCCTGGTCGCCCAGGAATTCGCGGTGATCGCCGCGAAGCTCGGGCGCTCCGTCGACGCCGCGTACAAGGCCGACGTGCTCAAGCGCACGAACGGCTACAGGATGTACTGGCATTCGGCGTACTCCTACAAGGACCATCCCGACCATTTGGGCATCCCCGACGGCCATTTTCGTTCCGATTTCGGCATCCGTCTCATGGTCAAGCCCGACTGGCGCCGGATCCCGGATCTCGCCGCGAATTTCCGGCCTCTGTTCGCTCACGAGTATGTACACTGGCTGCAGAATGAACGATTCGTTTCGACGAAGTTCGGCGCGGAGATCGCTGCGGTCGCGGTCGAGGTCCTGCGCGCCATCGAGCTCGTCGGCCTCGATGAGGTCCGCGCCGGCCGCGCGGGGACCGTTCACGCCGGCATCATGAGCTCCTTCGACGGCGGGAGGGAGTGGGCGCGCGAAGGCTTCCGAAACGAGACCGCGCCCTACATGAAAGGAGTGCTCGCCGGCGCCGCCTATGAAGCGGCTCAGGTCACCGGCCGCCCCGAGGCGGCCTGGGAGTTCCTCAATCTTGTGATCGCGGGCAAGGGCGCGCTCGAGCCCGCGGCCGCATGGGCGCGCGTAACGGGAGCCAAATGATCGAAACTCCGGTGATATTCGAAGACGACCGGATCATCGCCGTGAACAAGCCCGTCGGCCTGCCCACCATCCCCGGGCGCGGCGAGATCGGCATCGCCGTCAACGTCGAGATCGAGCGGCGCCTGCGCAAGAAGATCTTCGTGGTTCACCGGCTCGACCTGGACGCGAGCGGCATCCTCGTGTTCGCCAAGGACGCGGAGACGCACCGCCTGCTGTCCATGGAGTTCGAGGAGCGCCGCGCGAAGAAGGAGTATCTCGTCGCCGTGCTGGGCGCGATGACCGGCAGCGGCGAGATCAGCAAGCCCCTGCGCGAGTTCAGCTCCGGCCGAGTGGCCCCGGCGCCCGATGGCAAAAAGGCCGTGACGAGATGGCGCGTGGAGCGAGCCCTGGGAGGGGCCACGCTCCTTCGCGTGGAGACCCTGACCGGCCGCAAGCATCAGATCCGGGCGCATTTCAGCTCGGAAGGCCACCCCGTCCTCGGCGACCCGCGCTACGGTCCGCCGCCGCGCCCGGTCGGGGGGGCCAAGCGCCTCATGCTGCACGCCCACACCCTCCATCTGGACCTGGGCTACGACCTCAAGGCCGATCCCGGCCCCGACTTCGAGGCCGTCCTCGCCTCCCGCGCCCGATAGTCGTTCGAACTGTTTGCGCCCGGTCAGTGCGATTGAGTACTATACGGTCCCGCTTTTATAACATCAAATGTCTCAAGGAGAATTAAAAATGAAGAAGTTGCTCATCGCCGCCCTCGTGCTCGGATTCGCCGCCCCCGTGTTCGCCGAGGCGCCTGTCGCCCCTGCCGCCGTCCCCGCCGTCGCCGTGGAGAACAAGGCCGAGGCGAAGTCCGAGGCCAAGTCTGAGGCGAAGGCTGAGAAGAAGGCCGAGAAGAAGGCCAAGAAGGCCGAGAAGAAGGCCGCGAAGAAGGCCGCGAAGAAGGCCGCCAAGGCCGAGGCCGCCAAGACCGAGACCGCTCCGGCTCCTGCCGCGAAGTAATCCGCCGGCATAAAGCTCAAACAGAAGGCCCCCGCGCTTCGGCGCGGGGGCCTTCTTCACTATCGGGCCCGGTCTAGAGGAGGAGCCAGGTCGCGAGCGTGAAGTAGAACGCGTTGCTGAGCAGGTCGGTGGTCGTCGAGGTCATCGGCCCCGCCGCGGTGGCCGGATCGACCTTGAAGCGGCTCAGGATCAGCGGCGCGACCGCCGCGAGCGCCGAGGAGACGAGTATCGACAGCGCCATCGAGATGCCGACGACCGCGCCGAACTTCCAGCCGTGGCGGGCGTGGTACATGAGCCCGGAGAGGAGCCCGACCGCCGTCCCGTAAAAAATTCCGAGCAGGGCGCCGACCGAGATCTCGCGCTGGACGGTCGCGGACCGATCGTCGTCTCCGATCTCTCCCGTCGCGAGGCCGCGCACGACGATGGTCGCCGTCTGCGAGCCGACATTGCCGCCCATTCCGGCGATCATCGGTGAAAAGCTCGCGAGCGCGATGATCTGTCCGAGGGTCGCCTCGAAGCGGCTCACGATCAGCGAGACGCAGATGCCGCCGAGGCAGGTGATCGCCAGCCACGGCAGGCGCAGAAGCGCCCCGCGGAAGCTGGACCTCAGCCCGACCTCGCGCGCGAAGCCGGCCATCTTCGCGAAGTCCTCTTCCGTCTCTTCGCGGGCGATCGCGAAGATGTCGCGGTAGACCACGACGCCGAGCAAGGCTCCGGCCTTGTCTAGGACCGGCGCGCTCTTGAGCTTGTACTTCGTGAAGAGCTTGACCGCCTCCTCCTGGTCCATCTCGGGCGTCAAGGTTCGCGGCGCGGGGTCCATGAGGTCGCGCACAAGCATGTCGTTGGGCGCGACCACGAGGGACTTGAGGCCGACGACGCCGCGCAGCTGGTTCTTGGCATCGACGATCATCAAGGTGTCGAGGTGGGTCTCCTCGATGCGGCGCAGGCGCGTGCTGTGCTGGATGCGCTCGACCGCGGCCTTCGTGGTCCATTTCTCATCGAGCGTCACGTAGCGTCCGCGCATCAGCGCGCCGACGGACTCGGGGG
>CAZIBN010000073.1:0-16449 GCA_964537395.1 uncultured Elusimicrobia bacterium
TGAAGGTGGCCTCGCCTTGAGGCGCGTGAAAGATGAAGCCTTTGGCCGGGTCGCCTTCCCGTCCGTAAAAGAAAACACGGTAGCGCAAAGCCCCGCCGGCATTCGAGGGCACGGGCCGGGACGCGGACCATTCCTGGGGAATGAGGGTGGCGCACGCGCCCTGCGCCGAAACGACGCGTGAGGCCTGCTCGAGGGCCGAGGGAGCGGGCTCCGGCGCGGGCTCCTTGCGCCCGCAGGCCGCGGCTGCGAGCAGGAGGACGACTACGCGGCGCGCCTTCAACGGACCTCCGCGAAATTCTTGGTGTAAGTTTCCCACGCTTTCTTGAACTGCGCGATCGGCACGAAGCGGCCCGCCCCGTCCTTGGGCACGCCGCTGTCGTTGATATAGTAGCCCAAAGTTTCACCGTTGAGACGGTTGATCTCCGCGCCGGTGATGAGGATCGCGTGTCCAAAGGTGTTGGGGGCCTTGACGCCCCAGAGGTAGCGGGCGTCCACGCTGGCGATGATCATTCCGCCCCGCCGCACGGCGGCGTCGAGCGTCGCCAGCGGCGCGGCGCGTTGCTTGGCCACCAGCAGGCCGCGGTCAACGAGAAGATCGGCCTGGTAGGCGGCAGGGGTCCCGTTTATATAGAAGCCCCGGTCCTTGGCCTCCTTCGCCAGGAGGGCCTCGGTTTTGATCGGGTCGCCCTTGGCGATCAGGCCGTGGGCTAAGAGGATTTGCTGCTGGGCGACGATCGCGCAGGTGTCGCCGGCATTTTGGGGATGAAGAAGGGGCGCCCTTCCCGAAGGATCACCGAGGGTGGTGGTCATCCCTAGCCTTCGCAAGGCGTCGGCCTGTTTGAGCGGATCCGCGGACCGGGCGTTGCCGAGGAGATCGAAGAAGTCGGGCGCTTTTTTCAGGATCGGCGGAGCGGTTGGATTGGCTGGAGGCGCGATGGGAACTGTGCGGCGATCGATCGGGATCGGCCGGCGAGCGACTGCCGGCATTTCGCCGAGGTAGGCGAGGGCCGCCACATCCGAGGCGGCGTCAAGGACCCTGCGTATTGCGGAAACGCCGCCCGGGTCAGGTGCGCTGCCGCCGAAGCCTCGGGCCGTTTGGATGGCGATCATCCGGCCGCGGATCGATGCCAGCCTGGCGGCGGAGGCGTTGATGCGCGGGCGGAGGCTGTTGTTGCCGGGATCTCCGGAGAGCAGGGACACGGTTCGATCGGAGGTGATCGAGGCGTCTTTGAACAGCTTCAGGACCTCGGTCTCGCGCGCCTTGAGCGCCGCGTACAGCGCGGCGGGGTTGCCGCCGCCGGCCTCGAGCAAAGCGACGCCTTGCGCCAGCGCCCTGTCCCCCGCCTCGAGCGCGGTGAGCTTCGCCGCCGCGGTGCGCGCCAGGATCTGGGCGATGCGAATACGCGCCGCGCGGACGGTGGCATAGATTGCCGCGGTGTCGAAGGAGCTGTTGTTCGATAAGACGATATAGTCGCCGAAGACCGTCTCGGCTGCGATGGCCTGGCGCTCCTGCTCTGGAAAGGCGCAGGGCTTGGCTTCGCAGGCGGCCGCGCCCGTGTTCATTGCATCCACATCACGAACGACTGCGCGCGCTTGGGCGCAGATGATGCCCTCGAGTCGGCAGATGTCCTCAACGACCTTCGCCGCCTCCACGGCGGCGTTTTTGTAGACGGGCGCCTTGGCTTTGGGATCGGCCGCCTCCAGAGCGAGGCCCGCGGCGGTGATCACGAATAGGCTCAGAGTCAGCAGCGGTCTCTTGGTGCCGGAGATGCGGGCGTTCGGGGGGAGATGATGCTCGCGTTCGTCGATCATGCGATCGCGCTCGAAGAGCTGATTGACCTTCCAGACCTCGCAGGCCTTGTTCATGCAGCCCAGGGCCTCGTCGAGCACGGCGAGGTAGTCGTCGAGAATCTTGGTGGTGTCGGCGCAGCTGTCCTTGGCGGCAGCGCAGGAGACCTTAAGAAACGCCTTGGCGTCGGCGATGGCGGGCACCTCCACGGGTGTAGGCGCGGGAGGCGCGGGGGGAGCGGCGCCCAGGAGGAGAAAAACGGCGAGCAGGCGGAGTCGGGTCATAAGAGGGGGGCTCTCTGACACAGTATTACCCCGGAAGTCCCGTATTGCAAGGGCGATTTCCGTTGGGACATGCGATAATATAACCAGCCGTGAGCGCCCCCTCCTTCCGACCGGATCCCCGATTCCTGCCCATGACGCGCGCCGAGATGGACGCGCGCGGCTGGGATGCCGTGGACATCGTCTTCGTCACCGGCGACGCCTACATCGACCATTACTCGTTCGCCATGTCCCTGCTCGGGCGAGTGCTCGATAAGGCGGGCTTTCGCGTCGCCATCCTGTCCCAGCCGGACTGGCGCAGCGCCGAGCCGTGGCGCACCTTCGGCCGGCCGCGCCTGTTCTTCGCGATCTCCGCGGGGAACATGGACTCGATGATCAATCACTACACGGCCAATAAAAAGGTGCGCAACGACGACGCGTACTCCCCGGGCGGTAAGATCGGCATGCGTCCGGACCGCGCCACTATTCCGTATTGCCAGCGCGCCCGCGAAGCGTTCCCCGGAGTCCCGGTCATCGCAGGAGGCGTCGAGGCCTCTCTTCGCCGGTTGGCTCACTACGACTACTGGTCTGATTCGGTGCGCCCCTCCGTTCTTCTCGATTCGAAAGCCGATCTCGTCGCCTACGGCATGGGCGAGGAGTCCATCGTCGAGATCGCCAAACGCCTCCAGGCCGGTAAAACCGTCAAGGATTGCCGCGACCTGCGCGGCATGGCGTATTTTCTGGGCGCCTCTGAAACGGCGCCGTCGGGTGAGGACGTCGTTCAACTTCCCAGCTTCGAGCAGGTCAAGGAGTCCAAGGATTCCTTCCTCGAGATGGCGCGCCTCGCCCACCACGAGACGAGCCCGTTCAACGCCAAGGCCCTCGTTCAGAAGCATGGAATGCGTGCCGTCGTCATCACCCCGCCCCAGCTCCCCGTCACGCAGGAGCGGATGGATTTCTACTACGGCCTGCCCTACACGCGCCGCGCGCATCCGTCGTACGCTGGCGCCGCGATCCCCGCCTGGGAGATGATCAAGGACTCGGTCACCATCATGCGCGGGTGCTTCGGCGGCTGTACGTTCTGCTCGATCACCGCCCACCAGGGCCGTACGATCCAGTCTCGCTCGGAAGGCAGCGTGCTCGGCGAGCTGAACCAGATCGCGCGCGACCCCGAGTTCAAGGGCGTGATCTCCGACATCGGCGGCCCCACGGCCAACATGTACCAGATGCGCTGCACGAAGCCCGAGGTCGAGAAGATCTGCAAGCGCCTGTCCTGCGTGCATCCCGTCGTGTGCAAGTTCCTCGGCACCGATCACGGCCCGCTCGTGAAGCTGATGAAGAAGTCTCGCGAGGTCCCCGGCATCAACAAGGTCTTCGTCGCCTCCGGCATCCGCATGGACCTGGCGCGGCTTTCGCCCGAGTACATGACCGAGCTGACCACCCATCATGTCAGCGGCCGCATGAAGGTCGCGCCCGAGCACGTCGACCCGAAGGTCCTCGAGCTGATGAAGAAGCCGCGCCATAACACGTTCGAGGACTTCGCCAAGAAGTTCGACGCGGAGAGCAAGAAGGCCGGCAAGAAGCAGTACATCGTGCCCTACTTCATCTCCAGCCACCCCGGCTCCGACCTCAAGGCGATGATCGAGCTCGCGGTGTTCCTCAAGAAGCACGGCTACAAGCCCGATCAGGTCCAGGACTTCATCCCGGCTCCCCACGACCTGGCGACCGCGATGTACTACACCGGCCGCAACCCCGAGACCGGCCTGCCCATGCCCGTGGCCAAGGGCATGCGCGACCGCCGCCTGCAGCGCGCCCTGCTCCAGTTCTTCAAGCCGGAGAACTACTTCGAGGTGCGCGAGGCCCTGCTCAAGGCCGGACGCGGCGACCTGATCGGCTCCGGTTGCGACGCGCTGATCGGGACGAACCCGCCGAAGGAAGCCTTGCTCGCCCGCCGCGAGCGCTCCGAGAAGGATTTCCATGAGCACACGCATATGAAGGATAAGCCTTCGGCCCCGAAGGGGCCGAAGGCGCCCAAAACGGGTTACCGGCCGCAGCGCTCCCAATGGGGACGCAGGGAAGGCAAGCGATGATGCAAACACCGAAGCTCGTCCGCT
The DNA here is from genome assembly GCA_964537395.1 of uncultured Elusimicrobia bacterium. Taxonomy (GTDB): domain Bacteria; phylum Elusimicrobiota; class Elusimicrobia; order UBA1565; family UBA9628; genus GWA2-66-18. The sequence continues at coordinate 4,164 of CAZIBN010000073.1, forward strand.
TCGGGAATCTCGACGCCATCGAGGTGCCCAACACCGATAAGAAGGCGCTCACCGTGATCTGCCTTCATGGCTACGGCGCCGACATGCGCGACCTCGCTCCTCTGGCTGAGGAGCTCGAGACCAAGCGCCCGATCACCTGGTTCTTTCCCGACGCGCCCGAGGTCCTCGACTGGGGCGGCCGCGCCTGGTTCCCCATCGATGTGGCCGCCTTCGAGGAAGCTCAGCGTTCGGGCAATGCCCGCGATCTTTCGCTGCGCGAGCCTCCGGGCCTCGAGTGGGCGCGAGAGGAATTGCAGCGCTTCATCAAGGGCCTGGATCAGCCATGGGAAAACATCGTGCTGATGGGATTCTCCCAAGGCGCCATGCTCGCGGTCGACCTCGCTTTGCGCGCCGAGACGGCGCCTGCGGGCGTGGTGATACTCTCCGGGACCTTGGTGGATAAGGCCAAGACCTCTGAGCTCGCGCCGGCGAAGAAAGGCATGCCCTTCTTCCAGTCGCACGGCTCGGTGGACCCGATCCTCGGATTCGCGCAGGCGCGCGCTCTCGAGAAGGTCCTGACCGAGGCGGGCTGGAGGGGCCAGCTCCGCCGCTTCGAGGGCGGCCACGCCATCCCGGCCGAGACGCTCGAGGGCCTGAAGGGCTGGCTCGAAAAGCGATGAGCGACTGGACGAAGCAGTTCTTCCGCGCGCCCGTGTTCACGCCCGGTGCCCCCGAGGCTCTCGCGTCGGCGCCCATGGAGGCCGCGGCCGTCTGGCGCGCGCTCAAGCTCAAGCCGGGCTCTCGCCTCCTTGATGTCGCCTGCGGCACCGGCCGCCACTCTGTTCTGCTCGCCAAGCGCGGAGCGTTCGTCGTCGGCGTGGACAAGACCGAGGCCTATCTTAAAGAAGCGCGCCGCAACTCACGCGGCCTTTCGAACTGCCTGTACGCACGCGGCGACATGCGCCGCCTGCCCTTCAAGGGCGAGTTCGACGCCGCGATGAACTTATGGACGAGCTTTGGCTACTTCGATAAGTTCTCGGACGATCTCAAGACCCTGAAGGGCGTGGCGCGCTCGCTCAAGCCCGGCGGCCTGTTCCTGATCGATCTTCTCGACTTCGCCTGGGTCAAGCAGCACGGCCAGGCCCGCCGCTGGGACCGGCGCGCCGATGGCGCCTATCTTCTGCAGGACGCGGAGTGGAGCGAGGGGCGCGATCCGAAGATCATCAACGACTGGATCGTCCTGCGCCCGGGCAAGCCCGAGCTGCGCACCCGCTTCATCGTGCGCGGCTACGACAAGGCGCGCCTGTACGCGGCGCTGCGCCTTGCGGGGCTCGATCCGGTCAAGTCCTGGCACGGCCTCGGCGCGCTGGGGAGGCTCGAGACGGGCCACCGCCTCGTCGTCCTCGCGCGCAAACCTCGGCGCTGAGGCTTACGGCTTGGCGGCGTCGAGCACCGTCTTCGCGATGAAGTCCACGTCTTCGGGCTTCAGCGAGGGATTGTTCGGCAGGAACAGGCCGTTGTGGTGGATGCGGTCGGCCATGGGGAAGCTCGCCTTGCCGTAGCGCTCGTACCAGAAGGGATGCTGGACGAGGTTGCCGGCGGAGAAGATGCGGGTCTCGATGCCGTTGGCGACGAGAGCCTTGACGATATTCCGGCGCTGCTCCGTGCTCTCGGCGAGAAGGCCGAAGGAGATGCTGCAGATCTGCGCGTCCGGCGCCGTGGACTTCTGGATGTAGAACTTCGTCCCCAGGTGCTTCTTGTAGCGCGCGTGGTTCTCGTTGCGCCTGGAGACGATCCAGTCGAGCTTGTCGATCTGGCCGAGGCCGATGAAGGCGTTGAGATCGGTCGAGCGGACGTTGAAGCCGGGCTGATAGAAGACGAACGGGCTGTGGAAGTCGTCGATCTGGTACTTCTTGACGAGGGCCAGGTGCGACGCGGCGTCGAGGTCCTTGCTCCAGCCGTGGCTGCGCAGCATCAGGAGCAGGTCATTGAGCTCCTTGTCGTCGGTGGACACCATCCCGCCTTCGATGGTCGAGATCTGGTGCCCGAAGTAGAACGAGAACGCGCCCATATCGCCGAACGAGCCGACCTTCTTGCCGTAGGCCGACGCGCCGACCGCCGCGCAGGCGTCCTCCATCAGGAAAAAGCCGTATTTCTTCTTGAGGGCGAGGAGCTCGGGCATCTTGTGGGGCACGCCGAGTACCTGGACCAGCAGCACCGCGCCCGGCTCGTGCTCCTTCAGGAGCTTCTCGAGATGGACGAGGTCGAGGCCGAAGGTCTCCGGGTCGGCCTCGCAGGCGATGGGCTCGAATCCGAACTGGATGGCGGGGGCGATGGAGGTGACCCAGCCCACGCTCGGCACGATGACCTTCTTGTTCTTGAGCCTGCCCGAGATCAGCAGGGCGTAGTACATCAGCAGGTTGGCCGACGAGCCGGAGTTGCAGAACACCGAGTGCTTGCTGCCGAGCCACTTGCTCCATTTCGCCTCGAACTCGAGCGTCAGTTTGCCCTTGGTCAGGCGCGGATAGGTCTTGAGCCAGGCCGCGAGCGCGTCGATGTCCTTCTCATCGATGGTGTCTTCGGCGAGATGATATTTGATGGGAACCATTTCGGGGGTCCTCAAATGTTGGCGTATTGGGTGCGCTTGACGCTGCGATAGCCCTTGATGAGCTCGGTGATGCCGCGGCCGAGGGGGAAGGCGGGCGCAAAGCCCGTGGCCTCGAGCTTGGCGTTGCTGACGACGTAGTCGCGCTTGTCCGGGTCCTCGGCGAGAGGGGCCTCGGAGAAGTAGAACTTGGGGATATGCTTCTGGATCTCCACGCACAGCTCGCGCTTGCTGATGTTGCAGTCGCTTAAGCCCACGTTGTAGGCCTCGCCCTTCATCTTGTCGAAGTTGGCCATGCCGTGCTGGAAGGCCGACGCGATGTCGCGGACGTGGATGTAGTTGCGCTTGAAGTCGGCTTCGAACAGCACGACGAAGCCGTCGTTGACGGCGCGGTAGACGAAGTCGTTGACGAGCAGATCCAGGCGCATGCGCGGGCTGACGCCGAACGCGGTGGCGAGGCGGAAGGTGATCGAGTTCCCGGCGTCGAGGATCGCCTTCTCCGCGTCGCACTTGAGCCGGCCGTACAGGGAGATCGGGCGCAACGGCGTCTTCTCGTCGCACTCCTTGCCCTTCTCGCCGATGCCGTAGCCGCTGTTCGTCGTCGGGTATAAGACGCGTTGGCTTTTGCTTCGTAATTCGAGCAGCATCTTGACCGCGTCGAGCGTCGTCGTGGTCGCCGCGATCGGGTCCTTGTCGGTGAGCGGCGCGCCGGTCAGGCAGGCGAGGGGGATCAGGACGTCGGCCTTCTTGACCAAAGGTGCTATCAGGGCTTTGTCGCGGGCGTCGCCGCGGATCAAGGTCAAGGTGTCGTAATGGCAGACGTCGAGCAAGGTCGCCTGGCCGAATAGGAAGCTGTCGACGACCGTCACGGCGTGGCCTGCCCGGAGAAGCTCCGGGACCAGCACCGATCCGATGTAGCCCGCCCCGCCAGTAACCAATATGTTCATTGTTTTATTGACCAATTGGAGCATGCGACAGAAGCTTGCGCCGAAGAGGTGACTTTACCATTTCCCGGACATGCTGGGCGGTTTCGGCCCCGAACTTGCGCTCCACCATCTCGAGGTAGCGGGGGTTGGTGTAATAGACCTGGAAGGCGTGATCGCGGAAGCGCAGGACCTCGGAGGCGGGCAGGTGGCGCGTGGGCAGCGGCGTGGTGTCGTAGGAGTGCTGGGAATAGCCGCTCCACTTCTCCGGCAGGGCCCACTTCTCCTTGACCGCCTGGTCGTACAGCGGGGAGCCCGGGTAGGCCATCGTCGAGTAGAAATTCCCGAACTCGCAGTTGAGCGCGAGCGCCATGTCGAGCGTTTCCTGCATCGAGGCGAGATCGTCCTCGGGCAGGCCGAAGATGTAGTTGCCGATGACGTGGATCCCGGCGTCCTGCGACTGCTTGATCGTGCGGGCGATGTCGCTCTGATCGAAGCCTTTCTGAACGCTGTCGCGCACATGCGCGCTCGCGGCCTCGATGCCGAAGGCGAGCCAGTTGACGCCCGCGGCCTTGAGCTTGGGGAGCATCCCCTCGCGCACCGTGTCGACGCGCGCGTAGGCCCAGATGTTGAGATCGTACTTGCGCTCGATGATCATGTCGCAGATCGCGTTGACGTGGCGCGGGTTGAGCACGAACAGCTCGTCGGCGAACTTGATGTTGCGCACGCCGTGCTTCGTGACGAGCGTGTCGATCCAGCTCAGAACGGTCTTCGGGCTCCACAGGCGATAGCTGTTCTGGACGTCGGTGAAGCCGGCGGCTTTTTCGCCGGCGCGGAAAGGCGCCTGGATGCAGCAGAAGCTGCAATGATACGGACAGCCCAAGGTCGTGTACATCGACGCGTAGGGCTGACGCTTCAGGCCGTCGAAGCAATGCCAGTTGTGGGCGCGGTAGCGCGCCATGGGGAGCATGTGCCAGGGGATTCCTGGAATCTCCGCCTCGACGTCCTTCACCAGCGGCGCCGCTGGGTTCGAGCGCACGCCTGAGCCCTCGCGATAATACAGGTCGGAAACCTTCTCGAGGCCGCCGCCCGCCTTGAGCGCGGCGACGAGCTCGACGAGGGTGACGAGGCCCTCGCCTCCGCAGGTGAAGTCGGCGCTCTCCTCGTTCAAGGTGCGCACGGGCAAGGAGGCGACGTGGCCGCCGAGGAGCAGGACCTTCTGATTCGGCGAGTGGTTCTTGATCGCCGCACTGGCGGCACCGGCCGACGGCATGTTCTGCGTGGACGCCGACGGCTGCTGCCCGTAGACGACGACCGCCGCGAGCACGGGCGCGACCTCGGCGACCCTCGCCGCCGTCTGCGCGGGCGTCAGGCCTTCCGCCGACGCATCCAAGATTTCTACCGAGACCCCTTTTTTCAGAGCATACGAGGCCATCAAGCCCGCCCACACCGGAGGCTCGATGGCCGCCAGGTCGCTGCCGAGATTCTGATAGGTTTCGGTCCGGCTGCCGGGGTTTATCAGCAGAAGGTCCAGGCGCTTGCTCATGGTTTCACCTCTCCAGAGGCATAGGCGTCCTGGAACTTCTGCCAGCGCTCCGGCGTGCCGATGTCGTATAGCTGCGCCGAAACAGACAGGGCGAATACGCGCCGTTCGAGCAGGCTCGGCAGGACGTCCTTCTCGAGCGAGCTCGGCTCCGGCGGGATGGCGGCGAGCGCCTCGGGCTCGAGCAGGTAGACTCCGGCGTTCATTACGCGGCCGGGCCGGTATTCTCGCTCGTCGAAGGACAGCACCCGGCCGTTCGCGCCGAGCTCGAGGAAGCCGCCGTCGCGGCGAAGCCCGGGCTCGACGACGGCCAGGGACGCCATCCCGCCGCTCTTGACGTGAAATTCGTGAAAGGCGGATAGATTCAGCGGGCAGAAGGAATCGCCGTTGAGGATCAGCGCGGGCCGGTCGCCCAGCAGAGGCAGGGCGTTTCTCACGGCGCCCCCCGTGCCGAGGGGGCTTGCCTCAGGGGAAAAGACGATGTCGAGGTCTTCGCGCTTGGCGCGGAAATAGTCCTCGACCTGCCCGCCCTTATAACCGGTGCAGAGCACGAAGCGCCTGACGCCGTGGCTCGAGGCCCAATCCAGAAGAATATCGAGAAATGGCTTCTCGCCGACGCGGGCCATCGTCTTCTGCCGGTCCGCAACGGCCGAGCGCAGGCGCGTTCCCAGCCCCCCGCACAAAACGACCGCGCTGAGGGATTCTAACCCCATGTGGAGCCCGGCGCGGGCGCGGCGGGTCCGGACTTTTGCGGCTTCACGCGAGGCCGCTCCATGCCGTAGACGGAGTGCTCATGAAAGATGATCCGGCTTCCGCCGTTCTCGAACCGGAAAGGAACATGAAGCAGGTGCTTGAGCTTTTCCTTGATGCGGGGTTGGTCCTCGGGCCGGGCGAAAAGAAGGATGAAGCCGCCGCCGCCGGCGCCCAGAAGCTTGCCGCCGAGGGCTCCAGCTCCCCGGGCCGCCGCGTAGATCTCGTCGATCTGGGGGGTCGAGATCTTGTCCGTCAGGCTGCGCTTGAGCAGCCAGCCCTCGTGCAGAAGCTTGCCGAAATCAGCGAGATCTCCTCCGCCGGCGAGGATCTTCACGGCATGGTCGACCATATCGAACATGGCTTTCAGCTCGACCTTCTTCGCCGGGGTGTTTTTGATCTGCGTTTCCGCGACCACGGACGCGAAGCGGGAAAACCCCGTGAAGTACAGCATCAGGTGGTTTTGAAGAAGCTCAAGCCTTTGCGGTTCGACGATGACGGGCTCGATGTGGATCTTCTTGTCCGGGGCGAAGCGGATGCGGTTGAAGCCTCCGAAGGCGGCCGTGACCTGGTCCTGGGAGCCCACGCTCTCCTTGATGAGATCCCGCTCGATGTGAATCGCCTCTTCGGCGAGCTGCATCTTGGTCGGCGTCCCCTGCTTGAGGGTGTAGAGCGTGTTGAGCAGGCCGACGGTGAAGGAGGAGCTCGAGCCGAGCCCCGTTCGTGCAGGGAGGTCGGCGTCGTGGTGGATCTCGATGCCGTCATCGATCTCCATGAACTTCAAGGTTTCCCGGGCTGAAGGATGCTCGAATTCCTCGCCCTCCTGCAGGAGCTCGATCCGGGAATAAGCCATGCGGCTCTTGTGATCGAAGAACGGCGGCAGGTAGCGGCAGGTGATGTAGCAGTACTTGTCGATGCTGGTCGCCAGAACCGCGCCGCCATGCTCGAAATACCAGGCCGGGTAGTCAGTGCCGCCGCCGAAAAAAGAGACCCGAAAGGGCGTTCTGCTGATGATCATTGACGGGCCAGTATACTAAAAGCGGCAAAGCCGCATGGCCGGGGTCAGCGCCAGAAAAAGAGCTCCCGCCAAAACTGGAAGTAATAGGCGGCGCCCCAGCGCCAGATCTGGAGCTTGCGCTCCCCGCCCAGCCGGGGCGGCTCGCCGACCGGCACATCGGCGATCTTCAGCTTCCGCTTGGCGGCCCGCACCGACATCAGCGGCTCCCAGCTGATGATCGTGCCGAATAATCTCTCCGGGAGAAGATAGGACTCATCCTTATCGAGATCGAGGTCGTAGATGAGCCGCTTTTTGAAGGCCCGGAAGATGACCATCGTGTCCGTGAACGGATGGCCGAACAGGACGTTGACGGTCAAGGTGAATAGCCAATTGCCGAACCCGGTGATCAGGTCGTCGTCCTCGCTCGTCGCGCCCTCCGCGTAGCGTGAGCCGATGACCAGATCGCAGCCTTCCCGCATTTTCGCGAGGAGCTTGGGGATCGCTTCGACGGGGCAATTGCCGTCCGGGCTGAAGGTGAGGATGATGTCCCCTTCGAGCTTGTCGAGGATCTCGAAATAGGCGAAGCGTATGCCCTTTCGTTTCTGCACGTGAACCTGATAGCCGTTCTTGCGGGCCCACTCGATGGTGCCGTCCGTCGACCCTCCGTCCGAAATGAGGATCTGGTCGAACCATTCCCGGGGGATAAGCGGCATGAGCGCTTCCATGCCCTTGATCTCGTTGAGGGTCAGGACGACCAAAGTGGTTTTCATGGCAAGCGACGTCGAGTTTACCACGAAACCCCGGAGCTTTGTATGATAAGTCGGCCATGGAAATTAAAAAGGCGATGATCACCGGCATCTCCGGCTCGGGCGGAAGCTACCTCGCCGAGCACATCGTCGAGCGTCACCCCGGCGTCGAGGTTCACGGCATTTCTCGATGGCACAGCACCTCCTCGCAGGGCAATCTTAAAAACATCGCGGGCAAGGTTGTGGTCCATGAGTGCGATCTCAACGACTTCAGCTCCGTCCTCAACACCCTGCGTCAGGTGAAGCCGGACGCGATCTTCCATCTCGCTTCCCATGCCAACGTTCGGGCGTCCTTCACGACGCCGCTCGCGGTTCTGAGCAACAACATCATGGGGACCGCGAACCTCCTGGAAGGCATACGCCTCGCGGGCATCGATCCGGTGGTTCAGCTTTGCAGCACCTCCGAGGTCTATGGGCAGGTAGCCCCGGAGAACGTCCCGATCACTGAGGATTGTCCGCTCAACCCGTCGAGCCCGTACGCGGTCTCGAAGACGACGCAGGACTATTTGGGCTACACCTATTTCCGAAGCTACGGCATGAAGATCGTCCGGACGAGGATGTTCGCCTACCTCAACCCGCGGCGGAAGGACCTTTTCGCGACGTCCTTCGCGATGCAGGTCGCCCGGATCGAGGCCGGCCTCCAGAAGGAGCTCCTGCACGGAAACCTCGATTCGGTCCGGACCATCATCGACGTCCGCGACGCCATGGAGACGTACTGGATCGCGATGGAGAAGTGCCTTCCGGGCGAGGTCTACAACATCGGCGGCACGACGGTGATCAAGGTGGGTGAGTTCCTTGACCTATTGAAGAAGCACGCGAAAGTCCCGATCCCCTCGGCCGTCGATCCGAAGCTGCTGCGCCCGGCGGACGTCACGTTGCAGATCCCGGATGTGTCGAAATTCCGCGAGCGCACGGGCTGGAAGCCGCGCTACGCGTTCGATGACAGCGTCCAGTACCTGCTCGAGCATTGCCGCAAAGAGGTCGCCCTTGAAGCGCGGTCCAAGTAAGCCGGGAGTCCCGAGCCTCCAGGATAAGATGTTCTACGAGGCCCTGCGCATACGCCTCGTGGAAGAACGCATCATCGACATCTACCCCTCGGACAAGATCCAGAGCCCGGTCCATCTCTCGATAGGGCAGGAGCACCACATCGTGGCGCTGTGCAGTGCGCTTGCGGCCGGCGACCCTCTCTACGCGACCTACCGCAGCCACGCTCCGTACCTCGCGAAGGGCGGGAGCATGAAGCGCATGTTTTCGGAGCTCTACGGCAAGAGCGGAGGCGGGGCCCGGGGTAAGGCGGGGTCCATGCATCTGTGCGCTCCGGAGCGCTCGTTCATGGCCTCGTCCGCGGTCGTCGGGTCGATTTTCCCCCACGCGGTCGGGGCGGCATACGCGGCCAAGCTGGGCAAGAAGGATCAGATCGTCGTCGTGATCTCGGGCGACGGCTCGACCGAGGAAGGCGTGTTCGTCGAATGCCTGAATTTCGCCGCGCTGAAAAAGCTCCCGGTCCTGTTCTTCATCGAGAACAACGGCCTGTCCATCCATACGCCCATCAAGGTCCGGCAGGCTTTTGAGCTCGGGAAAGTGTGCGCGGCCTACGGAGTGGAGTACTGGAAGGCCGACGACGGCTTTGACATGCGGGCCGTGCGCTCGCGGGTCGGCAGGGTCCGCGCGGGAATGCTGAAGGGCGGCGGCCCGGCCGTCATCGAGGTGATGACCTGCCGGTACAAGGTGCACGTCGGCATCGCGGAGGACAGCGAGCTCGACTACCGCGACCAGGACGAAGAGAGAAGATGGCGGCGGCGCGACCCGCTCATCGTCAAGCGAGGCCTCGTCGAAAAATTCTCCGGCCGCATCAAGAAGGAAATCGAAGCCGCCGTGCGATTCGCGGAAAGGGATTCCTTCCCGAGCGCCGGCGAGCTTCTTCAGGATGTTGACGGATGAGCTCGATCAGCTACCGCGCGGCGTTGGCCGGCTCGATGCGCGACGCGCTCACGAGCAACCCGCGTTCGCTCGTGTACGGCCTTTGCGTCACCGATCACACGGGCATCTTCGGGACGACCTTGGGCCTCGAGAAGGATTTTGGCCCCGAGCGGGTCTTCGACACGCCCTTGTCCGAAGACGCGATGACGGGCTTCGCCGTGGGCGCGGCCTTGGGCGGTCTTTACCCGATCCACATCCATATCCGCTGCGATTTCATGATGCTGGCGATGAACCAGCTGGTGAACTCAGCCTCCAAATACAAATACATGTCCGGCGGCTCCTTTGAAGTCCCGATGCTGGTGCGTGGCGTGATCGGCCGCAGCTGGGGCCAGGGGGCGCAGCACTCTCAAAGCCTGCAGTCCCTGTTCGCCCACATCCCCGGGCTGACGGTGATCATGCCGAGCAGCGCCCGGCGGGTGCGGGACAGCTACGCGCACGCCGTCAACTCGTATAAGTCGCCGGTCATCTCGCTTGAGCACCGCCTGCTGTACGACTATGCCTTCGAGCCGGAGCATGAGGAGCCCCGCAAGAATCCCTTCACCTCCTACCTGATGCGCAAGGGCTCCGACGCGACCATCGTGGCCACCTCGATCATGGTGCAGGAGTCCCAGGGGGCCGCCCGGTTCGTCAAGGAGACCGCGGGCATCGATGTCGAGATCATCGACCTCAACTGCCTGACGCATCCGGATGTCGGTATGATCCTCAAGAGCGTCAAGAAGACGGGTCGCTTGATCGTCGCGGATACCGGGTGGTCTTCCTACGGCGTCTGCGCCGAGGTCTGCCGCATGGTCGCGGCATCCGACCCCCGGGCCCTCAAGGCCCCGGTGGAACTGATCTCGATGGCGAAGACCCCGTGCCCGACGACGAAGGCCCTTGAGAAATATTTTTATCCCGATATGGGCGACATCGTGGCGAGCATCTACCGGCTCTGCTACGGCGCCAAGAAGCACAAGCACCCCCTGCCGAGCGAGGACTACAAGCGCAAGTTCTATAAGGAGTTCAAGGGGCCGTTTTAGCGCTTCAGTTCGGTGTGCAAGCTGGCTTGCTCGCGGCAACTGTTTCCGGAAACAGTCGCTAGCGGTAATCACTAGTTCCGGAACTAGTGATTATCAGCAGCGAATCGGAATGTTAAGGCAGGAGTTTGGGAGAGGGCGCGGCGAGGAACGCCGCGATCTCGGCCTTCACCGAGGGATCCGTCTCGAGCGCCGCGAGCTTCGTCAGCAGGGCGTTGACGCGGTCGAGCGCGGCGGGCTCGCCCGCGGAAAAGCGGTTTCGGGCGGAGTGCCAGACGACCGCGATCGTGAGGGCGCGCGTCGAGGGGATGCCGCCCGCGGCGAAAGCGGCCGGATCGGCTTCGATGGGAACGAGAACCTTCGCGTCAAGGGCGGCCACGAGATCGGGACGGCGGCGCGGAAGGTCCTCGCGTGCGCGCATGAACGAGTCGAGCGCCAGCAGCGCCGTGATGCGCTCTTCATCCGCCAGCGACGAGGCGAGGAGATCAAGGATCCTTGCTTGGAACTCGCCCTCGACTGATTCCGGAAGATCGTGGGTGGCCGGGGCCAGGCCGCGCAACGCGAAGACGCGATAAGCCGGCGCGACCGTCGCGTCGAGCAGGGCGCGCACGGCGGCGGCGCGGGCCTTCTCGTCGCCGACGACAGGCACGGCGTAGCCGAGGTGCATCAGGGCCTTGGCGCGGACGGCGGGCGCTTCGGAGGGAGACACGGCGACGAGGCGCAGAGCCTCGAGGGCCTTGGTGCGGCGGGCCTGCGGCGCCAAAGGCAGGGAGGCGTGCAGCAGGTCAAGGGCGATAAGCTTCTCCGCGGCGGAGCCGGCACGGCTTAAGATCGAGATCGGGTCTTCCGCGGGCTTGGCGGCGGCGCGGGCCGCGATGAAAGCGGATTCGAGCGAAACCGGGGGCAGGGCGGGGGCGGGCGCGAGCATGGCCTATTCTAGCAAGGTCTAGCGGGCGCTCAGCGTCACATCCGCGTACCAGGCCTCGGCGGAGCCTCCGGTGTTGTCGGTGTCGGTCATCAGCGCGATGCCCGCGTACGGCGGCGGGTCCTCTCCGAACAGGCGCCGGTAGTCCTCGAGGACGTTGCGCTCTTCGGAGCGCCACTCGCCGGCGGCGGAGGCTCCCGAGCGCACGGCGACCATCATCACCCGTTTCGTGTACGGGCTCGATACGGATTCGCCGGCGGAGAGCTTGTTGGCCCAGATGTAGACGATCGCGTTGTGGGGCGGGTGCTCGCCGCGAAGCGCCTTCACCGCGGCGTATTTGAGGCGGGTCGCGAGCCCGACGCGGGACGGCTCGTACTTGAAGGTGATGTAGACGCGCGCCGCGTTGTCGTCGCCGGCTTTCGAGCGCTCGTCGCCCTTTGAGATCGTTCCGGAGACCTTCCATCGCCAGCGCAATATCGGCGCATCGGCGACGGGGCCGGGGTGGCGGTAGATCAGGCCGGAGGCGGCTTTTTCGGCGGTCGCGTGTATCGCGGCCGACGATGCGCTCCACTCATAAGTCGTGTGCGCCGGTATCTTGGGGAAGTCGAGGGGCTCCCAATTCAGAGGCAATCCGCTTGGCGCGAAGGCGGGCGCCGTCGAGAGCAAAACGAAAAGAGCCGCTGCGTTCACAGCCTTGGCGAGGCGCGCTCGGCTTCGATGCCGATCTTGCGGCTCATCTTCGACGGCTCGACGGCGCGCGTCGCG
>CAZIBN010000074.1:0-15986 GCA_964537395.1 uncultured Elusimicrobia bacterium
CATCATCGGCATCCCGCATTACGCCTACGACAAGTCCTTCCCCCAGGCGCCGGTGCTCCGCCTGCGCGACAAGATCGGCCCCCTCGACGTCACCTTGACCGCCTACCCCGGAAACCCCAAGCCTGGCGAGAAATCAGAGATCCATGTCTATGTGATCGACCCTGCGACCAACGCGCCTTACGAGAAGCCGGTCATGCTCGAGGCCTACCAGGTGAAGATCTTCGGCTTCCAGGAAAAGATCGCGGACGCGCACGAGGGGATCGTGGACATGGGCCTGCACAAATTCCATGTGGTCTATCCCGCCATCGCCAACTACGAGGTTGTCCTCGTTCTGCCCGGCTTCGATGGGACCTCGACCTTGCGTTTTCCGCTGGTCGTCGGCGAGCCGGGCTCTCCCTGGCGCGACGTGTCCCTGTTCGGCGGGGGCTTCCTCTTCCTCGTCGTCGTGGTGCGCGCGGTCAAGATCAAGCGGGCGCGCGCCGCCGCGCGGGAGCAGCTCGCATGAACCCGCTCTCCGCTCCGTCGCGGCCGATGACGCTCGATCTCCCGAAGAAGAAAACGGGCTGGATGGGCCTTACGGCGCTGCTTCTCCCCTACGCGCTCGGCCTGCTCGTCCTGGGGCTCATCATTCAGGATCGCGGCCGCGCGGGCTCGACCGTCTATGTGGACGCCAACGAGATGGCGCGCACCGCTATAACGGCAAAGAGCGACGCCGGCGCCTCCGGCGCCGGCGTTGATCCGGTGTGCGGCATGAGCGTGCGCGCGGAGAGCGCCGACAAGGCCGTCTTCGACGGACATCTGTTCCACTTCTGCAGCTCCTACTGCCGGACCGCGTTCCTGGACAAGCCCGCGGACTACGCCAACGCCTCCCTGACGCCGCGGCTGAGCCACACGATGCGCGGCCTGCCCACGCGCATGTATCAGTGGGCCCTTGTCCTGATCCTGATACTGTCCTTCGGCGTCATCGAGCTGCTTGCCGGCGACGATAAAGCAGGGCCGATGTCAGCGCGCTGGAATCTGACTTCCTGGGCTCCGCTGCGGCGCATTCTCGCCTCAAATCTATTCCCCTTCATACCCCGCGTCGTGACCTCGGTCCTTTTTCTCGTCGTCATCGCCGCCGGCTTATTCGGGAATCAAAGCCCGGCGATGAACATCGCCCCTCTTCTCACCTGGACGGTGTGGTGGACCGGGCTCATCTTTGCCGTGCTCTACTTCGGCAAGGGCTGGTGCACGATCTGCCCCTGGGACGCGCTGGCCGGCTGGGCGGAGCGCCTCAAGTTCTGGGGCCCGCGCGGCGAGAGCCTCGGCCTCAACCTCCCTTGGCCGAAGGCGCTGCGCAGCATCTGGCTCGCCGTGGGGCTCTTCCTCGCGTTGACCTGGGTCGAGCTCGGCATGGGCATCACCTTGATCCCGCGCGCCACGGCCTGGGTCGCCCTGGGCATGCTCGGCATGGCCGTGGCCTCCGCCTTCCTGTTCGAGCGCAAGTCATTTTGCCGTTACGCCTGTTTGGTCGGAAGGGTCTCGGGGCTCTACGCCCTGTTTTCAAGCGTGGAGATCCGCGCGACGCCGTCCGCCTGCACCGGCTGCGGCACGCTCGACTGCTGGAAAGGCAACGCCCTCGGAGACGGCTGCCCGACCTTCGAGTACCCGAGAGCGATGACGCTGAACACCTACTGCACCATGTGCACGGAGTGCTTCAAGACATGTCCGACCGGAAGCATGTCCCTGAACCTCAGGCCGTGGGCCTCCGACCTCGTCGTCGAGGGCAAGCCGCGCATGGACGAAGCCTCCTTGGCCTTGATCCTCCTGTCGATGACGGCCTTCCACGGCCTGACCATGACGCCGACCTGGGTGGCGCTGCTTGAATCGACGAAGTCCGCGACCGGCATGTCCTTCACCGGGGCCTTCACTGTGCTGATGACCGGGTTCCTCATCTTCCCCGTGATCGTCTACGGCGCGCTCGCCGCGGTCTCGGCGGCCTGGGCGCGCGTCCAGTACCGCGACATCGCCCTGCGCTTCGCCTACGCGCTTCTCCCCATCGCCTTGTTCTACCACCTCGCCCACAACGCCGAGCACTTCCTGATGGAAGGCCCCAAGGTGCTGGCCTTGATGTCGGATCCATTCGGCTGGGGCTGGAACGTGTTCGGCACCGCTCGATGGACCGTGCCGCCGTTGGTGTCGCTCGAAGGCCTGTGGCGCATACAAGTTCTATTTGTCCTTGTCGGCCACCTTTACAGCTTATGGATCACGGCGCGCACCGCCCGCCGCCTTACCGCGGGGCGCGGGGTGCTCGCCGTTCAGCTTCCGATGCTCGTCGCGATGGTGGCCTTCAGCTGGGCCAGCCTGTGGCTGCTCAAGCAGCCGATGGAAATGCGGATCTCGGGAATGTGATGAGCGACCTGAACAACGCCTGCTCGCGACGGGACTTCTTCTCGGCCATGTTCAAGGAATTGGCCGGAGCGGCGGGGACCGTGGTCTCGACGTTCACGGAGAGCATCGCTCTTGTCGAGGACGCGGGCGCGAAGACGCTGCCGCCGCCCGCCAAGCCCTTCGTGCGCCCGCCCGGAGCCGTCGCAGAGGCGACGTTCCTGAACCTGTGCACGCGCTGCGACGACTGCGTCAAGGCATGCCCGGAATGGGTCGTGCGCAAGACCGGCCCGGAGTTCGGCAAGCATCTGGAAGGCTACCCGATGCTTCTTCCCGCCACCAACCCCTGCGTCTTCTGCACGGGCCTTCCCTGCATCACGGCCTGCAAGACCGGCGCTTTGGTTCCGCCCGCCCCGGGCGCCTTCGTGCGCATCGGCCTGGCCGTCGTGGACAACGCGCGCTGCTACATGGGCCAGGGCCAGCCCTGCGACTACTGCGTCAAGGAATGCCCTGTGAAGCCCAAGGCCATCTCCGTCACCGCCCGCGGCCTGTCCGCCGGCGTGAACGCCGACCTGTGCACCGGCTGCGGCGAGTGCGCCCAGATCTGTCCCGCCAACGCGATCTCAATCGAGGCCCTGCGATGATTAAACTTCTGCTCCTGTCGGCGCTCTTCGCTCACGCCGCCGAAGCCCCTTCCAAATTCCAAAAGGACGCCGCCCTGTTTCAGGCCAAGTGCGCCAAGTGCCACACCGTCGGCCGCGGCGACCGCGTCGGCCCCGACCTCAAGGGCCTGTCCGAGCGCCGCGAGAAGGCGTGGGTTCTCGGCTTTATCACCAAGACGAGCGAATACCTCGACAGCGACCCGGAAGCCATAAAGCTCCTGGCCAAGTTCAACGGCGTGCGCATGGAAAGCACAGGCATGAGCGAGGCCCAGGCGGAAGGCCTGCTGAGCTACATCAACGCGGCGTCCAAGGGACCGGTCGGCCCCGAGGAAGAGGCCGAGCCCGAAGCCGAGGATCCGGCGTCCAAGGTACGCCTGCCCGAAGAGGGGCGCGGCGCCTGGCTGCCGGGAATCTCGATCGCCCTGTTTTTCCTGGCCTTGGCAGTCGCGGCCTGGCAGTTCGGCTTCGCCGTTCCCGCCGCGATCCTCCTCGCGCTGGCCGCGGGCGCCGGCTACTGGAGCCTGGGCGGACGGCGCTATCACCGCCTGCTCGGCGACCAGCAGGGCTTTGCGCCCGTACAGCCGATCGCCTACTCGCACGCGACGCACGCCGGCAAGCTCAAGATCGACTGCCTGTACTGCCACTATGGCGCGACGCGCAGCGACGTCGCCGGCGTTCCGCCCGTGTCGGTGTGCATGAACTGCCATAACGCCGTGCGCAAGGTCGCGGGTGCTTCCGAGCCCTCGGCGGAGATCGCACGTCTCGTCGCCGCGTGGGAGACGCGCCTGAGCAGCGCGCCCAAGGGGATCGAGTGGACGAGGATCCACGACCTTCCCGACTTCGTCCATTTTTCCCACCGCGTGCACGTGGCCAACGACATCCGCTGTCAGGAATGCCATGGCCCGGTTCAGGACATGGCTCGCGTGCGGCAGTCCTCCTCGCTCTCGATGGGCTGGTGCGTCAATTGCCACCGCCAGCAAAAATCCGTCGCGCCGACGCATTGGAAACGCACCGGGGGCCCGCTCGACTGCGCGGCCTGCCACTGGTAAGGATCAATATCATGAATGAAGAAGAAGCCCAGAAGCAGGCCGTCGAAGACGCGGCCGACGGCATCAAACGCAGAGATTTCCTGCAGCTCATGGCAGGAAGCTTCGCGGCTTTAGCCGCTGGCGGCTGCCAGTTCAAGAAGCCCGTGGAAAAGGTCATCCCCGCCCTCGTCGCTCCCGAGGAAGGCGTCCCCGGCCAGGCCGTCTGGTACGCGACGACCTGCACGGCCTGCCCCGCCTCCTGCGGCGCCTTGGCCAAGGTCCGCGACGGCCGTCCGATCAAGCTCGAGGGCAACCCCGAGCATCCCGTGTCGCGCGGCGGCTTGTGCGCGCGCGGCCAGGCCTCCATTCTCGACCTCTATGATTCGCAGCGCTACGCTTCCCCTCGCATCGCGGGTCTGCCCGCGGACTGGGACGCGGCCGACTTCGAAGTCATCCGCGCCCTCGAGCGGGCGCGTTCCTCCGGCAAGGCGATCCGCCTGCTGACCTCCACCTGGGCCAGCCCGACGGCCCGCGCCGAGATCGCACGCCTGCGCGCGCGCTTCCCGACCCTCCGCCACGTCGTTTACGACGAGCCCTCCCTGCTCGCCTCGCTCGAAGCCCACCGCCTCACCCACGGCCGCCGGGCCCTGCCGACCTATCACCTCGAGAAGGCCAAGGCCATCGTGTCCTTCGACGCCGACTTCCTCGGAACCTGGGGCTCGCCGGTTCAGTTCACGAAGGACTGGGCCGCGCGGCGCAAGCCCGACGCCGAGCTCAACATCATGTCCTGGCACGCCCAGTTCGAGGCCCGCATGTCCCCGACGGGAGCCAACGCCGACCTGCGCGTGCCGGTCAAGCCCTCCGAACGCTACGGAACCATCGTGGCTCTTGGCCGTTTGATTTCCCAGAAGATCGGCTGGAGCGGAGCGGTTCCCGCCTCAGGCCCCACCTCGGTCTCGCGGTCGGTCCTCCTTCAGGCCGCCGACATCTTGGTCTCTGATCGCCGCCGCGCTTTGGTTCTGTGCGGCGCCGACGACGTCGCCTCGCAGGTCGCCGCGAACTGGATCAACCAGATGCTCGGCGCCTATGAGCAGATCGCGGATCTGTCGCATCCGTCGCTCATCGCCGAAGGCGAAGCCGGCCAGTTCGACACGCTTCTCGGCGAGATGCGCGACGGCAAGGTCGGCGTCCTCATCGTGCGCGGCTGCAACCCCGCGCAGGACCACCCGCGCGCGGAGGAATTCCGCAAAGCCGCCGCCAAAGTCGGCCTCGTCGTCAGCCTCGCCGGGCGCCCCGACGAGACCTCGAAGCTCGCGAAGGTCGTCTGCCCCGAGCACCACGGCCTCGAGTCCTGGGCGGATCATGATGCGCATTCCGGATTAATCAGCTTGTCCCAGCCGACGTTATCGCCATTGCGCTCGACGCGCGACGCGCTAGAGACGCTCGCCCGATGGGATGGCCGCCGTTTCACGGCCCACGAGCTGATCCGCGCGCACTTCCGTTCATCCGTCTATCCGCGCCAAAAGAAGATCGGCTCATTCGAAACATTCTGGGAGAACGCCGTCCGCGTCGGCGCCGTCGCTCTCGAGAATGGTTCCAGCAAGGTCGCCTTCAATCCGTCGGCGCTGTCGACACTGAAAGTTCCGTTGCCGTCCGTCCCCGGCTTCGAATTCGTCGCCTACCAAGGCGTCGCCCTCGGCGACGGCCGCCAGGCCAACAACCCCTGGCTCCAGGAGCTCCCGGATCCGATCACGAAGATGACCTGGGGCAACGCGGCGTCGTTCTCGCCCATCGACGCAAAGAATCTAGGCCTGGTCGAAGGACGTGTCGTCAAGATCAGCGCCTTCGGCGTTAATGTGGAGCTCCCCGCCCACATCCAGCCCGGCCAGGCCCCGGGCACCGTCGTTGCCGCCCTCGGCTACGGCCGCACCGGCATCGGCGTGATGGCCGGCAACTTCCCCCTGGAGAAGATGCTCCCCATCGACTTCGAGCCCGCGAGCGGCGCCGACGTCATGCCGCTATCAAACGCGACCGCCGTGGCGGTCGCGCTCCTCGGGCGCATCGAGCGCCTGGCCAAGACCCAGACCTACGACCATCTCGTCGATCCGTTGATGGGAGAGCGCCGCGATCATGTGCGCGAGACCGTCCTCGCCGACTTCGCTCTCGATCCCCGCGCCGGCAACCCCGTGGAAGAGAAGACGGCGAGCCTCTGGAAGGAGCATGAGTACACGGGCCCCAAATGGGGCATGGCCATCGACCTCAACTCCTGCACCGGCTGCTCGTCCTGCGTGCTCTCCTGCAACCTCGAGAACAATGTGCCCGTCGTGGGCAAGGCCGAGGTCGCCAAGAGCCGCGACATGCACTGGCTGCGCCTGGACCGCTATTACTCAGGTCCGCCCGACGCCGTCGAAGGAAGCCCCGACGTCGCCTTCCAGCCGATGCTGTGCCAGCACTGCGGCAACGCGCCCTGCGAGACGGTCTGCCCCGTCCTGGCCACGGTCCATTCGACCGAAGGCCTCAACATGCAGGTGTACAACCGCTGCGTGGGCACCCGCTACTGCGCCAACAACTGCCCCTTCAAGGTGCGTCGCTTCAACTGGTTCGACTACGCGCACGCTGACCTGAGCGCGAACCTGGCGCTGAACCCTGACGTCACGGTTCGCTCAAGAGGCGTCATGGAGAAGTGCTCCTTCTGTGTTCAGCGCATCTACACCGCCAAGGCCGACGCCAAGGTGGAGGGCCGCAACGTCCGCGACGGCGATATAAAACCCGCCTGCGCGCAAAGCTGTCCGTCCGAGGCGATCGTCTTCGGCGACCTCAACGACCCGAAGAGCAAGGTCGCCAAGCTCGCCAAGAGCGAGCGTTCCTTCCGCGTCCTGGCCGAGCTGGGCGTTCAGCCCTCCGTGCACTACCTGACTAAAGTGCGTAACAAGAGGATCTAAGATATGTCCACGAGCCACGTTTCCGCGCTTCGCCAGCCGCTCGTCGACGGCGTCAAGGACCTCGGGCAGATCACCCGGGACGTCTGCGATCCGCTCGACGCGGCCCCCACCACCGCCTGGTACCTGGCGTTCGCCGCCTCCCTGTGCGCCTTGTCCTACGGCGCGGTGATGGTGATCCATCAGATCTGGACCGGCATCGGCGCCTGGGGCCTCAATAAGACCGTGGGCTGGTCCTGGGACATCACGAACTTCGTGTTCTGGGTCGGCATCGGCCACGCCGGGACCCTGATCTCGGCCATCCTGTTTCTGTTCCGCCAGAAGTGGCGGACCTCGATCAACCGTTCCGCCGAGGCGATGACCATCTTCGCCGTGATGTGCGCGGGCATATTCCCCTTGATTCACATGGGACGCCCCTGGCTCGCGTACTGGGTCATGCCCTACCCCAACCCCATGGGCCCGCTGTGGGTGAACTTCCGCTCGCCCCTGCTGTGGGACGTGTTCGCCATCAGCACCTACTTCATCATCTCGGCCACCTTCTGGTTCGTGGGCTTGATACCCGACCTGGCGACCCTGCGCGACCGCCTGCCCGAGGGCTGGCGCAAGAAGGCCTTCGGCTTTGCCAGCCTCGGTTGGTCGGGCTCGCACCGGACCTGGCAGCACTACGAGATGGTCTACCTTCTGCTCGCGGGCCTGGCCACGCCGCTGGTGTTCTCCGTGCACACCATCGTCTCCTTTGACTTCGCCACCTCGGTGATCCCCGGCTGGCACGCGACGATCTTCCCGCCCTACTTCGTCTGCGGCGCGATCTTCTCGGGATTCGCGATGGTGCTGACCTTGATGATCATCGCCCGCAAGGTCATGAACTTCGAGGGCTACATCACTTTGCGCCACATCGACGCCATCTGCAAGGTGATCCTGCTCACCTCGATGATCGTCGGGCTCGCCTACTCGACGGAGCTGCTGGTCTCGTATTACAGCTCGAATCATTACGAGCGCTTCGCCTTCATCAACCGCATCAAGGGCCCGTTCGCGGGCTTCTACTGGATGATGGTCTTCTGCAACGTCCTCGTCCCTCAGATCCTCTGGTTCGAGAAGATCCGGCGCGACGTGCGCGTTCTCTTCGTGATCTCCATCCTCATCAACGTGGGCATGTGGCTCGAGCGCTTCGTGATCATCACGATCTCCCTGCACCGAGACTACCTGCCCTCGAGCTGGACGGGCTATTCGCCGACCTACGTCGAGATCGGCACCTACATCGGGAGCTTCGGCCTGTTCTTCACCTGCTTCCTGTTATTCTGCCGCCTCCTGCCGATGATCGCCATCAGCGAGGTCAAGGGCGTGCTGAGCTACGCACGAAGCGAAAAAGACAAGGAGAGCCGTCATGGCCACTAAGACTTTCGTCGGCGTCTTCGATTCGGATCACGCGATCCTCGCCGCCGCCCGCGCGGCGCGCAAGAAGGGGCTGAGCATACGGGATGCCTACACCCCGTTCCCGGTGCACGGCATGGACGAGGCGCTGAGCCTGCCGCCGTCGTGGCTGAGCCGCGCCTGCTTCGCCTTGGGCTCCTCGGGGCTGGCCTTCGCGCTGGCTTTCCAGTACTGGGTCTCTCTTTACAACTGGCCGATGAACATCGGAGGCAAGCCCTTCGACGCCTCCCCCGCGCTGATCCCCATCGCCTTCGAGATCACCGTGCTCGTCGCCGGCGTCGGCACGGTGCTGACCTTGCTCGTCTTCCGCGGGCTCCTGCCCGGCAAGCCCGCGGCGTTCGCGGGCCTCGGCGCCACCGACGACAAATTCCTTCTCGTCATCGACGCTCCGGACCAGGAGCTCAAGGCGTTCTTCCAGGAGCACGGCGCCGTCGAGGTCAAGGAAGTCGCGGGGGGCGCGCGATGAAACGCCTCCTCCTCCCCGCAGCGCTGGTCTTTGGCGCCATGGCGGCGCTCGTGCTCGCCGCCCGCCGAAACCTCTCCGAGCCCCACCTCCGCCTGTTCAACGAGATGGTCCAGACCCCCGCCTCCAAGACGCAGACCACCAATGTCCTTCTGCCGGGCGGCCTCACCCAGCAGGCGGCTCCGGCCGGCACCTTCCCCCGGGGAGGGTCCTCCCTGCATTACGGCCCCTCGCTCGAAGAGCGCGCGCGTGCCGCGCGCGAGCTCAAGAACCCCCTGGCCGTCTCCCTCGACGGCCTGGAATCCGGACGCGTCTCCTACCAGCGCAACTGCCTCCACTGCCACGGCGCCAAGGGCCGCGGCGACGGCGCCGTCGCCAAGTCCTTCCCCGCCATGTCCTTCTCCTTGGCCGGGAAATCCTCCTTCGACCTTCCCGACGGCGAGCTATTCCACATCATCACCTTCGGCCGCAACAACATGCCGGCGCACGCCTCCCAGGTCCCGGCCGAGGAGCGCTGGCGCGTCGTGCAATACCTGCGCGAGCTGCAGCGCACCGAGATCGCGCGCCTCGGCCCCCTGGCCGAGATTCCCGAGGATCCGCGCCGCCTGCACCTCGTCACCGAGGCGTACGGCAAGGAGCTGTTCGCGGCGAACTGCGCGTCCTGCCACGGGGCCGACGGACGCCCGAGCCAGCCCGGGGTGCCGACCTTGCACCTTCCGTCCGTTTTGTCGATGGTCGACGACGACTACTACATCGACATCATCACCCACGGCCGCAAGGGCACGCAGATGCCCTCATGGGAGAAGTCTCTGACGCGCACGCAGATGCTCAGCATCATCCGCCACCTGCGCACCTGGGACACGGCCGCACCCGACCGCGCCGCCGTCCTCGCCCAGATCTCCGACCCCAAGCGCGGCGAGGCCATCTACCGCGGCCGCTGCGCGGCCTGCCACGGCCGCAACGGCCAAGGCGGCATCGGCAACACGCTCAACAGCCCCTCCTTCCTGTCGATCGCCTCGCCCCAGTTCTTCCGGGACATGGTCATCAGCGGGCGCAAGCACACCGCCATGCCCGCCTCCTACAACCTCTCGACCGGAGAGATCGCCGACCTCGTCTCCTATCTCGGCTCCTGGTCCCGCGCTCGCCATAGCCTGGCGGAGGTCTCGGCTCTTCTGCCCGCAGCCTCGTCTGAGATCGGCGCGAAGATCTTCTCGGCCCGTTGCGCTTCCTGCCACGGCGGCAAAGGCGAAGGCGGCATCGGCTCGCGGCTGAACAGCGATTCATTCCTGAGGCTCGCCGACGACCAGTTCCTGTTCCACGCCATTTCGAAGGGGCGCCCGGGCACGGCGATGCCGTCCTGGTACTTCCTGCCCTCGCGGGACGTGGCCGACCTGCTCAAGTTCATGCGCTCCTGGCAGAAAGGCGAAGCCATCGCCCTCGACCGCCCCGCGCGCCGAGGCGAGCCCGAGTTCGGCAAGCTCATCTTCGACAAAGCCTGCATCTCCTGCCACGGCCCCGAAGGGCGCGGCGGCGTGGGCGGGCAGATCGGCAACCCGGTCTTCCTCGCCTCGGCCAAGGACGAGTTCCTCTGGCGGACCATCGCCCACGGCAAACAGGGAACCGGCATGCGCGGCTTCATGGAGGGCCGCGCGCTCGGGACCTTGATGTCGCTGAACTCATCGGACATCGACCATGTCGTGTCGTACCTGCGCACGCTCGCCGCCAAACCACGAGTGGACCTTCTCGACCGAGAATTCCCCGGCGCCTCGGCGGCCGTGGGCAAGGAGATCTTCCTCGGCAAGGGCGGCTGCTCGAAGTGCCACGGCGAGCAGGGCGAGGGCTCAAGTGGGCCTTCGCTCAATTCGCTCGGCTTCCTCAAGGCCGCCTCCAACGGCTACCTCGCCGCGACCATCATCATGGGCCGGCAGGGCACCGAGATGCGCCCGTTCGCCCAGGAAGGCAACGTGGTGAAGCTCGATCAGCGTGAGGTCATGGACCTGGTCGCCTTCATCCGCTCCTGGGAGAAGAATCCCCCGGCCACGACGCGCGTGATCGATCGAACCGAAAGCTCGGCGCGCGAAGGCGCGGGCCTGTTCAACCGCTACTGCATCGGCTGCCACGGAGCGGAAGGACACGGCCAGGCCTCGACCGGCATCAAAGGCTACGCGCCCTCGCTCAACACGCCCGAGTTCATGCGCGCCGCCGACGACGGCCTCCTGATGGCGACCATCGCCATGGGGCGCCCGAACACCGCCATGCGCCCCTTCGGCGCGGGCGCCGGCGGCGTGGCCGAGCTCTCCGCCGCCGACATCCGCAAGATCGTCGCCTACATGCGCTCCTGGGAGAACACGAAATGAACCACCGATCGCTTTTGGACCCCCGGGCCAGATCCGCCTGCGCCGCTCTCGCCGCCTTGGGCGCGGCCGCCTTCCTCATCGGCCTCAAGTTCGCTCCGCAGCGCGCGCTGGCCGGCCTTCTGCTGGGCAACACTTATTTCCTGATGCTCGCCATCACCGCGCTCGTCTTCATCGCCATCCAGAACCTGGTGGGAGCGGGCTGGCCGGTCCTGTTCCGCCGCGTCCCGGAGGCGATGACGGCCTATCTTCCCGTCGGAGCCCTGGGCATGCTCGTCCTTCTTCTCGGGTCGCACTCGCTCTATCATTGGGCGCACCACACGGCCGGCGTCCACGATCCGATCCTCGAGGCCAAAGCGCTCTACCTCAACCTGCCCTTCTGGGCGATCCGCGCCGGCGTGATCCTGACGCTGTGGATGGTGTTCGCGCGCGCCATATTAAGGAATTCGCGTCTGCAAGACGCAGATGGGGACGTCGAGCACACCCACAAGAACAAGCGCCTGTCGGCCGCCTTCATGCTCGTCTTCGGCGTGACCTTCACCCTCGCCTCCATCGACTGGGTCATGTCGCTCGAGCCGCATTGGTACAGCACGATGTTCCCCTGGTACATGTTCGGCGGTGCCTTCCTGCACGCGCTCGCCGCGATCGCCCTGCTGACCGTTATGCTGAACCAGCGCGGATTCTTTCCCGAGCTCAACGAGCACCACCGTCACGACCTGGGCAAGTACGTGTTCGGCTTCGGCGTGTTCTGGGCCTACCTCTGGTTCTGCCAGTTCCTTCTGATCTGGTACGCCAACATCCCCGAGGAGACCGCCTACTACGCCCTGCGCTCCACGCGCGGCTGGATGGCCGTGCAGGCGCTGAGCCTGCTCGCCAATTTCATCGCGCCGAGCGTCCTGCTGATCCGCATCGCCGCCAAGAAGAACGACCGGCTCCTGCTCGCGGCCTGCGTCTCGGTGTGCCTGGGACGCGGCCTCGACCTATACGTGATGATCATGCCTTCGCTCTCGGGCGCGGCCCGTCCGAGCTGGCTCGACCTCCCCATCTTCCTCGGCCTGGCGGGCGTCTTCGTCCTGCTCTTCGACCGCGCGTTCTCCTCGGCTCCGCCCGTCCCGGAGAAGGACCCGTACCTCGTCGAGAGCCTCCACCACCACGGCTAGGAATGTATCCGTGTAGTCGTCATCGGCGCGCTGATCTACGACAATAGATAATGACTCGTTCCGGGACGAGTGATTATCATTGAGAATAGATCAAGGCAAGGACTTCGGTGATGTAAACTCTAGGCGCAATGAGCGCATCAGCCCCAGCCTCGACGGTTCATCTCCTGGTATTGTGCTCGCTTAGCATGGCGGCGAGCGCCGCCGCGCCGCCGCCCGTCAACCGGCTTGCCCAGGAGAAAAGCCCCTACCTTCTTCAGCATGCCGCCGACCCCGTGGACTGGCATCCCTGGGGCCCTGAGGCTTTCGACAAGGCGACCCGGGAGAACAAGCCCATTTATCTCTCGATCGGCTTCTCCACCTGCCTCTGGTGCCATGTGATGCAGCGCGAGTCGTTCGCGAATCCCGAGATCGCGGCATTGCTCAACGCCTCCTTCGTGGCCGTCCTCGTCGACCGCGAGGAGCGGCCGGACATCGACCGGGTGTACATGAGCGCGGCCGACGCCGCGGGCTGGGGCGGCGGCTGGCCGTTGAACCTGTGGCTGACGCCGGATAAAAAGCCCTTCTTCGGCGGCACCTACTTCCCCCCCGAAGCACTCGGCGAGCGCCCGGGCCTGCGGCCGCTGCTCGCGCGCATCACGGAGCTTTGGCGCACGCGCCGCGGCGACGCGATCAAGGACTCGGAGGATTTCGGCCGGGCGCTCGAGGCCTACACGCGTGTCGAGACAAGCGCGCGCCCCCCCGGCGCTCAGGTCCTCGACGGCGGCTTCGACGCTTACCGCCGCGCCTTCGACCCGGTGCACGGCGGCTTTGGCCCGCCTCCGAGATTCCCGTTGCCTGCCGGCTTGAGCTTCCTCCTCCGCTACTCAGCCCGTACAGGGAATAAGGAGGCGCGGGACATGGCCGTGCGAACCTTGAGAGCGATGGCCGCGGGCGAGATCCACGACCGGATCGGCGGCGGCTTCCATCGCTACGCGGCGGGCGCGGCCTGGAGCGCGCCGCACCATGAGAAGATGCTCTCCGACAACACCCAGCTCGCCTCGATCTATCTGGACGCCTATCAGGCGACCAAGGACCCCGAGCTCGCCCGCGTCGCGCGCAAAACGCTCGACTACCTCCTGCGCGACCTGGCCCATCCCGGCGGCGGCTTCTATACCGCCGAGGACGCCGACGCGGCGTACTATTCGCTGCCGACCGCCGAGGCCCGACGTGAACGCCCGCGGCCCGCGAAGGACGACAAGATATTGACCGCCTATAACGGCCTGGCGCTCTCAGCCCTGGCCAAGGGGGCTCGAATACTCAAGGAGCCTCGCTATCTCAAGGCCGCCGAGGAGACCGCACGCTTCCTGCGCGAGAACCTCTACGACGAAAGCGCTAATCGCCTGTACCGGCGCTGGCGCGACGGCGAGCGCGCGATCCCCGGCTTCGCCGACGACTATGCGATGACGATCGCGGGCCTGCTCGACCTGAACGAGGCCGCCCCCGACCCCTCGCGGCCGGCCTGGGCGGCGCGCCTGGCGAAGGCCCCGCCTTCCGTCCCCGAGGAGAATCTGCCGCCGGCCCCGGAGGACGCCGACGCCGCGGCCGTCGCGGCGATGAACGGGCTGAGGCTCTCCGCCCTCACCGGGCAAAAGGATTTCGCGCTCGCGACGGAGAATATCTTGAGGCGCTTCGGCCCCCGGATGGCGAGCGCTCCGCGCGACTACCCGGCCATGCTCTCGGCTCTCGATTTCAAGCTCGCCCGGAAAAGATCTAAGTAGCGGGAGGCGAGGTCGGGGTAAGGTCCCCGGTCAGCACGGGAATAGTCATCTTCAGGAACAAGGTGTAGAGCAGCATCCCGAACGCCCATATGCCCGCGCAGATCAGCCACTCGCTGAGGGTCGGGAA
This sequence comes from uncultured Elusimicrobia bacterium, assembly GCA_964537395.1. Classification (GTDB taxonomy): domain Bacteria; phylum Elusimicrobiota; class Elusimicrobia; order UBA1565; family UBA9628; genus GWA2-66-18. The sequence continues at coordinate 14,289 of CAZIBN010000074.1, forward strand.
GTACTCGACGATCTCGCCCAGGGGGCTTGGCACGAAGGCCGGTATGATCAGGCCCATCCCCTTCTCGATCCAGATGCCGATGATGGCGAGCACGCAGGCCAGGTCGAGATATTTGAGGCTGCGCGACAGCGGCAGCACGAGGAGGATCAGGGCGATCAGGTCGAGCGCCATGGCCGTCCAGATCCAGGGCACGAGGCCGTAGTGGCCGTGAAGCCCGAAGAAGAGGTACTTGGCCGACGCCACGTGCGCGGAGTCGGTATAGAACTCCTTGAACAGCTCGCAGAACAGCAGGAAGACGTTGATGATCATCGAGACCTGCACGATGTTGCGCAGCATGAAGATCGCCTTGTCGTCGATCCGGTATTTGGTCACGCGCCGGATGACCTGCAAGGTCAGGATCAGGAAGCCCGGGCCCGCCGTGAAGGCCGACGCCAGGAAGCGCGGGGCGATGATGGCCGAGTTCCAATAGGGACGCCCGCCGAGGCCGACATATAAGAAAGCGGTCACGGTGTGGATGCTGAACGCCCAGACGATGGCGGTGAAGACGAATGGGATGTACCACATCGGGGCCGGCTTGCGCTTCTGGTAGACCATGTAGACCAGGTAGCCGCATATGTGGGCATTCAGGGCCAGGTAAACATTCAGGACGATGACATCCCAGCTCAGCATCGAGATGGGCCAGTTGAACTTGCCGATGCCCGGGATCATGTGCCAGAAGCGGTCCGGGCGTCCCAGGTCCACGGTGACGAACAGCAGGCACATGATGATGACGGCGACCGACAGCAATTCGCCGAGGATGACGACATCGTGCAAGGTCTCGTCCTTGTAGATATACACCGGCACGACGAGCATCACCGCCGCCGCCGCCATGCCCACGAGGAAGGTGAAGTTGGCGATGTACAGGCCCCAGGACACCTGGTCGCTCATGCCCGTGATGGTCAGGCCCTGGACGAACTGCTTGCAGTAGGCGTTGAGGCCCAGGAGGCTGACGCCGGTCAGCAGCGACATCCACAGGAAGTAGCGCCAATCGCCATGGATGGTCTCACGGGCGCAGCGCCCGACGAACGTGAAGTACTCCTTTAGATGTTGGACCATGTTATATGTCGAAGTAGTAGTAGAAGCGCGGCAAGGTGCCGACCTCTTCCTTGAGGACGTAGACTCTCTTGGTCTGTAGGATATTGGAGATCTCGCTTTGCGGGTCGAGCAGGTTGCCGAACTTGCGCGAGCCGGTGGGGCACACCTCGACGCAGGCCGGGTACTTGCCGTCGCGGGTGCGGTGCAGGCAGAAATGGCATTTCTCGACGACGCCCTTGGGGCGCGGCCTATTGGAAAGGAGCCCCATCTCCGGATTCAGATCTTCCTTGGAGAGCTCCGGCGCCTGCCAGTTGAAGCGGCGCGCGCCGTAGGGGCAGGCAGCGATGCAGTAGCGGCAGCCGATGCACCAGTTGTAGTCGATGACGACGACGCCGTCGGGCTCCTGCCAGGTCGCCTTCACGGGGCAGGCCTTCACGCAGGGAGCCTTGCGGCACTGGTGGCACTGCACGGGCATGTAATAGGAATCCTTCTTGGGAACGTCGCCCTCATATTCGGTCGTCGACGTCTCGACGTCGATGGAGCCCTTTTTCATCTCGAGGACGCGGATGTACTGGATCTCCGGGTTGCGCGACTGGTTGTTCTCCTCGACGCAGGCGAACACGC
>CAZIBN010000075.1:0-15830 GCA_964537395.1 uncultured Elusimicrobia bacterium
CCAGGACCTTCAAGGTCCCGGAGGGGACGCACAGGTTCACGGGCCCGATGCTCAGCCCCGGGTAAGTCTTCGAAACGTTCTCGAGACGGATCTCCACTGGCGGGCCGAAGCCTCAGCTGATGCGCGACTCGAACTCGCACGTCGTGTCGCCCAAGGCCCAGCACTTCGACTCCTTCACGGCGACCTTCTTTCCGGCGCCGAGGAACGCCTCGAGAACGCCCGAGACCAGGCCGCCCTCGAAATGGCACACGGCCTTGCCGATATTGGGCATCCCGGCGCAGGTGATGCACTCGTCCACGCGGACCTTCAGAAAGCCTTTCGCGAGATCGATTTCCGGTATGGACATCAGCCCTACTCCCAGCTCCTTGAGCCGCTCGGTCGTCATTTGGACGTAGCGATTGAGATCCTGCCCCGACTTCTCGAGGATGGACTTGCCCAGCGAGAGCCCCACGTGCTTGCCGCTGTTGTAAACCAAGGCGCTGGCGTCCTTGCCGAGGGTGTCGTCCAGGCCCTCCATCACGCCGACGAGCCGAAGCGCCCGGAACATCTCCACCGTCACCGTCGGCCCCAGGATCGGCCGCCCGGACGTCGGGTTTCCGACCAGGGCCAGTCCGGACGCCTTCTCGAGGGTCCGGCCCTTCCGCGGCGTCTCTATTTTCGTCATATCACTCCTCCTCCGTCGTTGAATCAAAAATCCTCGGCGTGCGGGCTTGCCGAGGGTCAAGGCAAAGCGATCGTGACGGCGTCGGTCGAGATCTCGGTGACCGGGAACGTCCCCCCTTTGGGAAGAACGAGATCGGCGACGAACTGATTGAACTTGCGGTAGCGCAGCCGCACGGTCAAGCTCAGCGGCCCGGCGGCGTTGTGGGGCAGGACCATGGAGTAGGGCGCGGCGTCGGAGGTGCCCACGAAGACCGCGCGCTTGCTCTTCTGCCCGACCATGTCCCACAGGTTGTGACGGTCGATCAGGCTCCCGGCCTGGTCGACGCCGACCGAACGGAAGAAGAACGCCTGCTTGTCGACGTAGCGCTTCGCGTCGAGAGCGCCCGACTCGAACAGAACCTTCCCCTTGGCGTCGCTCAACCGGACCTCCAGCCAGGTCTCGATGAGGTCGAGCGGCCCGGTGGGGAAGCCGTGCCCGGCCTTGTTGTTGGTGACGACGACCTTCCACGACAGGGGCTTGCCCGGCACGGCGCTCGCCGGCGCGTCGAGGCGCACCGGGATGGCCGGGCCCTTGGCCCAGCGCTTGGTGATCTCGGGAACCACGCGCTTGCCCTGCAGCCACTCCTCGGTCAGACGGAACTGCTCCTTGTCGCCGGTCAGCCACGGCACCGCCTGGTTGGCGCCGAGGAAGCGGTGCGATCGGTGCTGCGGCCGACCGCCCGAGCTCGCCGTTTCCTTGGAATCCGTCAACGGCATGTGGCAGTCCTTGCAGGCCAAAGTCTGGCCCGGGTCGTTGACCACGTTGTAGTGGCCTTTGCGCCAATCGTCGTACTGGTTCTGAAGCTGAACCCAGCCGAAATTATTGATCTCCTTGTCGATGAACTGCTTGTGGCAGGTCGAGCACAGCTCGGGCTTGCTCATCAGGCCGCCCGCGAAGTCCTTGCGATGGCGCCCGGGAAGGCTGCGGATGACGAAGTACTGAAGCTGCTTGGCGGCCGCATTCTCATATCCCGCGAACAGATAGTCTGCGGGCGGGGCGAGCAGGTAGTTGCCGTTGCCCTGCGTGGCTCCCCCGACGGGCGCGGCGGCATGCAGGTCCGAGATGGAGTGGCAGACGACGCATGAAGAGCCTTCCTCGCGCTCGGGCGTATCGAGCGGTGCGCCCGGGGTATTGCGGCCCGACAGCAAGGTCACCGGCTCGTGGCAGGCGGCGCAGTAGCGCGTCGCCTCCCGCCCGGCGTTCTTGATCATGACGCTCTGCACGAAGGCGTAGCCCGGATCGGTGGCGGACCAATGATGAGCGCTCGACTGCCACTCCTTTAAGATCTCGGCATGGCAGTCGCCGCATTTTTTCGATCCGGTCAGGCGGCGCGCATCGATGATGCCCCCGGTCGTCGTGGCCGCGTTGCTCGGCGCGAAAGGGTTGGGCCCGTACTTGAAGCTGTAGCCCGCGGGCGCGACATCGACGTACTGCGGCGCGCGCGTCAGCGCTGAAAGGACGATCAGGCCCGCCGCCAGCGCCCCGGCTCCGGCCGACGACCAGACGGACAGACGCCGCCACGCCGCGCGCCAATCCTCCTCACGCCCCGCCTCGCGGGCCGCCTGCGCCAGGCGCTGCAGCGCGGGCACGAGATGGAGCACGACGAGCGCCGCCGCCGCATAGCTCGACCAGGCATGAACGGTGCGCACGGCATCGGGGACGCGCTGACCGAACGCCGCGGCGCCGGCGGCCCAGAATCCGCTCAGAACCGATAGCGCGAACGCCGCGGCCAGGATGTAGCCGTCCCAGACCGGCCAGCGCCTTTCGCTGTGGCGGCCGTAGCTCCAATGCCGCACGCTGTAGGCGACGATCGGCCACGCCAAAGCGAAGCCCGCCGCGACGTGCAGCAGCAGGCTCCATTGCGCCCATGCGCTCGGAGCCCCGACGAAGGTGAGCGGTACGCCGCTGGCCAGCTCGAAAACCGACAGGGCGGCGACCAGGACGAAGGCGTTCGACGCGAGGTTGCGCAACCGATGGGAGAGTTCTTCGCTCTGCAATTGGATCTGATGAAGTCTAATCATCACTGCACCATTACGGCCATAGTGTTGCGTTAAGGTAAGATTCATGAACCTGCGCGACGGTGACGACCTCTCCTGGTACGCGCGCAAAGCGGCGCGGGCCATGACGGCGTTGCCGGGAGCCGAGCCCGATGCGCAGCGCGTGGAGGCACTGCGCGAGAGGCTCGAGCGCCTGCGCGCCGCCGGCGTCAAGGGCGACTTCGAGACCATGACGCTGTACACCCGCCAGCTCCCGCCGGGCTGCGCCTCCTGCCTTGAGGGACTGGGCAGCAACCTGTATGTCACCGGCCTGTGCACGCGCGACTGCTTCTTCTGCTTCAACCAGAAGCCGCGCAAGGACGAGACCGTCGTGCACGGCATCCCCATCGACGAGCCCGCCGAGGCGGTCGAGATCATCACGCGCTACGGCCTGCGCAGCGTCGGCCTGTCCGGCGGCGAGCCCCTGCTGCGTCCGGAGCGCGTGCTCGCGTTGCTGCGCGTCCTGAAAGCCATGCCCGATCCGCCCCGCGTGGACCTTTACACCAACGGCGACCTCGCCACCGACGAGCTTCTCCTGCGGCTGCGCGACGCGGGGCTCGACGCGATCCGGTTCGACCTGGCCGCACGCGACTACGACACCGAGCCGGTGCGCCGAGCGCTCAAGATATTCAAAGAGGTCGCCGTCGAGATCCCGGTCGTGCCCGAGGAGAAGGAGAAGCTCGAACGCATGGTCCTCGAGCTCGACGCCATGGGCGTGCCGTTCCTCAATATCCACGAGCTGTTCCTGTGCGCGGAGAACCAGGATCGCGTCGTCTCGGCCGGGCAGGTGGCGCTGAAGTCCGACGCCTCCCACCTGCTCTGGCGGCCGACCGCCGAGAGCGGCCTCGCCGCGCTCGACCTCCTTCTCTTCGCGCTGGAGAGGACGAAGACCCTCTCCGTCTATTACTGCTCGTGCGGGACCCAGGAAGCCATCGCCTCGCGCGGCCTGGCGCGTCGCCGCGCCAAGTAATTGCTGTAACTGTTGGCCAGAGTGATGCACCGCATCCATCATGGCCGCCGACTTCATCGACTCCCTACGGCCTCTATTCGACTGCCTGACGGACGGCTTCTGCATCGCCGACGCCGACGGACGACTCCTCTACGCCAATGCCGCCGCCGGCGCCTTGCTTGGCCCCTCCGCGTCGGAGGCCGGCATGAGCTCGATCTGCAATCTGCTGTGCGAGGGGCTCGCCGGAACCTGCGGCGAGACGGCGTCCGGGTGCCCGCTCAAGGTCGCCCGCGGACCGGCGGACGCGGTGACATTCAAGGGGAACTACAGTCCGACGGGACGGGACCTGCGCGTGCGCTGCATGCGGGTGCGCCAGCCCAGCATCGAAAGGCACTTCCTCATCATCGAAGACGTCTCCACCCAGGCTGAGGTCGGGCGGCACAAGGAGGAATGGCGCCAGATGCTCGCGCACGACTTTCGCAATCCGCTCACCATCATGCACGGCGTGCTGCACTCCATCGCGGAGCAGGGGGTCGGCCACGCGCTCACGCATAGCGACCTCGTCTTGCTCGAGAGCGGCATCCGGAACAGCCGCCGGCTCGACGATCTCATCGAATCGTACCTGGAGACGTCGCGGCTGGAGGACGGCGCGATGCCCGTTCACGCGGCTCCCGTGGATGTCGATCTCCTGATCCGAGAGCTCGTCACGGAGGAGGCCGCGGACCCCAGGGCGCACGGATCGAAGCTGACGACCGGACCGGCCACGAAGCTGACGGCGCTCGCAGACCCGGATCTTCTGCGCCGCGCTCTGGCCAACCTCATCGGCAACGCCCTGAAATTCACGCTCCCGGGCGGCCGGATCCAGGTGGCGGCGTCCGCGGGCGATCGCTCGGTCCTGATCAGCGTCACGGACGACGGGCCGGGCATCTCCGCTCAGGACCTGCCGCACATCTTCGACCGCTTCTATCAAGGCGAGAACAACAAAAAAGGCCATGGGCTCGGCCTCGGTCTGACCTTCTGCCGCGCGGCATCGCGCGCGATGGGAGGAGACGTCATCGTCGACTCGGAAGAGGGCAAGGGAAGCGTCTTCACATTGAAGCTTCCTGCGGCGGCCGCCGCGGAGGTCTCGCCATGAGCGTATTCGACTCGCTGTCCCAGGAGCACGCGTTGCTGATCAAGCTCATCGGGCGCCTCGAGCGCGCCGCTGATGGCAAGGACGAGCGCATCGCCGCCCGAGAGACGCGCAACATCCTTCTCGTCCTGTTCAAGGCCCTCGAGGCGCACCAGAACCTCGAGCACCTCATCTACGACGAATCGCCGGATCTGCCGACCCCCGCCGCGTACAAAGCTCTGGCCAGCGTGGAGAGCCAGCACCGGGCGGTGGCGGCTCTGCGCGAGGAAGCCGCCGCGCTGCTGAGCAGCATCACCCCCGAAGGCGGTTCGTCCATCCGGGATCTGTCGCTGCGCCTGGCGGGCCTGCTGCGTCATCTGATCGACGAAGAGGAGCGCACGCTCTGGCCGAGCTTCAACGCCTACGCCGGACGCTCGACGCTTCATCGCCTCTCCCGCCAGGCGCGCGAGCAGTACGTGGTGATGGAGCGCGACGTCAACCGCTACTGGGCCGAGGTCGAAAGCTACATGGCCTGAAACCGCTGAGCGCCGTCGCTGAGGCTTTGGCCGTTTCGTTGCAACATATATTCGGACATCGGAATCCGGATTGCCGCGGAGAATAGACATGCCCACTATCGGATTAACAGAGGCGGCCGTCATACTCGGGATCGTGGTCCTGCTCTTCGGAGCCAAACGCATCCCCGAGGCGGCGCGGGGATTGGGCCAATCCTTCAACGCCTTCAAAGAGGGCCTGAAGGGCGCCTCAAACGAGGAGCCAAAAACACCCTAGAACAAACCCGACAGACTCAGCAAGCACCACTCCGAGCCGGACGGTCTAACACTCCAACGAGTCACGACTCCCCGGCCGCAGGGCGAAGGTCGAAAGACCTCGCCCTCTCGAAGCCCGACGGTCCTGGGCTGAATTAGGAAAGGAGAGGATAGCACCGTCTGCGTCCAGACGGGCTCCTCGCTAGTTCATTGAGAGGAGCCCGTTTTTTATTTTCCTGTCAGCATCGAATGAAAACCCTAACGCCTTGCATGATCTCCCCGGAAGAAGCCCTACGGCTGATCTTTGCGCACGCACGGACTCTCGGCGAGGAAAAAGTGTCGCTCTCGCAGGCGGTCGACCGGGTCCTTGCCGAAGACATTCTCGCCCCGGAAGCGCTCCCCCCCTTCGACAATTCCGCGATGGACGGCTTCGCGCTTCGGGCCGCGGACATCAAGGACGCCACGCCGAAGGACCCCGTGGAGCTGGCCGTGCTTGAGACCGTGCGCGCGGGCCAGACCGGGAGCCTCGAGGTGAAGCCCGGCCAAGCGGTGCGCATCATGACCGGCGCGCCCCTGCCCCGCGGCGCGGACAGCGTCGTCATGCAGGAAGCCACGCAGAACGGCGCGCGCGGCAAGGTCCTTTTCTCGCAGGCGACGAGGGCCGGAAGCCATGTCCGCGCCCGGGGCGAGGACGTGCTCGCGGGGACCCTGCTCCTCGACGCAGGCGCCTTGCTTCGTCCCTACGACATCGCCCTGCTCGCCGCGCAAGGCATAACGGAGGTCGCGGTGATCCGTCAGCCGCGGGTCGCCGTCCTCGCCACCGGAGACGAGCTGGTGGATTATCGGGAAGAGCCGGGCGCAGGCCGGATCAGGAACTCGAACGGGCCCGCGCTCGTCGCCGCGCTGTCGCGCTGGGGCGCCGCCTCCGAGAACCTCGGCATCGCCCCGGACGAGCCCAAGGCGCTGAAGGCCGTGCTCGCCGCCGCCTTGGCCAAGGCCGACGTGATCGTGGTCTCAGGCGGCGTCTCCGTCGGCGATTTCGACTGCACCAAGTCCGTCTTCGCGGAACTCGGCATCCGCGAGGTGTTCTGGAAGGTCGCCATCAAGCCCGGCAAGCCCCTTCTCTTCGGCGTGCTCGAGGCTCCGGGCGTTGCGCCCAAGCTCGCCTTTGGCCTTCCCGGCAATCCCCTCGCCGCGCTGGTGTGCCTGGAGGAGTTCGTGCGCCCCGCCCTCGAGACGCTGCAAGGCTACGCGCCGAAGCACCCGAGCTACCATCTCACCGGCTCCGCGCTCAATGATTACCCCAAGCCCGAGGACAGGCAGCAATATCTGTTCTGCCAGGCCGCCCCAGTGCCCGGCGGCTACGAGCTGAGCATCATCCGGCCCCAGGGCTCGGCCATGCTCGGCATGGCCTCGCGGGCCAACGCGCTGGCGTTGGCTCCCGTGGGCCGCTCTCGTGTCCGGCGCGGTGAGACGCTCAAGTTCCGGTGGCTCAAATGATCGACGAGATGACCGGCGTCGTTCTGGCGGGCGGCCGCAGCAGCCGGTTCGGCGCCAACAAGGCGCTGGCCGATTGGAAGGGCGCGCCCTTGGTTCAGTCGGTGGTGAACTCGCTGCTGGAAGTCCTGCCAAAGGTGCTCGTCGTGACGAAGAACGTCGCTGAGCTCGCGTTCCTGAAAAACGAACGGGTGCTTGTCATCGAGGACCTCTGCCTCGACGGCCACCCCATGGGCGGCCTCTTCACCGCGCTTCAGGGCCTCGACACCGGCCACGCCTTCGTCGCCGCCTGCGACATGCCCTTCGTCCGCCCGGAGCTCATCAAGGCGCTCTGGCATTCGCGCGCCGATTACGACGCCGTCATACCGGTGTGGAAGGACAAGCGCCAGCCCCTGTGCGGCGTCTACTCGCGCGCCTGCGTCGGCATGATCCGCTCCTCGATCGAGGCCGATACGCTCGGGATCTCCCGGCTGTTCGACGATCTACGCACGCGCTTCATGCTTGAGAAGGAGATCGAGGGCGTCGATCCGCAGGGCCTCTCCTTCATGGACATCGACACCCGCGAGGATTACGAGCGGGCCAAGGAGCTGCGGCCATGATGCGCGACGGCTTCAACCGCACCATCGATTACCTGCGGCTCTCCGTCACGGACCGGTGCAACCTGCGCTGCGTCTATTGCCTGCCTGAGCTGGCGCATCGCTTCGCCTCGAGCGGCGACCTGCTCAGCGACGACGAGACGGTGAGGCTCGTGGAGGCCTTCGCGCGCCTCGGCGTGTCGAAGATCCGGATCACCGGCGGCGAGCCTCTCGTACGGCCCGGCCTCCCGGCATTGGTACGACGATTGGCCGCGATACCGGGAATCAGAGATCTGTCTCTGAGCACCAACGGGGTCCTGCTCGCCGGCCTCGCGGCCGAGCTGAAAGCGGCGGGCTTACATCGCGTCAACATCAGCCTCGACACGCTCGACCCGGCGCGCTTCGCCAACATCGCCCGCTTCGGGCATCTGAAGAGCGTCCTCGACGGGATCGAGGCCGCGCTGGAATCCGGGCTGGCCCCGGTCAAGCTGAACGTCGTCGTGGCTCGCGGGATGAACGATGACGAGCTCGGGGCGTTCGCCGCGCTGACCGATGAAAAGCCGCTGCATGTGCGCTTCATCGAGCTCATGCCCATGGGCGAGACCGGCTTCTTCAGCGCGGAGAGAAGGATGCCTCTCGGCGAGATGATGGCCGCGGCGGCGCCTCTGGCGCCGGCCTCGCATGATGAACGCCCCCTAGGCCACGGCCCCGCCCGCTATTACCGCAGGCCCGGCGCCGCCGGAACCATCGGCTTCATCAGCGCCCTGAGCTGCGGATTCTGCGATTCCTGCAATCGAATCCGGCTGTCCTCGATTGGAACACTTATCCCCTGCCTCGATGGGGAGGAAGGCGTGGACCTGCGCACGCCTTTACGGGAAGGCGAGGGCACCGAGAGCCTCATGGCCCTCATCCGCGGCGCTATCCGAGCCAAGCCCGAGAGCCACGGCATGGTCGCACGCGCCTCGGTGCCTGACTCGAGCCCGCGCTTCATGTGCCAGATCGGCGGCTAGAAGCTATCGGGATTTCCTCAGCCGCTTCTGTGCCGGGCCAACCGGGCCCGGCCTAGGCGCTATATTAGGGAAGTGGCCATTTCGTTGCTACTCGATTACGGACAAATGAATCCGGAATCAAGGCTTCTGCACCTTCCCCAATCGTCGCGATACACCATCAGCGCGATGCTCTGCCTGGCCTCGCTGCCGACTGACGAGTACCACATGGTCTCCGGAATCGCCAAGCGCACGAGCCTCTCGCCCAGCTATCTCTCCAAGATCCTGCAGCGCCTCGCCCAGAGCGGGATCCTCGACAGCCGCCGCGGTGCGAAAGGCGGCTATCGCCTCAGCCGTCCCGCCGGCGAGGTCTCCCTCGCGAAGATCGTTGCCGCCTCCCACCGCATGGGAACCGGCGCCATGCCCTGCATGATCGAAGCCAAAGACTGCGACTGCGCCAATCCCTGCGCGATGCATGAATTCGTGGCGAGCGCCGAGGAAACGATGTGGCAGAGGCTGAACAAAACCACGCTCGCTAATTTTACGCCCCCAAAAAACCAGGAGAAATGAAATGACTGTCTTGAGCTCGCTGTTCCTCATCATCACGACCGCGGCCTCGGCCGCTATCGAGCCGCCCAAGTTCACCTTCAGCGGCCAGGTCCGCGCCCGGACCGAGACCACGAACATCGAGTCCTACTCGACGGCGCTCAAGCGCCGCGGCTACGACCTGACCACCCTGCGCACCCGGCTCGGCGTCGGCATCGAGACGAACCAGGGCGTCAAAGGCTTTATTCAGATCCAGGACTCCCGCAACTGGGGCTCGGAGACCACGGTGGCGACGAATATGAACCTCCTGGACCTCCACCAGGGCTACGTCGACGTCCTCGATCTTTTCGCCCAGCCGCTCGACCTGCGCGTCGGGCGTCAGGAGCTTCAATACGGCGACCAGCGCCTGATCAGCCCTCTCGACTGGAGCAACATCGCACGGGCCTGGGACGGCGCGCGCCTGCGCTGGCGCGGAAGCAATTACACCGTGGACCTGTTCGAAACCGTCGTCAAGGAGGTCAACACGGCCAAACGCAACGGCAATTTCTGGGGGCTGTACGCGTCCTGCAAGGCGGTGCCCAAGCATGAGTTCGATGCTTACATCCTGGGCCGCGACCAGCGCGACGAGACCGTGCCCAACGAGCGTGCGACGTCGAACGGGAACCTCAGCGACCGCACGGTCGGCGCCCGGTTCAAAGGCACCCCGGACCGCTTCGACTACACCGGCGAGGCGGACTGGCAGTTCGGCCGCAAGGCCGGGCAGCAGGTCCGCGCCTGGGCGATGGCCGCGACCGGCGGCTACACCCTCGACCACGCGCTCAAGCCGCGCCTCGGCGTCGAATACGACTTCGCCAGCGGCGACTCCAACTCCACCGATGGCAAGGTGCAGACCTTCGACCCGCTGTACCCCTTCCAGCATATGTATCAGGGCTATCAGGACATCTTCGCCTGGAAGAACGGCCACGACTTCAAGGGCAGCGTCTCCATCGACCCGAAGGCCGACTGGCGAGTGCAGGCCGACTTCCACCACTTCCGCCTGCACCACAGCTTCGACGCGTGGTACGACGCGACGGGCACGGCGATCATCGCGCGCTCGGCCACCGGCGGCCCGGGCAAGGACATCGGCAACGAGATCGACCTGCATGTGAAGGGGAAGTTCCGCGAGGTCATCTCCCTGTGGTTCGGCTATTCCCGCTTCTTCGCGGGCTCGTACGTGAAGTCGACGACCACTCGCGCGGATCGCGACTGGGGATTCTTTCAAGCCGCGTTTAATTTCTAAGACCAATGGTGTCAGGCCTAACAGTTACGTCAATTGCTTCCAGAAGTTATTGACGTAACTATAAGCCTGACACCAAGAACAACGATTCGGAGGATCTATGGATAAGAATAACGAAGAGCAGGATCTGTCGCGCAGGGACTTCATCAAGGCGAGCGGCTGCGCCGCCGCCGCGGCGCTGGCCATCTCCCAGCTTCCCGGCGAGGTCGCCAGCGCGGCCGATGTCACCAAGGTCCTGGGCGGCAAGTTCCGCAAGGAGCTCCAGTCCCAGTGCCCCTACTGCGGCGTCGGCTGCGGGACCCTTATCCAGGTCGAGGGCGACACCATCGTCGGCATGGTCCCCGACAAGCTCCACCCCACCAACAAGGGCGTGATGTGCATCAAGGGCCTCAACGCGCAGGAGCCGATCTACCGCGACCGCATCGAACGCTGCCTCATCCGCAAGGACATGAGCGATCCCCTTCGCGGCCATGTCTCCGAGACCAAGGGGCGCTTTGACGAGTCGGTGTATCGCGAGGCCAGCTACGAAGAGGCCGAGGAACTCGTCACCGAGCGCATCGCCGAGCTCGTCAAGACGTCGGGCGGCGGCTCCGTCGGCCTCAACGGCTCCGGCCAGCTGACCATGGAAGCGCAGTGGATCGAGAACGTGCTCATGAAGGGCGTGCTCGGCTCCAACGCCATCGAGGCCAACGCGCGCATGTGCATGACCTCGGCGGCGACCGGCTACTACGCCTCCTACGGCTCGGACACGCCTCCGACCTCTTATGACGACGTCGAGCAGGCGGACTTCATCTCGTTCTGGGGCCACAACGCCCGCGAGGCGCATCCCATCCTGTTCTGGCGCGTCGCCGACCACAAGCGCGAAAAGGGAATCCCGACCTTGGTCTCCGATCCGCGCCGCACCGGCACCGTGCAGGGCTTGGAGGAGATCGATCCGCGCAACTCCCTCCACTTCCAGACGATCAACGGCGACATCTCGTATCTCAACGCCATCGCCCATGTGATCATCACCAAGTATCCTGAAGCCGTCATGCCTTCGGAATGGCTCGACAAGAACGCCGACGGCTGGCGAGAGTACATCGAGGGCGTCAAGGCCCGATACTCCCCCGCCCAGGTCGTCGCCGAGCTCAAGCCCATCGACCGCGGCCGCGTCACCGTCGAGCAGATCGAGCACATCGGCAAGCTCTGGGCCGAGGCCTCGCTCAAGGGCCGCAAGCGCGGCAAGGGCGGCTGCCTCACGTTCTGGGGCATCGGCTACAACCAGATGATCCACGGCCAGCACAACACCATCTCGATCATCAACCTCCACCTGCTCACCGGCAACCTCGGCCGCCCCGGCTGCGGCTCGCATTCGCAGACCGGACAGCCCAACGCGATGAGCGAGCGCCTCATGGGCGGCCTCACCGGCCGCCTTCCGTTCAACAAGGGCCTCGACAACGAGGCCTGGCGCAAGCACATCAACTCGAGCTGGCGCCTGCCTGAAGGCCGCCTCGACCTCACCTTCAAGCAGAAGCCGACCATGGTCATCCCCATGATGGAGCGCGCGCTCAAGGGCGACCTCAAGGCCATGTTCTGGATGTACACGACGCACGTGCACATGCCCGACCTCAACACGCTCGTGCGCCCGGCGCTGACCAAGATGTTCGTCGTCGTCCAGGACATCTACCGCCACGCGCCTAACCTGTTATACGCCGACGTCGTGTTCCCGGCGATCACCTGGGGAGAGTGGACCGGAGGCACCTACATCCAGAGCGAACGGCGCCTGTACGTCTGCGACGGCGTCATGGTCGGCAAGAACGAGAAGGGCCAGCCTCTGCTCGAGGCCCTGCCCGACATGGACCTCGCCATCGACAAGTCCAAGTCGCTCGCCAAGGCGCTCGGCCTCGACGCGGAGAAGATCTTCCCTTATAAGAAGACCCTCAAGAACCGCTACGGCCAAAAGTTCTACAACCCCGAGGACATCTTCCGCGACATCATCAAGGCCTCGAAGGGCTCGGACGCCGACCTCACCGGCATGCTCGAGGTCGAGAAGCGCGACGGCATCGGCCTGTACGAGCAGATGCGCCGCCTGCGCGGCATCCAGTGGCCGGCGCCGACGTACGCGATCGCCAAGAAGGGCGGCACGCCGCGCCGGTACATGGGGCAGGAAGGCTGGGCCGGCCAGCCCTACGGGAACTTCGCGCACGCCAACGGCAAGGCGAAGTTCAAGCTGTGCGAGCAGAACTACTCGACGCTCAAGGAGACCTGCGGCAAGCTCATGACCTTCGGAGAATCCGTCGGCATGAAGAAGCGCGAGGGCGCTTCGAACAAGGAGATGCTCGAGGCGGCCGAGAAGCAGCCGTTCCTGATGGACAACATGGACCTGCTCATCAAGGCCCGCGACAACGCCCTGCCGCCGGAGATCCCCGACCTCGACTTCTACGAGGACCCGACCAAGACGCTTGCCGACGCCGCCAAGGAGAACAAGTACCCGTTCTGGCTCGGCCTGGGCATCGTCTACGAGCACTTCCACTCGGCCAAGACCATTCAGGGCCCGACGACGCTCAAGCTCGTGCCCGAGCAGTACGTCGAGGTCAGCACGGAGGACGCCAAGCGCTGGGGCCTCGAAGACGGCGAGAACGTGAGGATCGTCACGCGCCGCGGCTCGTATGAAGGCCGCGTCTCGGTGGGAACCGACTCGATGGTCAAGCCGGCCCGCTCGCAGGTCCCCGCCGGCTACATGTTCAGCCCGTGGAACCTCTCGGTGGCGGACAGCTCCGACCCCGCGAAGAATAAATGGCTCGTCAACGCGGCGAGCTCCCGCGCGTGGGACCCGGTGTCCGGCCAGGCCGACTACAAGAAGCTCGCGATGCGCCTGGAGAAGATCGCCTAAAGAGCATTACGATGACCTCGAACCTCAAAGACCCGAAGTCGATAGTTATCCCCCGCACTTCCAACGTTGGAAACGCTGGGGATAACTTCGGCCCTTGTGGTTCTTAGCTGTTTTATGAAAGAACTCAGCCGACGGGAGTTTCTCAAGAATGCGGCGGCGACCGGAGCGGCCTTGGCCGCCGGGACCGTGCTGCTGCGGCCCGCCGCGGCCGAGACGGGCGTCATCCGCCCGCCGGGCGCTCTTGAGAAGGACGAGTTCCTGTCGCGCTGCATCCGCTGCGGTCGCTGCGGCGACGCCTGCCCGAGCCAGGCGATCATGATGTTCACCGAGGCCAACGGCGAGAAGTTCTCGCTGAAGCCCGGGCCGGGGGACGACGGCACCCCGATCGTGTTCCCCCGGCAGCAGGCCTGCAACCTCTGCCAGAAGGTCGGCGGAGAATACCTACGGTGCACCGAGGCCTGCCCGACCGGTGCGCTCACCAAGCTCCTGAAGACCGAGGTGTCGACGAAGGTGCGCATGGGCCGGGCGAAGCTCGACAAGAACCTCTGCTACTCGTACAACGACAAGTCCTGCGGCGTCTGCATCCGCGCCTGCCCGTTTCCGGGCACGGCGATGAAGACCGGCCAGGGCGAGCGTCCGATCTTCGACTCGAACTACTGCGTGGGCTGCGGCCTGTGCGAGCGCTCCTGCATCCGCTACCCCCAGGCCATCATGGTGGTCGCCAATGACTGAGCGGGTGACGCGCCGTCAGATGTTTCTCCAGGCCGCCGCCGCGACGGCGGGCTTCGGCACCTTGCTGAGCCTGATGCGCTGCGGCGAAAGCGCACCCGCGTCCTACGTTCCCCCCGACCTCGTCCGCCGCGGCCTTCTGCGCCCGCCGGGCGCCGTCGAGGAGCACGAGTTCCTCGCCCGCTGCATCCGCTGCCAGCGCTGCGCCGAGGCCTGCGAGACCGACGCCATCCTCCTGGCGCCGCGCGCGGCGGGCCGCACGGCCCACACCCCCTTCATCGTCGCGGAAACCTCCGCGTGTGATCTCTGCCTCGCCTGCGGCAAGGCCTGTCCGACGGGGGCGCTCGAGCCTCTTCGGCATATGGCCGACGCCCGCATGGGCACGGCGGTCGTCGACAAGCGCCTGTGCGTCAGCCACAACGGCACCGGCGTCTGCGGCGCCTGCTTCACAATCTGCCCGCTCAAAGGGAAGGCGATCACGCAGGGCAAGCACAACGCGCCGGAGGTGCACGACGAGCTTTGCGTCGGCTGCGGCCTGTGCGAGGAAGCCTGCATCGTGAAGGACGCGAAGGACGGACGCGCCATCCGCGTGCGCAGCTCGAGGGCCTGGTCATGAAGCGCATGATCTGGCCGTGGCGGCGCGCCTTACAGGTGTTCGTGCTCGCGTCCATCATCCTCTTCCCCTTCGTCGCGCGCTACGGCCATTATATGTGGGCGCGCCAGACCGAGAAGATGATCTCGCTGTGGGGCAACAGCACCGCGGGCCTGCTCCTGCGCGGCACCGACCTGCTGATGCGAGTGGGCCTGCCGATGGAGGAAAGCGGCGTCGTAGGCCGCCGCCCCCGCAAAGCCCTGCTCGCCCGCGCGGACAACTTCGTCGGCTCCGTCCCCTGGTCAGCGCGCGTGTTCGGCGTCTCATTCACCGACCTCCTCGCCGCCGCGGAAAGCTCGCTCGCCACGAGAAGCCTTCTCACCGTGCTCGCCACCGGCGCGATCATCCCCCTGCTCGCGACCTTGCTGCTCGGCCGCGTCTACTGCGGCTGGATCTGCCCGATCGGCCTGCTGATGCCTCTGATCCGCCGCCTGCGCGCGGTCGTCGCCTTCCTCGAGCTTCCCGTGCGCGATATCCGCTTCTCGAAGAGCAATAAGTACGCCTTGCTCGGCGCGGCCGCCTTGATCGCGGTGATCGGAGGCCTGCCGCTCCTGCACTACATCTACCCGCCCGCGATCATAAGCCGCGAGAGCCACTCCTTCATCACCGTCCTCTTCGACCGCGCCGAATCCGGCATCTTCACCTTTCCCTGGGGCTTCTTCTCCGGCGGCATGATCTTTCTGGGCCTGGTGGCCCTCGTGGAAATCGCCGTGGCGCCGGGATTCTGGTGCGCCACTTTGTGCCCCGGCGGCGCTCTGTACAGCATGCTCTCGCGCTGGAGGATCCTGCGCGTCAAGCGGACGAAGTCGGCCTGCATCGACTGCGTGATCTGCGACAAGGCCTGCCCCATGCAGCTCCTTCCCATGACCGACCAGACCGGCGGCGAATGCGATGCCTGCGGCGTCTGCATCGATGTCTGTCCCACAAAGGCCCTGTCCTTCCGTTTCTCCCGCACCGACGCCGCTCTCCTGGTCTTGCTCGCCCTGCTCCTGGCGCCGGCGGCCCGCGCGCACCACATCATCGGCATCCCGCATTACGCCTACGACAAGTCCTTCCCACAGGCGCCGGTGCTCCGCCTTCGCGATAAGATCGGGCCCCTCCAGGTCACCCTGACCGCCTACCCCGGAAACC
>CAZIBN010000076.1:0-15239 GCA_964537395.1 uncultured Elusimicrobia bacterium
AATGAAGAAGGCCTGCCGCTGAGCGGCAGGCCTTCCTTATTGACGGCCGGATCAGCTTAAGCGGCGAGAGACTTGCGGGACTTGGCCACGGCCTCGCCGATCCCGGACAGATTCTCCACGACGATGATGCCCGCCTCGCGCATGGCCTTGATCTTCGAGGCGTGCGTTCCCGCGCCGCCCTCGACGATCGCACCCGCGTGGCCCATGCGCCGGCCCTCGGGAGCGGACTTGCCGGCGATGAAGCCGAACACGGGCTTGGTCATCTTATCCTTGAAGTAGCGCGCCGCGTCTTCCTCCGCGGAGCCGCCGATCTCGCCGATCATGACGACGGCGTCGGTCGCCTCGTCCTCCTCGAACTTGGCGAGGATGTCGGAGAAGTTCGAGCCGTTGATGGGGTCCCCGCCGATGCCGACGACGGTGCTCTGGCCCAAGCCGCGCTTGGTGAGCTGGTCGACGGCTTCGTAGGTGAGCGTGCCCGAGCGTGACACCACGCCGATGCGGCCCGGCTTATGGATGAAGGCCGGCATGATGCCGAGCTTGCACTGGCCGGGGGTGATCACGCCGGGGCAGTTCGGGCCGATGAGGGTGATCTCTCGGCCCGAGCGCTCGACCTGCTGGATGTAGCGCTTGACCTTGGCCATGTCCAGGACCGGGATGCCCTCGGTGATGCAGATGACGACCGAGCAGCCCCCGTCGACGGCCTCCATGATCGAGTCCGCGGCGAAGGGGGCCGGGACGAGGATCATGGACACGAACGCGCCCGTGTTGCGGACGGCGTCGTGCACGGTGTTGAAGACAGGGCGGTCAAGATGGGTCTGGCCGCCGCGGCCGGGCGTGACGCCGGCGACGATCTGCGTGCCGTAGTCGATGCACTGCTTGGAGTGGAAGGTGCCCTGCGAGCCGGTGAAGCCCTGAACCAGGATCTTCGAGTCTTTGTCGAGAATGATGGCCATGTCAGTTCCCCTTCGCCGCGGCGACCGCCTTCTGGGCCGCGTCCCACAGCTCGTCGGCGACGATGATCGCGATGCCCGACTTTTTGAGCAGCTCGCGGCCCGCCTCGACATTCGTGCCCTGCAGGCGCACCACGAGGGGCACCTTGAGCTTGATCTTCTTAAGCGCCGCGATCACGCCGGCCGCGATCATGTCGCACTTCACGATGCCGCCGAAGATGTTGATCAGAATCGCCTTGACCTTCTTGTCCTTCAGGATGATATTGAGCGCCTTGCTGACGCGCTCCTCGTTGGCCCCGCCGCCGACATCGAGGAAGTTCGCCGGGCTGCCGCCCGCGAGGGCGATGGTGTCCATCGTGCCCATGGCCAGGCCCGCGCCGTTGACCATGCAGCCGATCGTGCCGTCGAGGCCGACATAGGAGATGTCGTTCTTCGTGGCCTCCTTCTCGAGCGCGGAAGCCTCGTGGTCGGTGTACTTCGCGAGCTCAGGGTGGCGGTAAGCGGCGGAATCGTCGGTCGTCATCTTGCAGTCAAGCGCGGCGACGCCCTTCGGGGTCAGGATCAGCGGGTTGATCTCAAGCATCGAGCAATCGAGGTCGATGAAGGCCTTCACGAGCGCCTTCGTCGTCTTGACGAACTCGCCCGTATGCGTCGCGGGGATGTCGAGCTGAAACGCGAGGCGGCGCGCCGCGAAGTCGCGCAAGCCCACGTTCGGGTCGACGGGCATGCGGATGATCTGCTCGGGGTGCTCCACAGCGAGCGTCTCGATCTCCATGCCGCCCTGCGCGGAGGCGATGATGGTCGGGCCCGCGTTCTTGCGGTCCATGACGACGGAGAAGTACATCTCGCGCTCGATCTTGACGCCGCCTTCGATGAAGACCTCTTTGACCTTGATCGCCTCGCCGTGCGTCTGGTGGGTGATCAGATCCATACCGATCATGGCCTTGGCGAGCGCCTGGGCTTCCTTCGGTGTCTTCGCGAGCTTGATGCCGCCGGCCTTACCGCGTCCGCCGGCGAGCACCTGGGCCTTGATGACCCACGGCGCCTTGCCCGCGCGCTTCATCGCGGCCGCGAGCTGGGACGTCTTCGTGATCACGCCGCCGGCCGGGGGCACGGCGATGCCGCGCGCCTTGAGGATCTCTTTGCCTTCGTGCTCGAGAAGTTTCATGTGTCTCCCTATTTAGTTGGCGGCCACGGTCCAGGTCTCAGGACCCTTCAGCAGCTTCTGCAGATCAGCGGGCTTGTCCTTTTTGGCCTGATCGATCTGCGCGTTCATCAGCTCATGGAGCATCGGCCGCTCGACGGCGCGGAAGATGCCCTGCGGCACGGGCTCGGCCATGTGGGCGAGGAAGTTGGCCAAGGTCGCCGACGGCGCCTTTTCGTCATGGATGAGGATGTTCTTGGGCGGATTAGCAGGATCGAAGGTGATCACCTCGGGCTCAAGGCCGTTGAGGACGATGCCCTTGTCCTTCTTGGCGCCGAACACCATCGGCTTGCCGTGGGCGACCTTCATCATCTTCTCGTCGCGGATCTCCTTGGCGGCCACGGAATCGAACGCGCCGTCGTTGAAGACGATGCAGTTCTGGAAGATCTCGATGAACACCGAGCCCTTATGATGGGCGGCCCGGGTGAGGACCTCGCCGAGGAACGGGAGGTCGGTGTCGACGGCGCGCGCGACGAAGCTCGCCTCGGAAGCGAGCGCCAGGGCGATCGGGTTGAGCGGCGCGTCGATCGAGCCCATCGGTGAGGACTTCGTCTTCTTGCCGATCTCGGAGGTCGGCGAGTACTGCCCCTTGGTCAGCCCGTAGATCCGGTTGTTGAATAAAAGAATCTTGATGTCGACGTTGCGGCGCAGCGCGTGGATCAGGTGGTTGCCGCCGATGGACAATCCGTCGCCGTCGCCCGTCACGACCCAGACCTGCATCTCGGGATTCGTGCACTTGATGCCGGTCGCGATCGTCGGTGCGCGGCCGTGGATCGTGTGAAAACCATACGTGTTCATGTAGTACGGGAAGCGCGACGAGCAGCCGATGCCCGAGACGAACACGTACTTCTCCTTCGGGATGTTGAGCGTCGGAAGCATCTTCTGGACGGTCGCGAGGATCGCGAAGTCGCCGCAGCCGGGGCACCAGCGCACCATCTGGTCGGACTTGAAGTCTTTGGCGGTCTGCACGATCGGGCCCGCGGCGGGGAGCATCTCCATCTCGTTGTCTGATTCAGCGGCCATGTTATTTGCCCCCCGTGAGGATCGCGTCGATGCCGGCTTCGATCTCGGACACCTTGAAGGGCTGGCCCTTGATCTTGTTGAGCCCCGTGGCCGGGACCAGGTATTTCGCGCGCAGGACCTTGAGCAGCTGGCCCATGTTGAGCTCGGGCACGAGCACGTGCTCGAAGCCCGCCATGATGTCGCCGAGGTCCGGCGGAAGCGGATTGAGGTGGCGGATGTGCACGGCCGAGACGCTCTTGCCGGCCTTCTGGAGATTCTGCACGCCTGCGGTGATGGCGCCGTATGTGCCGCCCCAGCCGATGACCAGGACCTTGCCCTTCTTCGCGCCGAGGATCTCGGTCGGCGGGATGTCCTGGGCGATCTTGTTGACCTTCGCGGCGCGCAGGCGCACCATGAGCTCGTGGTTGTCGGGGTCGTAGGAGATGTTTCCGGTGATGTTCTGCTTCTCGATGCCGCCGAGGCGGTGCTCGAAGCCGGGCGTGCCAGGGATCGGCCACGGCCGGGCCATCGTCTCGGGGTCGCGCTTGTACAGCTTGAACTCCCCGAGCGGCGGGAGCGCGGGGCGGCCGAATTTTTTCAAGGCCGCCGCGTCCGGGATCATCCACGGCTCGGTGCCGTTGGCGAGGTAGCCGTCCGTCAGAAGGAAGACGGGCGTCATGTACTTGACCGCCAGGCGGCAGGCCTCGTAGGCCATCAGAAAGCAGTCGCCGGGAGTCGCGGCCGCCAATACGGGCACGGGGCTCTCGCCGTTGCGGCCGTACAGCGCCTGGAACAGGTCCGCCTGCTCGGTCTTCGTCGGCAGGCCGGTGGACGGGCCTCCGCGCTGCACGTTCAGGATCACGACAGGAAGCTCCGTCATGACGGCCAGGCCGATGGCCTCGCCCTTGAGCGCCACGCCGGGGCCCGACGTGGTCGTCAGCGCGAGATTGCCCGCGAAGGCGGCGCCGATGGCGCTGCCGATGGCGGCGATCTCGTCCTCAGCCTGGAAGGTCTTCACGCCGAAGTTCTTGCACTTCGACAGCTCGTGGAGCACGTCGGAGGCGGGCGTGATCGGGTACGAGCCGAGCCACAGCGGCAGGCCCGAGACGCTCGACGCGGCGACGAAGCCGAGCGCGGTCGCCTCGTTGCCCGTGATGTTGCGGTACACGCCGGGCTTGATCGGCGCCTTGGCCACGCGGAAGTGGTGGCCGAAGATCTCGGCGGTCTCGGCGTAGGCGTTGCCGGCGTAAAGCGCCTTGTGGTTGGCCTCGACGAACTTGGGGTTCTTCTTGAACTTCGCCTCGATCCATTTCACCGTCGCTTCCATCGGGCGGTCATACAGCCAGTACATCATGCCCAGCGCGAAGAAGTTCTTGCAGCGCTCGGTCTCCGTCGCCGACAGGCCCATGCCTTCGAGGGCGTTGCGCGTCAGACGGCCAAGCTCGACCGGGATCACGCGGAACTCCGAGAGGCTGCCGTCCTCAAGAGGATTCTTGCCTTCCTCGTAGCCGGCCTTCTTCAGGTTGGCCGCGTTGAAGGTGTCCTTATTGACGATGACCATGCCGCCCTTCTTTACGTCGTGGATGTTGGCCTTCATCGCCGCGGGGTTCATCGCCACGAACACGTCGGGAGCGTCGCCGGGGGTGAGCACCTGGCGCGACGAAAATTGGATCTGGAAGCCGGAGACGCCGGCGGTCGTGCCCACGGGGGCGCGGATCTCGGCGGGGAAGTCGGGGAAGGTGGCAAGATCGTTGCCCGCGAAGGCGGTCGTCGTGGTGAACTGCATGCCGGTCAGCTGGATGCCGTCGCCGGAATCTCCGGCGAAGCGGATGACGGCGGACTCGATCTCTTCGATCGGGAGCTTGGAAGCCTTGGGCTGGGTGGAGGTGTCGCTCATTAGGGATTCTCCGACGGACGAATTAGCGGCCACGCGGCTCCGCTTCGCCTATTATAAACCCCGGAAGGCAATCAAAGTATTGATCTACGTCAACTCTTGGCGACAGGGGGCGTGGACCGCGCGAAACGACGATTATTAGCGGAGGGGGGCGGTCGCCGCGGCGACGAGCTCGAGCATGCCCTGGGCGGCGCCGGCGGCGGACGCGGCCGTGTCCGGACGCGCCGGCTCGGGACGAGCGCGCCGGGCGGACGTGGATGCCGCGACCTCGAATGAGGAGCCGCGCGTCATGTTCGGAAGGAGCGAGGAGAACAGCTTGGTCCACACGCGGGGCGCGGCCGCGGACGGGACCGAGACGGCCGGCTCGTCGTCCTCGCGCTTCTGCTTCACGCGCTCACCCTTAGGCGCGCGCGTCGGCGCCGGAGCGATAGCTTTGACCTCATTCCTCTCACCGGCCGAGGCCTCGAAGCCCGTCTTCGCGGCCTCCGGCGATTTGGAGCCCAAGCGTTCTCCCGCGAGATCCGAATCGAGTTGCGGCCCCTGGTCGCGCGACGCCGAATCGGCCATGCCGACCAGGCTCCCGTAGGCGTCATCTTGCTGAGCGCGAGCGGTCGCGAAGGGCAGGACGAGCAAGCCGGCGAGCAACAGGTGCTTCATGCCCCTAGAATAGCGCGCGGACGCGGGACGAAGGAGGGACCGACGGGGAAGCAGGGCCCCGGCAATGGACCCTGCCCGGGGAGGGTCCTTGGGTTACCTCTCGCGAGCCCGGCTAAGACGCTGAGATATCCCCAGCACTTCCAACGTTGGAAACGCTGGGGACAGCCACGCCCCGCTTACGTCGGCTCGCGGAGCTCGAACATCATCGTCGTCGAGCCGCAGTCGATCATGTCGCCTTCCTTCAGGACGACGGAGCCGGCGACCTTCGCGCCATTGACGACCGGGTAGCCCTCGGTGACGGCGACGAGGATGTAGCCTTCGGGCTTGCGGTGCACGGAGGCCGCGACCTCGGGAGCCGAGCCGAACAGGCCGGAGCCCTTGATCTGGACCTGCACGCGGTCGGACTTGCCGATGTAGGTGGACATCCCCTTGAGCTCGTGCTCGGCGACGTCCACGGCGCCCTTGATGATGCGAAGCCAGCCCGCCTTCCCCCCGCCCTCAGGCTTGGCCGCGGCCGCGGAAGCGGCGACCAGCTCCGCCTGCTTCTGCGGGGCGAGCACCATCGTCGCATCGGAAGAGGGCTGCGGCGCGCTTTCCGCGAGCTCCGCTTCGTTCAGGAACACGACCGCGTGCTTGGCCACGCCCACGACGTCGTTGTGGTGCAGGCCCGACTTCTTGATCCGCTTCTCGTTGACGAAGGTGCCGTTCGTGGACTCCAGGTCCTCCACGTAGTAGCCGCCGCCTTCCATCGTCAGCTTGCAGTGGTGCCCGGAGATCGCCGGGTTGTCGATGACGATGTCGTTATCGGGCTTGCGGCCGATGGAAATGGACTCCTTCTCCATGGCGATTTCCTTAATGACGGCCGCGTTGAACTTCAGCAGCAGCTTCGGCATCGATCTCTCCCTTGACTCAGGCTCAGCGCCCGAACAGTCGCGACACCAGCTTTATGACTCCGCCGCCGCCCGCGGCGGGAACCTTGGCGACCACGATCGCGATGTTATCCACGCCGCCGGCGGCGCGGGCTTTGGCGATCAGCACGTCGACGATCTTCTGCGGGTCCTGCGACTCGGCGATCACGGCGGCGACGTCCGCGTCGATGACCATCTTGGACAGGCCGTCGGTCGCGAGCAGCACGAGGTCGCCCGGAAGAAGAGGGTGGTCCGCCACATCGACCCGCACGTCTCCGTCCGCGCCGAGGGCCCGGGTCAGGATGTTCTGCTGCGGAGAGCGCGCGGCCTCGTCGGCGGTGATCTGCCCGCGCTTGACCTGCTCGCCCACGAGCGAATGGTCCTCGGTGAGCTGGGTCAGCTCGCCTCGGCGCCAGAGATAGAGCCGGCTGTCGCCGACGTGAGCCACGGTCATGCCCTTCGCGTCCACGATGGCGGCCACGACGGTCGTGCCCATGCCCGCGTCCTTCGGGAAGGCGCGGCCCTTCTCATAGATCATCGAGTTGGCCGTCTTCACGAAAAACTCAAGCTGGCGCCCGCGCGGGGTCAGCCCCGGCGTGCCGCCTTCAGGAACCATGGTCTGCATCTTGCGCGCGTACTCGACGACGGTCTTGCAGGCGATGTCGCTGGCGACCTCCCCGCTATTGTGGCCGCCCATGCCGTCGGCGACCACGAGCAGCCCGAGATCAGGCTCGACCGCGAAATTGTCCTCGTTGTTCTTGCGCACGCAGCCGGGATCCGACGAACCGGCCACCTCGACCTTATCCTTGGTCTTCATGCGGGCTCCTGAGGATGCGGCTTCATCTGAATGGTCGCATCCGGGCTTTGGGTGCGCTCGATGCGCATCGTGGCGTTCGGGTCGGACTCCGGCGCGGGCAGCTTCACTGCCGGCCCGACGCCGCTCCTTTGCGGCTGCTCGATGGTGAAATCGGACGGCGACGCAGGCATCGGCCCCGTCTTGTCCGCCTCGGGCGCCTGCTGCGCGGTGCGCTCCGCCGGCGGCGGAGGCGGCGGCGGAGGAGGAGGCGGCGGCGGAGGCGGCTGATTCGCCTTCGGCGGATCGACAGGGGCAGAGGGCTTCGGGCGGTCGTTGAGGCCGGGAATCGTGATCTCGGGGCCAATCGAGATCGTCTTGTCCGAGGGCTTCGTCACCGCGGGTGGCGGCGGGCTCGCCTTCGGCGCAACGACAGGGGCCGGGACGGTGATCTCAGAGGTGATCACAGCTGCGGGCATCGGCGCGGGAGCCGGGGCCGGCGCCGGCGCGGCTTCGACCGCAGGCGGAGGGGATTGGATCGTCTTCGGAGCGGCGGCCGCGATCACCGCCGGAGTCACCTTCGGCGGATCGACAGGCGCCGTGCCCTTGAGCACCGCGCGGATGGCGGCCGCGAACTCGGAACCGCGCTGGAAGCGCTCGTCGGGGTTCTTGGCGAGGCCCTTGTCGATGACGGCGCGCATCCCAGGCGGCAGGTCGGTCTTGACCGTCATGATGTCGGGGTGCGGATCGTTGGCGATCTGGAACAGCAAGGTGCCGATGCCGTCGCCGCCCTTGAAAGGCTTCTCGCCGGTCGTCAACTCGAACAGCGCGACCGCCAGCGAGAACAGGTCGGAGCGGCCGTCCACTTTCTTGCCGGCGACCTGCTCGGGGCTCATGTACGAAGGCGTCCCCATCACGGTGCCGGTCGCCGTCTTCGAGGAGGAGGTGATGCGCGCGATGCCGAAGTCGGCGACGCGGATCGAGCCGTCCTTCAGGAGCATGACGTTGGCGGGCTTGATGTCGCGGTGGACGATGCCCTGCGCGTGCGCGTAGTCGAGCGCGTCGGCGACGATGGCGACATAATCGAGCGCCTTCTCGATCGGCAGAAGGCTGTCCTTATGCCCGTACTTCACCAGATCGATGCCGTCGAGCAGCTCCATCGCGATGTAGGCGACGTCGTTCTCGTCGCCGGCGTCGAAGATGCGCACGATGTTGGGATGGTTGAGCGTGCCGGCCGATTCGGCCTCGCGGAAAAAGCGCTCTTTAACGGACTTTGTGCTTTCGCCATCAGAGCCTTCCTCAAGCATCATGGTCTTGATGGCGACCATGCGGTTGATCTTCGGATCGCGGCCGAGATAAACGACGCCCATGGCGCCGCGGCCCAGCTCCTTCTCGATCTCGTAGCGGCCGAGCGTCGGCTTGGTCGCACCCCCGGAGATCATCACCGTGCTGTCCTTCTTGGCGCCGCCGACGGCCCCGAACACGGCACCCTCAGAAGCCTGCTTTAGCTTGGTGGCGCGCTCGACGACGTCCTTGTACTTCGGGTCCTTGGCGGAGATATGCTCGAAGACGGCGGCGGCCTTGGAGTACTGACGCTTGCGCTCGAAGTCGAGCGCGAGATTGTACAGGGTATCCTTCATGTTGTCGTCGAGCGGGCAGAGCCGGAACTTCTCGAAAGCGATATCGAGCATGCCCTGTCCCTGGAAGGAGAGCCCGAGCATCTTGTTCGTCTCGATCGCCGACGCCTCAACGAGCTCCTTGCCCTTCTCCGTGATCAAAAAGCTCTTTGAGATGATGACGAGGTAGCCGGCGAACAGAAGCACCGACGGATAGCCGATCTTCAGCCACTGCCCGTTCATGAAGAGATAGGTGCCCGCGGCGAACAGGCCGAACGCCAGGAAGATGCTGACAACAAGCCCCCACAGCGCCTTCAGCCTCGGCAGGACCAGCATGATGAACAGGCCGATGAGCGCGAGCAGCCCGAGCTCGGCCTGCTCGGCCCACAGCGGGCGGGTCAGGAATTTCTGATGAAGGATGTTCGCGATGACGTTCGGCGCGACCTCGAGGGCCGAGAAGCCGTGCGCGACGGGCGTGTTCCACTGCGTCGAGAGGCCCGAGGCCGTGAGCCCGAGGATCACGATCTTGCCCTTGAAGAAATCGGCTCCCACCTTGTCGGCCATCAGGTTCGCGAAGGGCACGACCCGGATCGTGTCCTGCGGGCCGTTGAAGAGCACAGCCATCCGGTTCTCGTCGTCGAGCGGCACGCGCAGCTTGCCCATCGTCAGCGCGACGCCGGGCTCGATCTTGAGGTCCTCGGTCTTCAGGCCGAGATAGGCCATCGTCAGGCGCGTCGCGAAAGAGGGATAGAGCTCGCTGCCGTACTTCACGAGCGGCGACTCGCGGCGAAGGACGCCGTCGCTCTCCGTGTAGAGGTTCACGTGGCCGAGCCCCGACGCGGCCGCGGAGAAGGCGAGGATCGGATAGGAGATCTTGGCCTCCTCCTGGATGTCGGAGGCGCCGGCCTTGATGGCCGAGCTCGACACCTCGACCGGCACGGCGTCCGGCGTGCCGCCCACGGTGCCGCCGGGGAAGAACAGCGGCAGGATGACGTTGCCCGCCGACTGCAGGGACGCGAGCAGCTTCGAGTCCGAGTCCATCGCGGCCGTCGACGAGGAGAACTCAAGCGCGAAGTCCACGCCCTTCTGCGCGATCTTCCGCTCCCCCAGGAGCGCCTTGTACCTCTCCTCGAGCCTCCGGATCTCTAAAATGCCTTGGTTCTGCTCGGGCTCGGAGTACAGGATGTTGATGCCGATCACCTTCGGGCCGAAGGACTGGAGCTTATCGATGGCGACCGCCATGCGCGAGCGCGGCCACGGCCAGCGCCCGATCTGCGCGATCGAATCGTCGTCGATCGCGACGAGGACGATCTCCGACGGAGGGTTCAGGTCCTGACGAAGCTTCGCCCGGAGGTCGTAGGCCTTGAACTCGACGCTTTCCAGAAGAGGCAGGCGATAAAAATAGCTGCCGGCGACGAACAAGGTCAGGGCGAACCCCATCGCGGCGTCGAGCAGGCGGCCTTTGTTCTTCATCTAATAGTTGTCGTGCCGAAAATGGAAAAAATGTAATCCGCGCAAAGTATAAACGGGTCCCCGTGCCGTGTCAACCCCGTTTCAGTTCCTCTTTCCGCCCAGAAGCTTCCAGCCTAAAGGCAGCAACCCGGCGGAGATCGCGGACTTCAGGAGGTCGCCGGGCAAAAAGGGCCACAGCCCCTGCACGAGCAAGGTCTCGGCGGGGATGAAACGGGAAAGGCCGATCAAGCCGAAGGCGAAGATCGGCAGGCTGCCGGCGAGCATCGCGAGGAACGCGCGCCCGGGCGTGCGGTCCCAGCCGCGCTCGGCGAGCAGGCCGGTCGCGAACGCTCCGACGGGGAAGCCGATCAGGTAGCCGCCCGTGGGGCCGAATAGGTGAACGATGCCGGCGGCGCCGCCGGAGAAGAAGGGTAGTCCCATAGAACCTTCGAGCAGGTACAGAACGACCGCAACGGCACCGCGGCGAGAACCCAAGAGGGCACCGGTGTATAAAACACCCAACGTCCCGCCGCTGAGGGGCACGGGAGTGAACGGCAACGGAATATTTATCTGAGCGCAAACGGCGATAAAAAGGCTGGCCACGACAACGGAGGTCGCGTCATGAAGAAGGCCGGTGGACGGATAAATCGTCTCGATCAACGTGGGAAACGCCGGTGTCGCGGTTTTCATTTATTAATGACCTCTTTAGCGATCTGAACGAGGGGCAGACGGACGACGAACTGGGCGCCGCCGCTCTTGGCGGGCTGGACCCAGATCTCCCCCTTATGCAGCTTGACGATCTTGGCGCAGATGGCGAGGCCGAGCCCGAACCCGGACTTCGGCAGGTCGGTCTCGAGCTGGCGGAACTTCTCGAACACGGCGGCGCGCTGGGCTTCAGGGATGCCGGGGCCGGTGTCGGTGACGACGAACTCGATCCGGTCGGGGCCCGCAGCGCAGGCCTCGATGAGCACGAGGCCGCCGCGCGGCGTGAACTTGATCGCGTTCGCGACCATATTGTGGATCAGGCGCTCGACAAGGCGCTCGTCGGCCTCGAACGAGGGAGGCGCGCCGTCGGCCAGGCGCGTCTCGAGGCGCACGCCCTTCTCGTCGGCCATGGGCTGGAACAGCCTCACGGTCCGGCGCAGGACGGAGGCCGGCTGCACGGCCGCGGGCAGGAGCTTGAGCTGGCCGCTCTCGATGCGCGCCGCGTCGAGGGCGTCCTTGACCAAGGCGGTCAGGCGCTCGCAGGACTGGTCGATGGCCTCGAGCCAGTTCTTCTGGCGCTCGTCGGGCTCCAGGGATTTTTTCAATAAACGCAGATACCCCTGGACCGCGAAGAGCGGCGCGCGCAGGTCGTGCGCCGCGGCCTGGAAGAACTCCTCCTTCATCGCCTCGATGCGCTTCTCCGAGGTCTGGTCGCGCAGCATCATCAGCACGCCGAAGTCGCCCGTCACCGGGTCGGTGAACATCGTGACCGTCGTGCGAAAGCTCGTCGCCGGGCCGCCCGCGGCGTTGGGCACCTCCATGATGCCGCCGGAGGTGTGCGCCTTGAGCACGTCCTGCACGCGCATGCGCCATTGCGAGGGGTCGCGCGGCTGGAGCAGGCCCTTTCCGCCGGACATGACGTCGTTGCGGGTGGCGGCGAACAGAGGCAAGGCCGCGGCATTGAGGAAGATGACCTCGCCGCGCAGATTGGTGATCACGAGGGCGTCGGGGATTCGCTCGACGAGCGTCTCGAGGCGGGCACGCTCTCTTAATAACCCCGCGTTGGCCTCCTCGAGGGCCCGGCGCATGTCGTCCTGGGCCTGCGTGAACTGCCCGCCGAGGCGCTGCCAGCCCGACAGGCGCGTCTCATCGAGGGGCGTGGACAGGTCGCCATGCGTCCAGCGCTCGAGGCCGCGCTCAAGCTCCCGTAGGGGTGCAACGAACCAGCGCCAGGCGAGGTAGGCCGCGAGCAGCGACATGGCAAGCGCGAACGCCGACAGCAGCACGGCGGCCAGCGAGATCGGCTGGCCGGCATGCGTGCCGATCCACCACCCCGCCAGCCCGGTCGGGATGGCGCCGGCGGCGAACATGACCCACGACGCTCGTCCAAATAAATCCACGCGCGGTCATCCTAACAAATCATGGACATAACTCAATACGGCTGTTATGCTATTGAGGAATGAGATCGATCGCTTTGCTGCTTGCCATCGCGCTGACGAGCCCGGCCTTCGCCGCCTCGCCGACCTCGCGGGAATTCACCGAGCTCCCCCCCGGCCGCTACACGGTCGCCCTGGCCGGCCTCCAAACCACCGTGTGCGGCCGCGCGATCGCGGCCGAATGGGCCAGATTGCCGGAGGTCGAGTCCGCCGCCGTGGATTTCGA
The DNA here is from genome assembly GCA_964537395.1 of uncultured Elusimicrobia bacterium. GTDB lineage: Bacteria > Elusimicrobiota > Elusimicrobia > UBA1565 > UBA9628 > GWA2-66-18. The sequence goes on from CAZIBN010000076.1 coordinate 12,844, forward strand.
CAAGTCCATCGCCTACATCACCGTCCGCATCGAGAGCACGCTGAAGGTCGCCACCCTGCGCAAGACCTTGCGCCGCGCGGAGAACCTCGCCAACCTCGGCGCGCGCTACGACGTGCGCGAGATCTCCTACCGCCTCGGCAAGTAGCCGCGCTATTTGACGGCGGGCGTCGGATGTGGGAGAATGAATCATGGAGCCCACCGATCCCGTCAAGCTTGCCCAGCATCTCGAGCGCCTGCTCGGGGGCCTCGAGCAGACCGCCGAAAGCCTGAAGTTCGAGATCCCGTACTACAAGGCCGACGACATCCAGGGCCACTACGCGAAGAAGTTCCTCGCCTCCGTCCAGGAGCAGGCCGTCGAAACGCGCAAGCGTCTCGATGAGCTCCGCGCCACTTTACCCCCCGTGAAAGGCCCCGAGGGCCAATAGGCGCTTCGCGCCCCACCCGCCGCAACACAGGAGCTCCATCATGATCGCAACCGGTTCCAAGGTCAAGATCCACTACACGCTCAAGGTCAGCGGCGAGATTGTCGACACCTCGACCGGCCGCGACCCGCTCGAATACCAGCACGGCCAGGGCATGCTCGTCCCCGGCGTCGAGGCGGGCCTCGAAGGCGCCAAACCCGGCGACAAGAAGAGCCTCACGATCACCGCGAAGGACGGCTACGGCGAGACCGATCCCGAGTTGATCCTCACCGCTCCGCGCGAGGCCTTCGCCCAGATGCCCGACCTCAAGGTCGGCGCCACCGTACGCGCCTCCGGCCCCGACGGCGACTTCCGAGCCCTCGTCCTGGAGATCGCCGAGGCCACCGTGAAGCTCGACCTCAACCATCCGCTCGCGGGCAAGACGCTCGACTTCGACATCGAGGTCGTGGCCGTCGAGCCTCCCCCGTCCACGATCATCCGCCCGTGAGCGACGAGAACGCGCTGGCGATCGTCTTTCGCACCTCGCAGTACGCGGAGGCCGTGATGCTGTGCTCCATGCTCGGCGACGCGCGCATCCCCGCCGAGATGCTCGGCGCCAACCAGAGCGGGATGATCATCGGCGGCGGCGGCGAGCTCCTGGCGATCCGCATCGTCGTGCCGGCTTCGTTCGAAGCCGAAGCCGTGGCGCTCATCGAGGCGCACATGAAGGCCATCGGCTTCGAGCCGCACGCCGACGCGCCGGCGAGCGAAGGCGCGGACTCCCTCCTGCCGTGCCCGAACTGCGAGAAGGTCGGGCTCACCTTGCACGCGCAATGCCCGGGCTGCGGCTTCGAGATCCGCCCGGCGCCGCTCGACCAGCCCGCACTCGTCAAGGACCAGGCGGCCGGCGCGCGCTCGTTCTGCCCCGAATGCCGGGACCCGTTCACCTTCCCGTCGGGGAAATGCCCCGCCTGCCACGAGGAGCTCGAGCCGCTCGAAAGCGGCGACCGCCTCTGCCCAAGCCTGACCCACGTCCTCTACCGCGACACCGCGGGCGGCTTCGTGTGCAAGGCCTGCGAACGCGTCTGGATCGAACTCCCGGCCTGATCGCGAACTGTTTCCGGAAACAGTTCGGGTAAAGTGGTGGGCCGTACAGGATTCGAACCTGTAACCTTAGTCGTGTAAGGACTCTGCTCTACCGTTGAGCTAACGGCCCGCTGGGTCGGCGCACCGGCGCCACTCCGAGTTTAACAGGTTTCGGCTCACGAGGCGAGGCCGCGGCTCAACGACCGGTATCAGCCGCGAGTTTTTCCAGATGCTTGGACTCCATCTCCTGGAGCCGGTCGAGGGCAAGCGTGTAGGAAAGCGCGATCAAAAGCTCGACCTCGGTCTTGCCCTCTCCCGCCGCAGCGAAGCGCGCGGTCATCGTCATGGCGAATCCCGAACCCTTCTGTTCCGCGATCAGCGCGCCGGCTTCGCGGCGCACCGTCAACTCCGAGACCTTGCCCCATTCGGCGGCGATGACGCTCTCGACTTCTGCGGGAGCGCCGCGGAAAATACGACGCGCGCCTTCGCCCTGGGCGCGGCTTCCGGGCGCGGCAACGGTGGGAATGGAGAAGTCGACGGACGGAACGGGAGCGACCATCATCACCGGGCCGGTGCAGCCCGCCGCCGATAGAATGACGACGATGGCGATGAAGAAAGAGTGCGACGGTGACGGCGGAATAGCGCGGATCATGGGGCGATTATAGCAGGGATGCCCGTCGTCTGAGACCACCGATTTCCCCTTGAAATACGAGCCTCCTCGACCCACACTGGGCACAGTGCCCCTCTGAGAATCCTAAGACTCCTGCTGGCTCTGACCTTGGCGTGCCCCACGGGCGCGCTGGCTGAGCCTTCCCCTAAGACCACGCGCGAAGCGTTGGCCCTCGCCTTCCGCGAGGGGCGCCTGCTGTATGGCGGGAGCGGCCGGCGCATTTCCATGTATGGCTGGCC
>CAZIBN010000077.1:0-15044 GCA_964537395.1 uncultured Elusimicrobia bacterium
GCGGCGCCAAGGACGCCCAAGGCCAGGTGACGCTCAAGTCGCTGTACGGCTATCTTAAGCCCCGCGTGCAGGACGACGCGCGCCGCGGCAACCGCGACCAGACGCCGCAGCTTCAGAGCGGCGGCGAAGATCTCATCCTGCGCGCCAAGTAGGGAATGCGGCAATGAGCTTTTCACCGAAGTTCACGATCACCAACGCCATCACGGCCGCCTTGACCAAGATCGAGCGGGCCCGCGGCTTCCTGGACGCCGCCAAGTTGTCCGCGGATTGGATCGCCGAAATGCAGGACCGGGCCCTGCTCCTGGAAGCGCATCACACGACCCACATCGAGGGGACGCATTTAACGCTCGAGGAGTCGGAGAAGCTTTTCGCGGGCAAGAAGGTCCCCGGAGCCGATCCCGACGATACGCGTGAGCTTCTGAATTACCGGGAAGCCTTCGATTTAGTCACTGAATACCTGGACAGCGGAGAGCCCATCACGGAGGCGCTGCTTCGTGAGATACACAAACGCCTGGTCAAAGGGGTGCGCGGCGATAAGGCCTCCCCGGGGCAGTATCGTAAAGGCCAGAACTTCGTGGTGAACGCTAAGACCAAGCAGGTGATTTACACGCCGCCGTCCCCGGCCGAGGTTCCCGGGATGATGGGGGGGCTGGTCAGTTGGCTGAGATCGGAGCACGGCGTCAACCCGGTTATCGAAGCGGGCGTCGCTCAGTTTCAGCTTGTTCATATCCACCCTTTCGACGATGGCAACGGCCGGACGTCGCGCCTGCTGTCCACGCTCTGTCTTTACCGGAAGGGCTACGACTTTAAGCGTCTCTTCACGATCAGCGAGTACTACGACCGGGATCGGGCCTCTTTTTACAGAGCCATCCAGGAAGTCCGGGAACGCGGGATGGACCTGACCGGCTGGATCGAGTATTTTACGGATGGCCTCGCAACCCAGATGCGGGAGATTCAGGATCGCGGGGAAAAGGTGATTCGGCTCGATCTGCTCGTGCGCAAGCATGATCTGAGCGAGCGGCAACGGCTGGCGCTCAAGCATGCCCTGGAGCATGACGGCCTGACTATTCAGGATTTTGAAGGCCTCTGTAAAGGGATCACTCGCCGGACTCTCCAGCGTGAGCTCAAGGAGCTAGTGGAAATTGGAGCCCTGATTGCCGAAGGGGCCACTAATCGTCTGCGCTATCGGCCTGGGAAGTCGGTCTAAACTCGCGACAAACTTGCGACATAACTTGCGACAAACTCGCGCCAAGTAGAACACGCCCGGGGAAGAACCCGGCGTTGACAGGCGCAGGGGGCGGGGTTACACTTCCGACAGGTGAAATTCTCCCTTTTATTGGTCGTTGCTCTCCTGTCCCCGTCTTCCGGGTTCACTCAAGACCTTGCCCAGCCGCCGACAGAGCAAACCGCCCCTGAATTGGCCCGTCTCGATCAAGTCCTGACCCTCGCGCAGGAGGCCAAGCAGCAAGACCGTCTTGCGCCTGAGCGCTACGCGGAGTTCTTGAAGCAGTTTCGCGCCTCTCTCGACGAGGCGCGGGCCGCGACGCCGCCCTCTCCGGTCGCCTCGGCGCTTTACGCTCGCATCTTGGCGCGGCTGGGGGACCCCAAGCAGGCCATGGCTATCCTGGCCCCCGCGCTCGATCAAGACCCTGAGAACGCCAGTCTGCGCGTGGCCCTGGGGCATGTTCGCTTCGAGGAGAAGAATTATCCCGCCGCGTACGCGGAGGCGGAGGCCGTCCTTAAGCGCGAGCCGAAGAACAAAGAGGCGCTTGCCCTTAAATATTTCAGCAAGGGCCGTATCGACGGCACGGCCTCCGTCCGCGGGCCGCTGCCGGCCTCGGGTTTGGAGGAAGCCTCCCTTCACCAGGACCCGAGGATAGCGGAAGCCGGGCGGCGCGCTTTGGCCCGGAAGAGCGCTATCGGCTTCACCGATAAAGCGATGGGGCGTCTAAAGATCAAGGACCCGGGCGAAGCGCTGCGCTATCTGGCGCTGGCCGAAGCGATAGACCCCGGCTACGCCGATGTCCCCATGCAGCAAGGGCTCGCCTACGCGGACCTCAAGCGGCACGCCGCCGCCGTCGAGCGCTTCACGCAGGCCGAGGCGCTGTGGCGCGCACGATCGACCCCGCAGACCGATGAACTGGCCGGACTCGCCAGACAGCTGCACGAGCGCGAGGCCGCCGAACTTATTCAGAGCTCGAAATCGGCGCAGCCGGAGGCGACGCCGCAGAAGCGAAATAGACCTTCGCCGAAGAACGACGGAGTCCCGCTGTGGCCTCTATTCCCCGCGTATGGGCTCGGCGCGGTCGCTTTCGTGGTAGCTAAGAGCCGCCGAACGGTAGAGTCCGAGGATGGCTTCAACGAAGATGACCGTCCACAACCGGGAAAATATCAGCGCTTGGTCGCAGGCTCAATCCTGGCCGGACTTTCTGGAGCAGCATTATATTTGGTCGGAGCGTATGTGGTTGGCACCGGAGCCCCGCTTGCGGCTCAGTTCATGGCCGGCCCAGGGAAGCAAGCGGTGCAGCTTGCACAGTCCGAAGTCGGCGCTGTCAACCCGTCCGGAATCTTGAGAATCGGCAATGCGAATCTGAAGCTTTCTCAGCATGCGGTTGAGCGGATTTCTCAACGAGGGCTCAGTCTGGCTGAAATTGAATCCGCCCTTGTCGAAGCCCGCGGGTTTCAATATTTCCACGATGGTGCATGGAAAATTGGATACTACGATCCGGTCAGTAGGATTTTCGTGGGTCAGCAGCAGGGCCGCGTCATTACAGTCATCTCGAACGTCAAGCCTCAATACATTGAGAATCTACGGGGATTAAAACCATGAGAATCACCTATGATCGTTCGGCAGACGCGGCGTACATCCATCTCGTTCCTGTCAAGGCCGGCGAGACGGCGAAGACTTACCCCTGCGATCCCGCTGAAATCAATGGAATGATCAATTTGGATTTTAACGCGGCCAATCAACTCATAGGTGTCGAGGTGCAGGGAGCCAGCCAGCGCCTCCCAGCAATCCTCTTGGAATCTGCGGAGATAATCGGCTGAAGAAGCATTCCGTGGAAATTTATCGGCGGGTCGATCTTGAGATCGGCGGACGCTCGGTGCTGGCGAAGGGGACGCGGCCGCTGGTCGGCAAGGTGGACCTGGCGGTGCAGGCCGAAGGGAAGATCTCGGTCATCTCGGCCTCGGCCGGCGACCAGATCTCGGGCGCCAATGAGGAGGCGGGCTACGGGCTCTTTACTTATAACTTCTTGCAGGGCTTAAACGGCGGCGCCAAGGACGCCCAAGGCCAGGTGACGCTCAAGTCGCTGTACGGCTATCTCAAGCCCCGCGTGCAGGACGACGCGCGCCGCGGCAACCGCGATCAGACGCCGCAGCTTCAGAGCGGCGGCGAAGATATCATCCTGCGCGCCAAGTAAACGGGCACTGGCGAAGGGCGGGTTTAAGCACTAAGCTTCACGTATGCGCCGTGAGTGGACCAACTGCTTGCTGCTCGTCGTCGCGCTCATTCAGCCGTTGGCTTGGGCGGGGGAAGTTCCGGCGCCCTCGGAACTGGGTCGTCTCGAGCAGGTCCTTTCCCAGGCCCAACAGGAAAAAGATCAGGGCCAGCTCAAGCCCGAGCGCTACCATGAGTTCCTGCTCCAATTCCGAGGTTCGCTCGACATCGCCTGGGCGGCCAACGCGCGCTCGGCTGAGGACTCCGCGACCTACGCCCGCATCATCGCGCGCCTCGGCGACCACGCGCAGGCCCTCGCCGTTCTCGGCCCGGCTTTGGAGCAGGCCCCGGATGACCCCGACCTTCGGCTGACCTCGGGCGAGGTCCGCTTCGAGCAGAAAGATTACCCCGCAGCGTTGGCGGAGGCGAACGCCGTCCTGGCGAAGGACCCCGGCAATCGCCGCGCGCTGGGGTTGAAGCACTTCAGCAAGGGCAGAATTTCCGGCGCGCCCGCGAGTTCTGCGGCCTCGCCGCATTCGGGACCCGCGGAAGGCGGTTCGATCTGGAACGATCCTCGAATCGTCGCGGCGGGCCGGCGCGCGACCGGCCGCAGGAACGCCATCCACTTCATGGATCAGGCGATGAGCCGTCTTAAGATTGCGGACCCGCGCGAAGCCCTGCGCTTCCTGGCCTTGGCAGAGGTCAGCGACCCGGCTTCGCCGGATGTGCCCATGCAGCAGGGGTTGGCTTACATGGACTTGAAGGCGCCTGGGAAGGCTCTCGGCCGCTTCAGCCAGGCTGAAGCGATGTGGCAGGCCAAAGGCCACGCCAATGCCGCCTTGGCGCGGGCGTTGAGGGAACGCGCGGCGACCGAGTTGACCGCAACACCGCAGGAGGCGGTGGCAGTCGGAGAAATGGACAGAGTGAAAAATATAAAATCTTCCAGCTTTGTCCGTGGATTCATGCACTATATAGGCGCAAGCGCGACGCCACGGCGGGTCGATTTTAACGAGCTTGATACGTCCGGTATCCGGGCCATCAATTTTCCTGCAGTGGCCGCCGAACTGAATGAGCCTGCTCTTGAAAGAGAAGTTTCTATCAACAGTCGAATTCGATGGGCGGTCCCGGGAGCATCACGCTTGCTTCTTGGGGATATCACGTTGCTTCTTAAAGGGCGGCTAACTTTTCATCGGGACTGCCGATGGAGCTTTCAAGGCTCTCTGAGGGCGTTCGACGATGTCTATGATTTCAACAAGGCCCAACGAGCCTGGCTCGCTGAGAGCTTGACTATGCTCGGACGAAATACGCCGGGCAAGATATATAAAGTAGAAATTCGCGGCGTAAGGCCGGTTTCTGAAGCTGGGACCAAGGAGAAATGCCAATGAAGCCGATTCGAACCAGCTATCTGATTGCGACTATTCTCATTGGGCTTTGCGCCTGCAAACGAGAGGTGGCCATTCCCGAGGTGGAAGCACGGAGGTTTGCTCAAGAAGCGCTGGCGCGCTACTGCAAAAGCGAGAAGTTGTCTCCGCAGAAGTTTATTCTTCAGGAAATCGGCCCATCGGGGGATACTCCTTGGATGCTGGTCTACGTCAGCAGCGGCATATCTCCCGCCCAGGAGGTCGTGGTCAGCATCAACAAGTACGGGGGGCTTGAAGTCAGCCGAGACATTAAATCGGACTGATGCGCCTCAGAGTTGAGTTTCAGCGCCTGATGGAAATCGGAGCACTGATTGCCGAATGGGCGACTAATCGTCTGCGTTATCGGTCGGAAAAGTCAGTCTAAACTCGCGACAAACTTGCGACATAGCTTGTGACAAACACGCGCCAAGTAAAACGGGCACTGGCGAAGGGCGGGTTTAAGCACTAAGCTTCACGTATGCGTCGTGAGTGGACTCGCTGCTTGCTGCTCGTCGTCGCGCTCATACAGCCGTTGGCTTGGGCGGGGGAAGCTCCGGCTCCCACCAAGACGCCCTCGGAACTGGGTCGGCTTGAGCAGGTGCTTTCCCAGGCCCAACAGGAAAAAGATCAGGGCCAGCTCAAACCTGAGCGCTACCAGGAGTTCCTGCTCCAATTCCGAGGCTCGCTCGATATTGCATGGTCGGCCAACGCGCGTTCGGCCGAGGACTCCGCGACCTACGCCCGCATCATCGCCCGCCTCGGCGACCCGGCGCAGGCGCTCGCCGTTCTCGGCCCGGCCCTGGAGCAGGCCCCGGATGACCCCGATCTCCGGCTGGCCTCGGGTGAGGTCCGCTTCGAGCAGAAAGATTACCCCGCTGCCTTGGCGGAGGCCAACGCCGTCCTGGCGAAGGACCCCGGCAATCGTCGCGCGCTGGAGTTGAAACACTTCAGCAAGGGCCGAATATCCGGCGCGCCCGCGAGCTCCCCGGCCTCGCCGCGGTCAGGACCCGAGGAAGGCGGTTCGATCTGGAACGATCCTCGAATCGTCGAGGCGGGCCGGCGCGCGACCGGGCGCAGGAACGCCATCCACTTCATGGATCAGGCGATGAGCCGTCTAAAGATTTCGGACCCGCGAGAAGCCCTACGCTTCCTGGCATTGGCCGAGGTCAGCGACCCGACTTCGGCTGATGTGCCCATGCAGCAAGGCCTGGCCTACATGGATTTGAAGGCGCCCGGGAAGGCCCTCGGTCGCTTCAGCCAGGCCGAAGTGATGTGGCAGGCCAAAGGCCACGCCAATGCAGCTTTGGCGCGGGCGTTGAAAGAGCGTGCGGCGGACGAGTTGGCCGTAAAGCCTCGGGAGGCGGCCCCTCAGCGGACTCCCGTCCAAGATCCAAGGCGCACGACCTGGCCGCTGGCCGGAGCCGCGGCCGGCTTCGCGCTTGCGGGCGCGGTCACGTTGCTTCTGAAGAAGGATGAGATCGAGCGTGCGCGCAGGGCCATGGATACCGGGGCGCTCATCGTGGCAGGCGGTCTCGTGGGCGGTTTGTTGGGGTATGCCGCTTATGGCTTGGCTGCTGGGGCCGGCGGGGAGACTTTCGTGCTGGCCGGCGGCGGAACGCTAGCCACTGCGACAGCCGTGGAAGGCGGCGCGGCCGCATTCACGGCGGCCGGCGGACTCGCGGGGGGAGCCGCGGCGGCAAAGGCGGCCGAAGGTGCGCCGGAGGGACAGTCGAAGCGCGAGACGCCCGCGAGCGGTGACCCGGGGCAAGGTCCAGTTCCAGGTCCGATACCCATACCGCTACCGATTCCCATCGGTTCTCAACCGCGGCCGGAGGACTGCGCGCTAAAGCCTAGACAAGACGTTTTGGACCGATTCATCGACGGGAAACGCCTTGCTCTAGGATTCCTTGCGAAGCATGAAGGCCCTGGCCATACGAAGGAGAAACATGTCCGAAAGAAGATTGAATACCTCCAGAATCGACTTCGAGAGGAAGGTATCGAGGACGCCAGTTCCTTTTTCGACGAGACGACGGCGGAGCAAGTCATCCGCCAGGCTGTCCTCGGCGATCTTTCACAGATTACGGCATGGCATGCCACCCCATTAAACAAATCTGAGCATCGCAGTTTTTATCGAGGAAGCCATCTTCAGCCCATCGGCAACAGTGTGTCAGCGCAGAATCCTGATTTGCTCGTGCCCAAGTACGACGCCCGCGTTCGCTTGATGCGGACGGAAGGCTGTCAGATTTATATCCTAACCGCATATCCCGAGTAATACTATGGACAGATACATATTCAATGAGAAGTTTCCTGCGCTCGCATCCGCATTCGGCGCCTTCTGCGACTCTCCCGCGCACGATGACGAGAAGCTTGCGCGTGAGGTGTACGCTGGAGACCCGGCCAAAGTCCGAGCCGGACTCATCGCCGAAGCTTTGGCCGAGGCCCATCGATTCATGGCTACGATAGACCAGGATTGGGCGGTCTTGAGAGGCGAGGTCAACCGTCGCCTCTATACCCGTGATGAATCGCGGGACTGGCTCGTGCGCATCATGACCGCCTGGCAAGAAGAGTTGACCCGCTTGCGGGGCGGCAGCTCCGATCCGAATCACTGAATAGCCAGCCGCAGTGGCGCGGTCGGAGGTCTGGGCGGCATCGGTCTGGCCGGCTACAAGATGTTCGGCCCCGGCGAAGCGGACAAGACCGGCATGGAGAAGCTGGTCGAGGCCTGGCTGCCGAACAACGTCTCTGAGAAGTCCCGGGTCTACTTCTACTATTCGGGCCCCGGCGCCCCGGACACGAAGACCGGCGACGCCTACCTCGTGCCTTCCGACGGCGATCCCCAATACCTCGCGCAGACGGGCTACCCGCTCAAGCGGCTTTACGCCAAGCTCGGCGCGCTCAAGGCCAAGAGCGTGCTCGTGGCCCTCGACTCATGCTTCTCGGGCGCGGGCGGACGCTCGGTGCTGGCGAAGGGGACGCGGCCGCTGGTCGGCAAGGTGGACCTGGCGGTGCAGGCCGAAGGGAAGATCTCGGTCATCTCGGCCTCGGCCGGCGACCAGATCTCGGGCGCCAATGAGGAGGCGGGCTACGGGCTCTTTACTTATAACTTCTTGCAGGGCTTAAACGGCGGCGCCAAGGACGCCCAAGGCCAGGTGACGCTCAAGTCGCTGTACGGCTATCTTAAGCCCCGCGTGCAGGACGACGCGCGCCGCGGCAACCGCGACCAGACGCCGCAGCTTCAGAGCGGCGGCGAAGATATCATCCTGCGCGCCAAGTAAGCTCTGTAGCCTTATTGTTTTTTAGGAGGGCCCGGGCTATACTCCGTAGAGTGCAAGCCATGATCAAATCTCTCCTTCTGGCTGCGACATTTCTGTCTTCGCCACCGGCGTTCGCCCAGGACGCCGCCCAACCGGCCGAACGGAAAATCGAGCCGGCGGTTGAAGATGGCGCGGAGAAGCCCGCGCCACAGCTTTTAAACCTCGATCTTCTCTTGACCAAGACTCAGGAGGACAAGCAGCAAGGCCGTATCGATGAGGATGGCTACCAGGAATTCTTAAAGAAGTTCCGGGCGGACCTCGAAGCGGCGCTGGCCCGCGTAAAGCCGACTTCCGCCAACATCGCCCAACACGCGCGCATACTATCCCGCCTCGGCGACTCGGAGCAGGCGCTGGGGGCGTTGGGTCCGGCGCTTGAGCAAGATCCCGCCGATCCCGCGCTGCGCGTGGCCTTGGGCTGGGTCCACTTCGATCAGAAGGATTACCCGGTCGCGCTCGCGCAAGCAAACGCGGTCCTTGAGCTTGATCCCACGAACAAGGGAGCTCTCGGCCTCAAGCATTTCAGTGAGGGCCGCATAGGTCCGGAAGGCGCGGCTTCGAGTGCGCTCGCGCAAGGAAGCCCGGTCGGAGCCGCCATTGAACAGTTCCGCGCGCCGCTCGCGAAGGATTCCCCGAAGGTTCAGGCCTTGGTCCCCCAAATCCGAGACGCTCGCAATAGCGGCGACTTGCGTACGGCCATGAGCTTGGCCCAGGAGCTTATGAGGGCGGAGTCGGCTTCGGAGTACACTCAGGAGATTTACCGCATCGTGGCGAAGGACTACGCGCGATGGCAGCGCGTGCAGGCGACCATCGGCTACATCAGCAGCGCCAAAGCGGCGTTGCTCGCCGGCCGCGGCGACGAGGCTTTGGCGTGGGCGAATAAGGCGGTTCAGACGGATCCCGCACCGGCGGTCATGAAGTTCGCGGAGGAGGTTCGCACGATCGTCGGTAACGGCAAAGTCGGGGAGTCGCCGAAAAAGCCAAAGGCGCCGAAGGACGGCGGTATACCCTTGTGGCCGATGCTCCCGATTGCCGGGCTCGGCGCGGCGGCATATGCGGTAACAAAGAGCCGCAAGACGGTCGAGTCCGAGGACGGCTTCGACGAAGAGCATCGACCTCTCTATGGCCGGCTCCAGCAATTCGTCGCCGGAGCGATTTTGGCCGGAATTACGGGGGCGGGAGTCTATTTGGGTGCGGCTTATGCGGTCAGCATCGGAGTTCCGCTTGCGGCGCGATTTGTGTCTGGCCCGGGGCAGCAAGCATTGAGATTGGCACATTCGGAAGCCGGTGCGATTAATCCTCTTTCGGTCAATTCATTGCAGAACGCGACAAAGACTGCCATTTGGTCCCCAGGTAAGATTGGGGACCCAGCCAGAAATGCTCTTGGCCATTGGAAAAAGCACAATCATGAATTCCCTGAATTTCGGAATGCAAAAGAATATGTCGAGGGTGCTTGGAGATTCATTCGTAACCCGCCACCGGGGACCTTGAGCAAGCCAAGCAGCCTAAGAGCCGGTGAGACTGTTTTATATAATCCGACGAGCAATACCCTCTTGATTCGCGGTGTGGACGGAGCTCCTAAAAGTATGTACAGGCCTGATATAGCAATCAATAAATTTATGACAAACTTGGACTACTACAATGCCCAATGATCAGCTATATCGATGCCGGGTTTGCGGCCTCCGACTGACGGAGCCTCCTTGGGGGATTGATGGAAAATCCCCTTCGCATGACATTTGCGATTGTTGTGGCGTTGAACATGGCTATGAAGACTGCAAGCTCGATGCTATTCGGCAGTATCGCGCGAAGTGGTTGGAGGCCGGGGCGAAGTGGTTTCAGCCGAATATGAAGCCGGCGGTCTGGTCTGCCGATGAACAGATGGAAAATGTTCCGTCAGATTTCAAGTAGCGGACTTCGGCGACGCCTACCTCGTGCCTTCCGACGGCGATCCCCAATACCTCGCGCAGACGGGCTACCCGCTCAAGCGGCTTTACGCCAAGCTCGGCGCGCTCAAGGCCAAGAGCGTGCTCGTGGCCCTCGACTCGTGCTTCTCGGGAGAGGGCGGACGCTCGGTGCTGGCGAAGGGGACTCGGCCGCTGGTCGGCAAGGTGGACCTGGCGGTGCGGGTCGACAAACGGCGCTTAGGGGTTTCGTCCGCTGATTCGTCCGCTTGCTTTTACGGGAATTGCCTGTTAAACTCAGGGTATGCGCCGCATGATTCCCGTCGTCGTCAAGGACAAGGAAGACCCCCTCGATTCTCTTCGATTTTGGGCGGGCAAGACTTCGGCGGAGCGCGTCGATGCGGTCTCCTTCCTGCGCCGTCAATGCTTCGCCGTCATGGGATTTAAGGAGCTTCCGAGCCTGCGCCGCGACATGGTTCGCACGCGCCGCGGATGAACCTGGAGCCGGACTTCAGCGATTTCCTCGCCGCCCTCATCAAGCACAAGGTTGAGTTCGTCATTGTCGGCGCGTTCGCGCTGGCGCACCACGGGGCGCCGCGCGCGACCGGCGACTTCGACGTCTGGGTCCGTCCTGAACGAAAGAACGCGAATGCGGTCCTTCGCGCCCTGGGGGACTTTGGAGCTCCGCTGACCGGCCTCTCGGAAGACGACTTCCTGAACGGCAAGATAGTCCAGATCGGGGTCGAGCCGGTGCGCATCGACGTGATCAACGAGTTGAGCGGCGTCAGCGCCGAGGAAGTCTGGTCCGGGCGCGAGGAAGGCTCCATCGGGCCCCACCGCGTGCACTTCATCGGGCGGAAGGACTATATCAAGAACAAGCGCGCTTCCGGGCGGACGAAAGACCTGGCCGACCTGGAATCCCTGGACGAGCCCCCCGTGAAGTAGGCGCTGGGGCTCTTGCGCGCCGTGCGGCGAGCCGCGCCATGAGGTCTGCCAGTCGAGTCTTGACAGCCACGGCAACCGAGCCCATACTTCCCGATAATCCATGCTCATTGCAACACGCCGATATCCGCAGTCGGAGGTTTTATGGAAGTAAGCAGGGCTGAGGAGCTCCTCGATTGGTCGGGCTCGAACTGCTGGTTTTGCGGCCGGCGGCCGCCGGTCCATGGGATGAGCCGCGTGGTGAATATGCGCAAGGTCGTGGACGCCGAGGGCGGCGGCATGAAGTGGCTGTACTCGCCCGTGGCCGTGCCGCGTTGCGCCGAATGCCATGCGGGCCACATGCATGTCTCCCAGGCGGGGATTTACCCCGCCTTCGGTTCGGCGCTGGCGGCGTTCCTGATCATGTTCCCGTTCGATCTGAATGGGGGCTTCAAGGTCTTTCTCGTTTTCGTGGTGGGCGCGGTGGTGGGGGTTTTCTTCGGGGCCAAAGCGGCGCTGCCGGAGGGGCAGAAGCCCGACTCGGCGGCGGCAAGCTACACCGCCGTCAAGTTGATGCTGGATGGCGGATGGATGATCACCGACACCCCCTAGGCGGCGAGCTTCCCCGCCTGAATGCCCCTAAACAAGCGTTTTAAGGGCTTTCCCGCTCAAAGTAAAAATACAGTAACGGGGGGCCGTTTCCTTGACAAAAAATTGAGACAGGGCTACACTGCCTCAGGCGCAGAAATGCAGATTTCTTGGGCTGTTTTTGGACACCAGTAGGATGGAGCTGAGTATGGACACTAAAAAAGATTCCTCGACCTCCGACGTCCCCACCTTCAAGGTTGCGCGCGTCGGTCACGACCGCAAGCGCAAGGGCGGCGGGTTCTCCTTCCTCCGCGGCGGAGGCACGCGCGGCGTCTGGAGCGGGGCCGCCGGCGGATCAGGGGCGGGTGCGGGAGCGGGCGCGGGTAGCATGGCTGCGGCTGCGGGCCTGAATTTTTCGAAGATGCTGCTCATCATGCTCGTCTCGGTCGGCGGGATCGGCGCCGTGGGTCTCGGCCGTATGCTGGGCAACGCGAGCAGCAGCGACGTCAAGAAGCCCAAGGCGTTCTCGATGGCCAGCAGGGAGGCCGTTAAGATCGAGGGCGACACATCCAATCTTCCGGGCAACACCAACACCATTCCCAACTCGCTCGGCTATCTGTCCGGAAGCAAGGACGGCCTGACGCCGGAAGAGCGTGCCAAGAAGGAGGCCGACGCGGCCGCGGCGGCGGAGGCTCAGCGCGTCGCCGACGAAGAGGCGGCCAAGAAGGCCGAAGCCGATCGCTTGGCGGGCGCGCCTGCCGTTGATCCGAATGCTTTGCTGGCGTCGGCCCAGGCCGACGGCGGCCAGGGCGCCAAGGGCGGCGGCGGGTTCGGCAAGAAGTTCGGCGCGCTCAGCTCGAGCATGGGCGGCGGTTCGTCTTTGTCGGGCGGGGCCGGCCTGTCGGGCGGTGTGAACCGCCAGTTCGGTTCGTCGGGGGCCATCACCAGGGGCGCCGGCGGGCAGATGGCGGCGATGAAGGGCAGCTCGCGCCCGTCTTATTCCAAGGCGGGTGGTTCCAAGCTTGCCTCGAGCAAGACGAAGGGTTTTGCACGCAAGCAGTTGGCCAACGCGAACGCCTATTCGCGGCAGGGTGCTGCGGCGAGCAAGGGTGAGACCGCCGCTTCCAGCGCGGGGACCGCTTTTGACAACAATCCGGGCGCCGGCAATGTGATCAGCGGCCCCGGCGTCGGCAAGGGCGCGGGGTCGACCAGCGGGGCCGACAGCACTCCCAATCCCGGCTCCGGCGGCGGCGGCAACGGCAATCCGACCGGCTCTCAGCAGGTTGACTGCGGCGCGGACAATTATCAGACCGCCGATGGCGGTTGCGCTCCCATTAAGACGACCGCGCCTAAGGATTCGAAGCCGATGCTGACGATGATTGCGAATATCGTGATGGCACTTCTTGTATTGGTCGGCGTCGTCTCGGCTATCGTTATGGCGATGACAGCTTCCGGCGTTACCGCGGCGTATGCTCCGGCGTTGCTTCCCATACTCCAGATTGCAGGAGTTATTATTGGTCTCATGGGTCTCGCGATGGTGGCCATGGGTGCCTATGTCTCGGGCGGCATCGCGGCCATACTCGGGACAACGATAGGGATTTTTTCGTCTACGACTCTCACTACGAGCACACTAACTCCGGGATGGGGCCTGGTGGCCGGGTTCGGTGGCGCGGCGATGATGATGGCGGGTAAGATGTTGGACAAGGGCAACCACAAGGACAAGGCGCCGGAAGCCGCGCAGCAATAATTCTGGGAGATCAAAGTCATGGCTAATAACGAGGACGTCAACCAGGCCAATCAAGGGGCGCCGGCGGCGGATATCCCGGACCTCAAGAAGAAGGAGAAGGAGCGCAAGAAGGCGGGCGCGGGCTGGGGCGGCGCCAAGCCGGGCGGCGGCTCGTTCACCGGGGCCACGGGTGGCGCGGGCGCGCGGGCGGCGGCGAGCGCGGCGAGCTCTGCCGGCGGAGCTGCGGCCGGAGCGGCCGGGGCGGCCCAAGCTGCAGGGGCCGGCTGGCTCTCCACGATGATCGCGAACATGACGGCGACGGTTCTCGGCAAGGCGATTTTGGCGGCGGGCGTGGCGATGTTCCTGGCGGGCGCGGGCGTGGTCGGCTATTCCATGTTCAACGGCGGCGGTGCGGCCGGGGCCGGTGGCGTCGGCGGCGACCTGGGTGCGATCTCGTCCTCGATGAAGATCCATACCGAGGGCGGAGACCGCACAGGCTATATCGCGAGCAACGGCGAGATCATGTTCGACCCGCTCAAGAAGGCCGAAGCCAAGAAGGCGGAGCCGGAGAAGGCTCCCGAGGACAAGACGGCGGGCGAGGCGGTCGCTCCCCCGGCTTTGGCCGCGGACGCCGCCGGAGGTGGTGCTGGTTTCAACCGGCCCGGCCTCGAGCACAATCTGAGCGGTAGCAAGCTGTCGTCGAGCCTTGGCGGAGGCTTCGGCGGCAAGAGCATCTTCGCGGGCAACAATTCGGCCCCGAAGTTCAACGATTCCATGGCGAAGGCTGCCATCAAGGGCGGCCAGAAGGGCCGGCTCTCTGCCGGGTACAAGACGTCGAACGCCCGCGTTTCTAAGGGAGGCAAGGGCCAGCAGATCAAGTCGAACAAGGCTTTCGGTCAGCTCAAGGTCGCGAAGGGCATGTCGGCCCTTGGCGCCAACTCGACCGGCGCGGAAGCGTCGCGTTCGTCGGCCGCCGGAGCGTTCGACGGGGCGCCGAGTGCGGGCAATGTTGAAGGCAGCCCGACCGCGCCGACGGGCGCCGTGGACTCTCCCAGCGGGACCGGTAGCGGTGGCGGCGCGCCCGACGTGACGGCTCCGAACGTGGACGACCCCTGCGTGGATAAGAATGGCGGGCCGAGCCGCTGCGTCGGCGTGGACCCGAACACTTTTAATGCGCTAAATGGGATTGCGGCGCTGGCAAAGCAGGCCGGCCAGATGAAGAAGACGGGCATGATGCTGATGGCGGTGGGCGCTGTTCTCGCAATCATCGGCGCGATAATGATTGCAACGGCGACGCCCTTTACGCCTTGGCAGCTTGCCATAGGCATGATGCTGCTGGCTCTTGGCGCAATGCTGGTTGGCATGGGCGTGATGATGATTCAAATGTCTGAGATGATGAAAAGTATGGCTGACTCAATGAGTCAGGGCTTGGCGGCGCGTACAAGCGACGTCAAGCAGGACGAGATCAACAAGTACTGTATCGATAAGGCCTATAAAGAGGGCTCCGATCCGAAGAACTGCAACCCGCCTGATTCCGTGACTGATAACATTCAGACCACGGAGAATGACAGCAGGGCGGTCCAGGAGCACAAGGAGATGGTCAAGGAGACCAGCCGGGTCGAGGGTCTCAACGGCCAGCCGACCGCTCCGTAGGGCTGAATAAAGTTCGGTAAATGAAAGAGAGTTCCATTGACAGCGTAGCTGGCAGGCATTACACTAACGTAGCGTAAGAAAAGAGAGAAAAATATGGCTACTTTC
>CAZIBN010000078.1:0-3738 GCA_964537395.1 uncultured Elusimicrobia bacterium
GATCCTGGGAAGGATTCCGGAGGCCGAAAAAACCATGAAAGGGGTAGGGCTGGGGCACCCCCCAAACGGCCGGAGGATCGAAAAGACCACCAAAGACAGCCGGGAAGTTGGCAAGTTTTTGGAGGCTCCAAAAACACCACCTCAGGCCCTAGGGTAAACGACCGGAAAAACCAGCTGGGATCCGGGCAACTTCCATGAAAACCGGGAGGCCCGAAAACACCATGAAAGGGACCCGGGGCCGGCAGCCAAAAAACCAGGCAACTTTCCGGGAACATGGGCAGGCCCGAATAAACCAGGTAAGGGGCCGGGGGCTGGGAGCCGAAAAAACCAGCAGGAAAACAGCCAATATCCGGAGGATCCGGGCGGAGCCGAAAAGACTATGGAAGGAAAAAAAGGCCGGGAGGGGTCAAACTGAAAAAACCATCAAAGACCCCGAAGTTGGGAGGTGGTTCGCGGGATCCCGAAAAACACCCAAAGGCGGAGCTCAATAATCGGAGCTCGTCGCCTTACATGGTTTTTCCGGGATTTAAAGGGCGGGAGGCGGGGGAGGGGCGGGAGGCAGGAAAAGACCGACGCCGATCGCGGCGTAGCCGCCGATCAGGAGGAACGGGGAGACCAGCGCGGGCAGGTTGCGGCCCAGCGCGTCGGCAAAGGAGAGAAGCACGAATCCGGCGACCACGAGCGCTCCCCCCGCCCCCGCGATCAGCGTCCCTCGGGGTGACAGGGCTTCCGTCGGCAGCGGCGGAGCGGGACGATCCTTCTTGATGGTGTTTTTGTTTTTCGCCATGTCAGATCTCCCCCCTCGTCAGGTCCGCGTACGTCTCCCGTCGCCTCGCCAGCCTCGCCTTCCCCCCATCCACCAGGACCTCGGCGGCGCGGGGACGCGAGTTGTACTGGCTGCTCATGGCGAAGCCGTAGGCGCCGGCCTTGAGCACGGCGAGAAGGTCCCCCCGCTCGAGGGGCGGAAGCGGTCTTTGCCGCGCGAGGAAGTCCCCCGACTCGCAGACGGGTCCCACGACGTCCGCCATGGTCTTCTTCCCGCGGCGGGGTGCGACGACCTGCACGGGATGCCAGGCGTTGTACAGCGCGGGCCGGGGCAGGTCCGTCATGGCGCCGTCGACGATGACGAAGCGGCGCTTCGACGTGAGCTTGCGATAGAGGACCTTCGTGAGCAGCAGGCCCGCGTCGGCGACGAGATAGCGCCCCGGCTCGACGAGAAGCTCGAGCTCGGGCTGCCCCGCGAAGGCCGCTTCCAGGGTCTTCACGAGGGCCTTCGGGTCAAGCGGGGTCTCGTCCTTGTAGGAGATGCCGAGCCCTCCCCCCAGATCCGCGAAATCAAGCGCGATGCCCTGCCTCTTCAGCGAGGCCGCGAGGCCCGCCACGACGGCCGCGGCGCGCCTGTAGGGCGCCAGGGAGGTGATCTGCGAGCCGATGTGGCACTGGATGCCCGCGACGCGCAGGCGGGCATCTGAGGCCGCGCGGCGGTACAAGGCAAGGGCTTCCGCGGACTCCACGCCGAACTTGTTCTCGGCGCGTCCCGTGGTGATATGGGGATGAGTCCGGGCATTTATATCGGGGTTGAGCCGAATGGAGACGGGAGCCCGTTTTTTCAAACGGCCCGCGACGCGCGCCAGGGCGTCCAGCTCTTCGGAGGACTCGATGTTGAAGGCCTTCACGCCGGCGCGCAGGCCGGCAGCCATCTCCTCCTCGGTCTTTCCGACGCCCGAGAAGACGATGCGCGCAGGCCTGAAGCCGGCGCGCATCGCGCGCTGAAGCTCACCGCCGGAGACGATGTCCGCCCCTGCGCCTTCGCGAGCGAGCACGGACGCGACGGCCTTGCTCGAGTTGGCCTTCAGCGCGTAGCAGACGAGGACGGGGCGCGTGAAGGCGCCGCGCAGCGCGTGGTAGCGATCCCGGACGATCGCCGCGTCATACACATACAGCGGCGTGCCGTAGCGACGCGCCAGCGCCGCGAGATCGATCACTTCTTCTTCGCCGCCGCGGCCGCCTTCTCGGCATCCTTGCGCGCTTTCTCCGCGGCCCGGTCCGCCTCGCGCTTGGCCTTCTCGGCGGCGGCGTCCACAGCCTTCTTGGCGGCGATGGCGCGACGCGTCGACTCCTTCAGGGCCGCCGTGGCCTTTGCGTCGCCGGGCGCGGCCCTCAGGGCCGTCTCCCAGGCCACGCGCGCCTCTTCCCACTTGCCGAGCTTCTGCGCGGCCATCGCAAGCCCCGTCGGGACCCGCTGAGTCTCGAGCCCGGGAAGTACGGCCGGGCCGACCGCGACGAAGTGATCGTAGGCTTCCTGGTACTTGCCGGCATCGAGCGCGATCAGGCCGAGGTAGTACTCCGCGCGCAGGGCGAAGTCGCCGCCATGGGCTTTCATCTGGGCGAACGAGCCGACGGCGCGATCGATGAGCTTCGCGCTCAGCAGGCTCAGCCCGAGGTTCTCCTCGATGAGAGGATCGCGCGGATCCTGAAACTTCAGGCGCTCGTACTCACCGACGGCCTCGTTGAACAGGGCCATGCGGTAGTAGAGCTTCGCCATCAGCATCCGGACCTCCTTGTCCTCGGGATAGTGGCGCAGGAAGCGCTTGTATTCGGTCAGCGCGAACGGGAACAGACCTTCCTCCTGATACATGATGCCGAGGCAATAGAAGATGCGCGGATCGAGAGCGCCAAGGTCTCGAGCTTCCTCCAGATCGCCGATCGCCTCGATGTAGGAATCCTTTCCCTTTTCGAACTTCAATGTCCCGAGCTCGACGAGCGCCACGATGTCCTGCGGGTTCACCTTAAGGCGCTCCTGCGCCGCCGTGATCTGAGACGCCACCTGAGGCGGCGCCGGGAAGCCCGCCTGATGGCGAGGGAGCGGCTTATCCCGCAGCGTGAACATCAAAGTCCCAAACAGCGAAACGACCGCGAGCGCGGCCGCTATGGCCACGGCGCGCGCGCTGAGCCAGCCGCCGGCCAAGGCCCAGGGGCTCTTGACCGGCTTCAGGCGGACTTCGTCTACGGCGTGGTGCGTCACCCTTCCTGATCCTCCGGGGACAGTATCTGGCCGAGCGTCAGAGGCGGCGGGGCCTTCATGTACTGCGCGACGCGCTTGCGGTCCTTGATCTCGTTGAAGCGGGCCAGCGAGACGCGCACCTCGAACGCCGTCGAGTCGATGCCGGTGACGATGCCGGTGGCCTCGTCGCCGATCTTGTAGATCACGTCCGCGTCGCACTCCGCGGCGGGCGCGAAGGCGATGGTCTTCGGATCCACCTGAAAGCGCACGCCGTGCGCGCCGACCTCGGTGATCTTGCCGGTGACGGTGGACTTAGGCAGGAACTTCTTGCGCATCGCGTCCGACGGGTTCGACTGGAGCTGCTTGATGCCGAGGAACACGGGATCTCCGGGCTTCGCGGGCTTGGAGAGCACCTTGACCTTCAGCTTCTGGCCGCGCTCGAAGGCGCCGGGCTTGGCGGTGCCCCAGGCCATGTCGACAGGCTTAACGGTGCCCTCGAGGCCGCCGATGTCGATCAAAAGCCCATCGACCGAGACGCGGACGATGCGCCCGATGCGAATCTCGCCGCCCCGCAATTCTTCCATTATTTTGACCTTGCGCTTGCCCGCCTCATCCTCGAGGACGGCCTTGCGGGACAGCACGAGCTGGCGCTTGGACTGATTGACCTCGATGACGAGGCAGCGCACGCCGGTGCCGATCATCTTCTCGGGCTGGCGCACGGGGCGCAGGTCCGC
>CAZIBN010000078.1:3838-14301 GCA_964537395.1 uncultured Elusimicrobia bacterium
TTTATCGTCAAAGCGAGTGAATACTTTCCATCACCGACTTCGCGTACGCCAGACCGGTCTCCCGGTCCTCCGACTTCGGCGGCGCCAGCGGCGCGCCGATACGCACTTCCAACGGAAATCTCAACGGGAATTCGGCCGTGCCCAAAACCCGAACCGGCACGACGGGCGCGCCCGATCGCGCCGACAGGAACGCCACGCCGGCCTTCGGCGGGCGCTTCTCCCCGGGCTTGACGCGCGTGCCCTCCGGGAAGATCGCCAGGCAGCCGCCCTTCCCCAGCAGGTCGAGCGCCGCCCGCATCGCCGAGGTCGCGTCGCCGCTCCTGTCGAGCCGGATGTTGCCCGTGTTGCGCAGCCACCAGCCAAGGAGAGGCTTCTCGAACAGCTCCTTCTTGCCGATCCCGAACGGCCGCCGGCGGGACGCCACCGTGACCGACATCAAGGGCGGATCGATGAGGCTCACATGGTTGCAGGCGATGATCAGAGGTCCTTCGAGCGGCACGTTCTCGAGCCCCGTGACCTTGATGCCCCAGATGGCGGTCATCAGCCCACGCACCAGGTCCTCGGAGAATATCCGCAGCGGGGTGTTGGCGTCGGCGGGATTCATTTTCCATGGCCCTTCGCCTTCGCGCCTTTTCGGATGCGGCGCAGGATCTTGTCGGCGACCTGATGCATCGTCAGCTTCGTCGAGTCGATGACGAGCGCGTCGGGCGCCTGCTTGAGCGGATTGATCTCGCGCTTAAGATCGTTGAGGTCGCGCTTGAGGATGGCGGCCAGGATCTTGTCCCTGTCTGCCTCCTGTCCCGCGGCCTTGAGCTGCCGGTAGCGTCGGTCGGCGCGCTCCTCGGGGCTCGCGTCCAGATAAATCTTCACATCCGCGTCGGGGAAGACGTTTGTCGTGATGTCGCGGCCTTCCATCACGATGCTGCCACCCTCGCCCAGGTCGCGCTGGAGCTTGGACAAGAATTTCCGCACCCCGGGGTTTCCGGCCACGAGCGATGAATTGACGCTCACTCGTTCTTCTCGGATCTGCTGGGTGACGCCGGTGCCATTGATAAAAGTCTTCAGGGTCGTTCCCGCTTCGTCGACGGGCTTGAATTCCCATTTCAGCGACTTCGCCAGGTCGAGTACACCTTCGTTGTCGTTCAAATCGAGCCCGTCTTCGAGGGCCTTCCAAGTCAGGGCTCGATACATCTCGCCGGTATTGATGAATTTGTAGCCGAGCGACTTGGCCACAAGGCCGCCGACCGTGGACTTGCCCACCCCGGCCGGGCCGTCCATCGCGATGACGAGACCTTTCCTTCTCGTCATGCCGGAACCTTCGCGAGGACCTTCTTGAGCGCGGCGAAGAGCGCCTTGTTCTGGGCCGCGGTCCCGATCGAGACGCGGACGAAGTGCGGGAGGCCATACTCATCAAGAGACCGGACGATCACGCCCTGGCGAAGCAGCGCCTTGAACAGCTCCCGGCCCGGGATCGGGCTGCGCGCGAACACGAAATTGGTGGCCGAGTCGCCGACCCCGAAGCCCATCTCGCCGAGCGTGCGCGAGACGACGGCGCGCTGGGCGTCGTTGACGGCCACAGCGCGTTTCACGAACGTGCCGTCCTTCAACGCCTCGAGGCAGGCGCGCTGGGCCGGAAGGTTCACGTTGAACGGCATGCGGATGCGGTCGAGCCAGCCGATGAGCTCGGGGTCGGCGACGCCGTAGCCGACGCGCAGGCCGGCGAGGCCGTAGGCCTTCGAGAAGGTGCGCAGCACGACGAGGTTGTCGTGCTCGCGCACGAGATCGGGCAGGCTGTTCGTGTAGCCGGATATTCCCGCCGCGTACTGGAAATAGGCCTCATCGAGAACGACGAGAGAGGTCTTGGGCACCGCGGCGAGCAGCGCCTCCACCTCCTCCTGAGTGTTGTAGGTGCCGGTCGGATTGTTCGGGTTGGCGACGAAGATCAGCTTCGTGCGCGGGCTCGCGGCCTGCGCCATCAGCGCCAGGTCGTGCGTCCAGTCCGTCATCGGCACCTCGATGACGCGCGCACCCATCATCGAGGCCTGCTGCTTGAAGCGGATGAAGGCGTGCTGAGAGACCACGACCTCGTCCTCGGGGTCGAGGAACGCCTCGCAGAGGAGGCGGATGATCTCGTCCGAGCCGTTGCCGACGATGATCGACTCGGGCTCGACCTGATGAAAAAGAGCGAGGCCCGCGCGCAGCTCGGGGCTCGTGCCTTCGGGATACAGCCCGCACGACTTCTCGGCTTTGCGGTAGGCGGCCATCGCGAGCGGCGAGGGCCCCAGGGGATTCTCGTTTGACGCGAGCTTGACCACGGTCTTGAGGCCCAGCTCGCGTTGCACCGAGGCGATGGACTTGCCGGGCTGATAGGGGAAGACATCGCGCAGAGCGCGTCGCGGCGAGATCATGAGGGTCTCCGGTCGAGCGACAGGAAGGCGAGCATGCGCGCGCCGTCCTTCTGGCGTCGGAAGGAATGATAGACGTCCGGGTTCGAGAGCGTGCATGGGGCGGCGGGGCCGATCATCTCGGACGGGATCCCCGCTTCGATGAGCTGGCGACGCGCGTCGGCGTCGAGATCTAGATATATTTCGTTGCCGTTCCTGATAAACGACGACTCCGGGAACGAGTTCTTCAATTCGTCCCCCACCTTGTAGACGTTGACGCTGATGTGAGGCCCGAACGCCGCCTGAAGCCGGGACGCCTTGGCTCCGCGCTCGACGAGCGCTTCGACGGCCTTGGCGGGCATGCCTGCAGCCATGCCCTTCCAGCCCGCGTGAAAGACGCCGGCGTACTTCCCGTCGTCCGACCACAGATACAGCGGCATGCAGTCGGCGACGTACACGGCGACGCAGAGACCTTCGTCCCCGGGGCCCAAGGTCCATCCATCGCCTTCGAGACCGTTCGCGGAATGGGCCGCGCGATGGATGGCGATGCCGTGGACTTGTTTTAACAGCAAGGGATCGGGCAGCTCGAGAACAGCGGACGCGGCGTCCCGTTGGGACGCCTCCTTCATGGACCCTTTGCGGCGCGTGGTGAACCCATGCTTCAGCCCTAAAGCCGAAAGACGCGGCTCAAGCAGGAAACCGTCCCGCTCGATCCAGGCGCCAGCGGCGATCGTCGAATTAGACAGGAGCTTTCTCCTGCGGAGCGATGATTTTTGCCTTCATCGCGGGCGTGCGGCGCAGCGGGCGCACCCACTTCGTGAAGCTCGACGGCTTGAGCGAGTACTCGTGCACCATGCGCACGACCTCGCTGACGGGCTGGAAGGTCTCCCACTTGATGCGCAGGATGCGCACGCCCGCCTGCTCCATCTCGCCGATGAACTGGTCGTAGTTCTCCTTGAGCATGCGCAGGTAGTCGAGGCTGACCGCGGACTCCATCATGCGGCCGCGTGAGTTGATGCGCTTGATCGCGGTCTCGGGGCTGCAGTCGAGGTAGATCAGGATCTGAGGGAACACCAGCTCGCGCAGGACCATGTTGTCGAAGAGGTCCAGGTAGGTGTTGTAGTCCATGTCCGTGATGATCTTGTCGGGGTGCTGGTTGAGCATGCGCGCGAAGATCGTGTCTTCCCAGATCGTGCGGTCCTGCACGACGCCGCGGATCTTCCCGAGGCTGATGCGCGTGACGAACTCGCGGTGCTGGCGGAAGCGGTGGTTGAGCAGCCACACCTGCATCATCGTCCCGTACGTCTTCATGTCCCCGTAAAAGGGCTCCAGATACGGGTTGCCGTCCACTTCCTCGAGGATGGCCTCGAAGTTCAGCGCGTTGGCGAGGTCCTGCGTCAGCGTGGATTTTCCGACTCCGATGGTTCCGGCGATCCCGATATACCCTTCAGCAAACATGATGAAAACCCTCTCTTATGCCGGCTTGATTTCCTGCTCGATGCCCCGAAGCGCCAGCTTCAGGTCGTCCGGGCTCGTCGCGGCGGCCAGGACCTCGGCCTCGGTCGCGAGGCCGTCCTTGAAAAGCTTGACCAGGGACTGGTTGAAGGTGATCATGCCGTAGAACTGCCCCTTCTGCAGGGCCTGGATGATCTCCACGGCCTTGTTGTCCTCGATCTGCTTGCGAACATGCGGCGTGTTGATCAAGATCTCCACAGAAGGAACGCGACCGCCCTTCGTCGACGGCAGCAGGCGCTGGCTCACGATCGCGCGCAGGCTTTCGGCGAGCTGGATGCGGATCAACGGCTGCTGGTGCGGCGGGAAGAGGTCCACGATGCGGCCGATGGTCTGGATCGCGTCCACCGTGTGCAACGTGGCGAACACCAGATGGCCGGTCAGGGCCGCGGTGAGGGCCGCCTGGGTCGTCTCCAGGTCGCGCATCTCGCCGATCAGGATGACGTCCGGATCCTGGCGCATCGCCATGCGGAGGCCTTCGGTATAGGTGCGCGTGTCCTCGCCGATCTCACGCTGGCTGACGATCGCCTTCTTGTCCTTGTGCACGAACTCGATCGGGTCCTCGATCGTGATGATGTGCTCGGCGCGGTTCTCGTTGATGTAGTCGATCATCGCGGCCAGCGTCGACGATTTGCCGGCGCCCGTGATCCCGGTGACGAGCACGAGCCCCCGGCTGTTCTCGGAGATCTTCTTGAGCGTCGCGACCGGCAGGCGCAGGTCCTGCAAGGTCGGGATCTGGGTCGTGATGAAACGCACCGCGAGGCAGAGGCGCTGGCGCTGCTTGTAGGCGTTGACGCGGAAGCGCGCCACCTCGCCCGCCTGGAACGAGAAGTCGCACTCGCCGCGCTCCTCGAATATCTTATACGCGCGCGCGGGCGCGACCTGCTTGAGCATCGCCTCGACCTGCTCGGTCGGGATGGCCTCGGGAGCGGCCAGGACGAGCTCTCCGTCGATTCTTATATACGCGGGACCGCCGGAGCGGACATGAAGGTCGGAGCCGTGCTTATTGACCAGGACTTGGAGCAGTTCTTGGAGAGTCATCAGCGGAGTTTCCTCACTTTCATGCGTAGATAGGCGGGCTTGGTCCAGCGGTCGGTCTCATTGAGCTTGTTGAGCAGCTGCGCGTCCGACGGCTCCTCGGCCAACGGCGCGGGGCGCGAGCCCGGCACGGAGCGCCCGCTCGCGGCGCGGAACGCGCCGCGGGAGCGCTTGGACGGGAAGCCCGTCGCGATCACGGTCACCCGGATCGCTTCGCCGAGCGACTCGTTGTACACGTTGCCCATCTTGAAATTCACCTCGGGGCTCGCCGTGCCCTGGATCGTCGCCACGATCTCCTCGATCTCGGAGGTCTTCAGCGTGGCCTGGCGTCCGGCGATGTTGACGATGAGGCCCTTCGCGCCGTCGATGACGACGTTCTCGAGCAGAGGAGAGCTCATCGCCTCGCGCGCGGCGCTCAGCGCGCGGCCGGGGCCCGACGCTTCGCCGATGCCGATCAGGGCCTCGCCCGCGTCCTTCATGACGGCGCGCAGGTCGCTCATGTCGAGGTTGATCAGGCCGGGAACGGTGATCAGGTCCGAGATGGACTGCACCGACTTTCGCAGGACGTCGTCGGCGAGGCGGAAGGCGCTCTCCTGGGTGCTGTCTTGATCGATGACGTCGAAGAGGCGCTGGTTCGGGATCACGAGCAAGGTGTCCACGGACTGGCGCATCTCCTGGATGCCCAGATCGGCGATCGACGCCCGGCGCAGGCCCTCGAACTCGAACGGGCGCGTGACGATGCCGACGGTCAGCGCCCCGAGCTCCTTGGCCAGGCGCGCGACGACGGGGCCGCCGCCGGTGCCGGTGCCGCCGCCCATGCCGGTGGTCACGAACACCATGTCCGCGCCCTGCAGGACCTCGCGCAACTGGCCTTCGGTCTCAAGGGCCGCCGCGCGGCCCTTCGACGCGTCGCCGCCGACGCCGAGGCCGCGCGCCGACTGCTCTCCGAGCTGGATGTTGACGTGGGCCTGGCACTTGCGCAGGACCTGGGAATCCGAGTTCGCGGCGATGAGCTCCACGCCCTCGAGCCCGGCCTCGACCATGCGATTGATCGCGTTGCAGCCCGCGCCGCCGACGCCGACGACCTTGATGATCGTGCGCTTCTCGTCGAAGTCCTCCGCGAGCTGTATTCTCAAAAGAGCTCCTGGAGCAGCGCCGAGATCTTTCGCATCCACACCGACTTCTGGCGCTTGACCGTGCGCCCGTCGCTCAGGCCCCACCGCGGCGTCCCGCCGTACAGCAGCAGGCCCAGGGCGGTCGAGTAAACGGGCGACAGCCAGCGCTCTTCAGAATGAACCATGTCGGGATGCGGCACGCCAAGGCGCACGGGCAGGCCGAGGATCTGGTGCGCGGCCTCGACCGTGCCGCGCATCAGCGAGCCGCCGCCGGTGAGGATCGCGCCGCCGGGGGTGACGATGTCGGCGTAGGAGGAGTTCTGGAGGTCCTCGGCGACGACCGAGAAGATCTCCTCGACCCGCGGTAAAATAATACCCATCATCGTGCTCGTCTTGATACGCAAAGGCGTGCGACCGTCGATGCCGTGGCAGTCCACATCCGCGTCGCCGTTCAGGAGTGAAGGGTGCGCGATGCCGTGCTCGATCTTGATGCGGTCCGCCGTCGCGATCGAGGTCTTCAAGCCCACCGCGAGGTCGCGCGTGATGAAATCAGAGCCGATCGAGATCTCCTTCGAGTACTTGATCGCGCCCTCGCAGTACACGCCGATCGACAGCGATTGGCCGCCGAGGTCGATCAGCACCGAGCCGAGCTCCTTCTCCTCGGGCGTCACGAGCAGCTCGCCGGCGGCGAGCAGGCCGTACACCGGCTCGACGACATGGAAGCCAGCCTTGCCGACGGTCTTCATGATGTTGTTGAGGTGCGCGCTCGAGGCGGTGACGATATGGACATCCACCTCCAACAGCGACGCCTCCATGCCGACCGGATGAGGCACGCCGCGCTGGCGGTCGAGGGAGAATCCCTGGGGCACGACGTGCAGGATCTCGCGGTCGTTGGACAGTGGGATGGCCTTCGCGTTGCCGACGACGGAATCCACGTCGGCCGCCGTGATCTCACGGTCGGTGCGGGCGATGTTGAACGCGCCGCGGTTGTTGAAGGACTGGAGGTGGGCGCCGCGCACGCCGAGCCAGACCTGGGAAACGGTGGCGCCGACGGCCGCCTCGGCTTCCTCGACGGCGCGCGTCGCCGCGGCGGCCGCTTCGAGGATGTTGATGACCACGCCGCCCTTCACGCCGCGGCAAACGACGCTGGCCCCGCCGAGCACCTTGACCGTGCCGGTCGCGGTGTCCGGCGCGCCGATCAGGCAGGTGATCCGCCCGCTTCCGACATCGAGTCCGGCCACGAGCTCCTGCTTCGGGTGCCTCTTCATCTCAGTTTCCCCACTTGCACGACGGCCGGCTTAAGCAGAACCTTTCCGTCTTCGAACCAGCGCAGATCCGCGGAAAACGCGCCGGGCTCCTTCGCGTGAGCGTCGGCCACCGCTTCCGACAGCCGCGAGAGCTTCTCCCGAGTCCACTCGAGCCGCCCCCACAGAACGCTCGTCCCATCGGCGAGGCTCGCCACCCAGCCGTCCTCTTGAGAGCTATACGACATCCCGGTCAGCGCCGCGGGGAAAGAGCCGGCAGCGGAAAGGACCGGCCACTCGCGCGCGAGCGCGGAGAGCTCTTCGGTGGAGGCGCCCGCGACCTCGACCGAGGGCCCGGCGAGCATGAACGCGCCCTCGGGAGCCGCGAAGACCACGCCGTCATCGCTCAGAAAACCGGCGGGCTTGCCGAGGCGCCTGGCGGGCGCGAGCGCGCGGCGAACGACGAGCGTCAGCGTCGCCGTCTTCTCCGTCCAGTTCCGGCGCACGCTCACATCCGAGAGCGAGGGGAACCTCGTCTTGAGCGCCTCGGCCTTGTCGCCGGCCGTGCCGGGGAACTCGTCGGCGGCGGCCTGCGCGAGCATGCGCAGCGGCTCGGGGCCCTCGACGATCACGGCGGCGTCGGCGTGCGAGGCTGAAGCGACCGGAAGGCGGAAGTCGGCCGCGAGCTTGCGGACGGTGACGAAGGCGACGGCGCCGAGCGCTGAAACGACGGCGAAGGCGGCGGCCACGCGGACGCGGCGGGCTCGGGTCTTGGGCCTGGCGACGACGCGGAAGCGGCGGCGGCCGTTCGAGGAGAAGTTATTCACCGACGATCCTCATCTCGAGCTCGAGCTTCACGCCGCTGGCCGCGAGGACCCGCTCCGAGATGAGGTCGACGAGAGCGAGGACATCGGAGGCCTTGGCCCCGGCGAAGTTCTCGATAAAGTTGGCATGCATCGGAGAGACTCGCGCACCGCCGAGGGCATGGCCTTTCAGGCCCAGTTGCTCGATCATTTGCGCGGCGAAAAGACCGGGTGGATTTTTAAAAGTGGATCCGACATTAAAGGTATGGATAGGCTGGGTCCGGAGACGCGTTTGCTGCTGACGGCCGACGAGGGCCATTATATCAGCTTTGACCCCGCGCTTCAACCGGAGCAGCGCCGATAAAATGAGCGATTTCCCAAGATTACTAGAACGATAGCCGAAGCTCAGGCTTTGCCGGGCGACCACGCACGGGCTTCCCGTCGGATCCAGGGTTTCGACCTCCTCCACGAACGGCCCGAGCTCCCCCTCGCGCGTGCCCGCGTTCATGACGAGCGCCCCGCCCACGCAGCCGGGCACGCCCACGATCGGCTCGAGCCCCGACAGGCCTTTCTCCGCGCAGCTCACGACCAGCTGCGGCACGCGCGAGGCCGAGCCCGCGCGGACAAGCTCCGGCCCGGGGAATTCGATCTTTTCGAAGTCGCCGCCCAACGCCAAGGTCAGGCCGCGGATGCCGCCGTCGCGGACGAGAAGGTTCGAGCCCCAGCCGAGGAAAAAAACCGGCACGCCCGACGCGTGCGCGATCGACAGCGCCGAAGAAGCCTGAGCCCGCGTCTTCGCGGTCACGAAGGCGTCCGCCGGACCGCCGATCTTGAAGCTGGTGTGGCGGGAGAGCGGCTCATCACGAAGCGGCGACAATCCCGCGCGCTCAAGCTCCCCGATCCAGTCCATGATCTTATTGAACAAAATATGGTGTCAGGCCTACCGGTAGTTACAGTATTACGAGAAGCTGTGGGTGGGAAATACTGTAACTACCGGTAGGCCTGACACCAATTTGAAACGGGCTTATGCTATTCTGGCCGCCATGGACGGAGCCTGGGTGGACCGCCTCGAACGCCGGTTCGGATTCCTTGCTGTTCCCGGACTCCCCGGCCTGCTGACCGCGATGACCGCGGCGGCCGCGCTCTTCGCCGCCTCCAAACCCGAGTTCGTCGCGGCCCTCGACCTCGATCCGCAAGCGCTGCTCCACGGCCAGGTCTGGCGCGCCGTCACGTTCCTCATCGTCCCGCCTCAGTCGAGCCTTCTCTGGATGATGCTCTGGCTCGCGATGATCTTCGCCGTCCTGAGCGCGCTCGAATCGGCCTGGGGCGAGTTCAAGCTCACCGTGTTCCTCCTGATCGGCGTGCTGATGTCGACGGCCGCGGCGCTCATGACGGGCGCCTCCGGCGACAACGGCCCCGTGCATCTGGCGAACTTCCTCGCGTTCGCCCGCCTGGCGCCCGACCGGGAGGTGCTCGTGATGTTCGTCATCCCGGTCAAGCTCCGGTGGCTCGCCGCGGTGGCCGCCGCGCTCACCGCCATCCAGCTTCTCGGCGGCGACAACGCCTCGCGCGCGCGCCTGCTCGCGGGCCTGTCCGCCTACCTCCTGTACTTCGGCCCGGGGCACTGGGAGGACATCAAGCTCGCCTGGCGCCGACGGGGGCTGTGATGAAGGCGCTGCTCCTCACGGCTTTGCTCGCGGCGCCCGCGCACGCCGCGTCTGTAAAATTGTTCGCGTTCGACGCGAAAGGTGAAGCCGCCGACGCGCAGGGCCTGGCGCGTCGCCTGTCGCGCGCCGATGATAAGACTCCCGCCCTCGACAAGCTCCCGCTCTGGGCCGTCCCGGTCGACGGCAAGAGCCCGCGTCAGCGCCTGAAGCTCTCGCAGCAGGGCAAGCTCGTCCTCGGGTCCTGGGAGAAGACCGAGCGCGTCCGCCTCGAGCTCGTCTGGCCGGTGGACGAGGACGGCTACAACGCGGTCGGCGCCGACAAGGGCGGCCCGGGCTTCGGCGATGGAGAGATCGTCTTCCTCGACGAGGAGATCGCCGTCACGCAATACGCGCGCTTCAAGGATTCCTGGAAGCGCCGCATCACCGACTGGCAGCCGCTTTACAAGCCGGGCAAGAAGGCCAAGGCCCTGGCCGACGCCGCGAAGGACGCGATGGCCGCGGCCGCG
Organism: uncultured Elusimicrobia bacterium; assembly: GCA_964537395.1. Taxonomy (GTDB): domain Bacteria; phylum Elusimicrobiota; class Elusimicrobia; order UBA1565; family UBA9628; genus GWA2-66-18. The sequence goes on from CAZIBN010000078.1 coordinate 14,108, forward strand.
GGGCAGAAGGAGACGCCCGCAAGGGTGAAGGCGTACCAAAAGGCTTTGAACAGCACCGCGCTCGCCTGGGAGAAGATGCTGTTCGAGCACGGCCTCCAGCACGCGCTCGATGAGCGCCGCGCCCCCGGGCTGCGCTTCGGCCTGACCCTCGATGTGAGCCTGCTCAAGCGCCTCGACGACCTTGAGTGGATCTC
>CAZIBN010000079.1:0-14245 GCA_964537395.1 uncultured Elusimicrobia bacterium
TCGAGAGATAATTGGTGATCGCGGCCGTCAGGGTCGTTTTGCCATGGTCGACGTGGCCGATGGTTCCGACGTTGACGTGCGGCTTGGTGCGCTCGAATTTAGCCTTGGACATGTGAATTATTCTCCTGGATTTTTAACGGGTCGTCTTCTCGCCGGAAGCGAGGGCGGCGTTGTGCTTCTCGACGATGCCCTTCAGAACGTTGTTCGGGACTTCCTCGTAGTGGCTCGGCTCCATGGTGAAGGAGGCGCGGCCCTGCGAGATGGAGCGTACGACGGTGGCGTAGCCGAACATCTCCGACAGCGGCACGGTGCACTTGACGAACTTCAAGTGACCGCGGTCGCCCATCTCGGAGATCTTAGCTCGGCGGCTGTTGAGGTCGCCGATGACGTCGCCGGCGTACTGCTCCGGGGTCGTCGCCTCGCACTTCATGATCGGCTCGAGGATGGTCGGGGACGCCTTCTGGCAGCCCGAGCGCAGCGCCATGGCGCCGCAGATCTTGAACGCCATCTCGTTCGAGTCGACATCGTGGTAGGAGCCGTCGAGGAGCGTGACCTTGATGTCGACGATCGGGAAGCCGGCCAACGCGCCGCCGTCCAGAGCCTCGCGCACGCCCTTCTCGACCGCGGGGATGAACTCGCGCGGGATGCGGCCCTGCTTGACGTCGTTGATGAACTCGAAGCCCTTGTTCATCGGCTGCGGCTCGATCTTGAGGACGCAATGGCCGTACTGGCCGCGGCCGCCGGACTGGCGGATGAACTTGCCTTCTTCCGTGACGGTCTTGCGGACGGTCTCGCGGTAGGCGACCTGCGGCTCGCCGACGTTCGCTTCCACCTTGAACTCGCGCTTCATGCGGTCGACGATGATGTCGAGGTGCAGCTCGCCCATGCCGGAGATGATCGTCTGGCCGGTCTCGACGTCGGTCTTGATGCGGAAGGTCTGGTCTTCTTCACCGAGGCGTGACATGGCATTAGCCATCTTCTCTTCGTCGGCCTTCGTCTTCGGCTCGATGGCGACGGAGATGACGGGCTCGGGGAAGGTGATCTGCTCGAGAAGGACGGGTTTATCCGGATCGCACATCGTATAGCCCACGCGGCCGTTCTTCAAGGCCACGGTGGCGCCGATGTCGCCGGCGAAGATCTCCTTGATCTCTTCTCGCTGGTTGGCGTGCATGCGCAGGATGCGGCCGATGCGCTCCGTGTTGCGGTTGTTGCCGAACATCACGGTATCGCCGGCGCGCAGAACTCCCGAGTAGACGCGGAAGAAGATCAGCTTACCGACGAAGGGGTCGGTCTGGATCTTGAACATCAGCGCCGAGAAGGGATCGCTGTCGGAGGACTTGCGCTCCACGATCTTCTCGGTATCGAAGATGTCATGGCCCTGGGTGGGCGGCAGGTCGAGGGGCGACGGCAGAAAGTCGATGACCGCGTCAAGCATGGGCTGAACGCCCTTGTTTTTATAAGAGGAAGCGCACAGCACGGGGAAGATCTTGCACAGGAGAACGCCCTTGCGCAGCGTCTTCTTGAGCTCGTCCTGAGTGAATTTGGTGTCGCCGTTGAGGTAGCGCTCCATGAGGGCGTCGTCGAACTCGACGATCTTCTCCACCATGGTGGCGTGGTACTTCTCGCACTCTTCCTTCATGTCGGCGGGGATCTCGACTTCGTCCCACTCGGCGCCGAGCTCCTCACCCTTCCAGATAAGGGCCTTCATCTTGATCAAATCGACGAGGCCGACGAAATCGGATTCAGAGCCGATGGGCAACTGGATCGGCACGGCGTTCGCGCCGAGCATCTTGATGATGGACTCATACGACATGTAGAAGTCCGCGCCCATGCGGTCCATCTTGTTGACATAGACGACGCGGGGCACATGGTACTTGTCGGCCTGGCGCCACACGGTCTCGGACTGCGGCTCAACGCCCTGGACGCCGTCGAAGCAGACCACCGCGCCGTCGAGCACGCGCAGCGAGCGCTCGACCTCGGCCGTGAAGTCCACGTGGCCGGGGGTGTCGATGATATTGATCGTATACTCGTTGTCGCCCTTCTTCCACTTGCAGAAGGTCGCCGCCGCGGTGATCGTGATGCCGCGCTCGCGCTCCTGAGGCATCCAGTCCGTGGTCGTCGCGCCGTCGTGGACCTCGCCGATCTTGTGGATGCGGCCGGTGTAATAGAGAATGCGCTCGGTCGTGGTGGTCTTGCCGGCATCGATGTGCGCGATGATGCCGATGTTGCGGACTTTATCGAGCGTCGTTTCTCGGGGCATTGTCTATTAACCTTGGTTCAGTATGTTTATTAGTAAAGCACTATCGCTGCTTTACCAGCGATAGTGCGCGAACGCGCGATTGGCTTCGGCCATCTTGTGGGTGTCTTCGCGCTTCTTGAAGGCGATGCCTTCTTTCTTGTTCGACGCGAGGATCTCCTCGGCGAGGCGCTCGGCCATCGGCTTGCCGGACTTGGCGCGGGCCGCGTCGAGCATCCAGCGCATGGCGAGCGTGGTGGAGCGGGTCACCGACACTTCGATCGGCACCTGATAGGTGGCTCCGCCGACGCGGCGGGCCTTGACCTCGAGGAGCGGGCGGATGTTCTCGATGGCGCGGGTGAAGACGTCGAGCGCGGGCTCCTTCGTCTTCTCGGCCACGATCTCGAGCGCGTCGTACATCACGCGCTCGGCCTGGGCCTTGCGGCCGGCGTGGTCGAGCTTGTTGATCAGGCGCGAGACGAGCACCGACTTATAGCGATAGTCCGCGGGAGGCGGAGGGCGGCGGTCACGGGGGCGAAGTCCTTTGCGGGGCATGTTCTATATCCTCTCTAAATCACTTGGGCGCGTCTTTCTTAGGGCGCTTGGCCCCATACAACGATCGGCCCTGCTTGCGGCCGTCGACGCCGGAAGCGTCCAGGACGCCGCGGAGAATGTGGTAGCGCACGCCGGGAAGGTCCTTCACCTTGCCGCCGCGGATCATGACGATCGAGTGCTCCTGCAGGTTGTGGCCGACGCCGGGAATGTAGCCGGTCACCTCGATCCCATTGGTCAGCTTGATGCGCGCGATCTTGCGCAGGGCCGAGTTAGGCTTCTTCGGGGTCGTGGTCTTCACCAACGTGCAGACGCCCCGCTTCTGCGGGCAGGCCTGCAGGGCAGGCGACTTCGCCTTGTTGCGCTTCTTCGTGCGTCCGAGACGGATAAGCTGACTGATGGTAGGCATGACAGTAAGTCTCCTTACGACTGGCTCGCCGCGGCTTGGGCGGCGAGTTCGATGAGTTTTTCGCGGGCTTGCAGGCCCGTGCCGGCCGGGATCATATGGCCGATGATGACGTTCTCCTTAAGCCCCTTTAAGTAATCGATCTGCGACGTGGTCGCGGCCTGCGTCAGCACGCGCGTCGTTTCCTGGAAGCTGGCCGCCGAGATGAACGAGCTCGACGCCAAAGAGGCCTTCGTGATGCCGAGCAGGACGGGCTCGGCCTGGGCTTCCTTGCCCCCCTTCTCCTTCATCGCGCGGTTCTCGGCGGCGAAGGTGAAGCGGTTGACGATCTCGCCCTTGAGGAACGAGGTGTCGCCGGAGGTCTCAACCTTGACGTTCTGCAGCATCTGACGGACGATGCACTCGATGTGACGGTCGGAGACCGTCACGCCCTGCAGACGGTAGACTTCCTGGATCGCGTTGACGAGGAATTCCTGGACTTCCTTGATGCCCTTCACGTGAAGGACGTCGTGGGGGTTGATCGCGCCGTCGGTGAGAGCCTCGCCGACGCCGACGCGGTCGCCTTCGTACACGACGAGATGCTTACCCTGCGCGATGAGGTATTCGCGGACCATGTCCGTCTCCTCGTTGCGCACGGAGACCTGGACGAGGCCCTTGGCACCGATGCCGAGGCCGACGACGCCTTCGATCTCGGAGATGATGGCCGGGTTCTTCGGCTTGCGGGCCTCGAAGAGTTCGGACACGCGCGGCAGACCGCCGGTGATGTCCTTGGACTTCGTGATCTCTTGAGGGATCTTGGCCATGATGTCGCCGACGTGCACGGCCTGCTCCTCGGCCACGAGCAGGATGGTGTCGGTCGGAAGCGGGAACACCGCGACCTCCTTGCCGCCCTTCTCGACGACGACGCGAGGGTTCAGGCGCTTGACGGCGCCGGCGCCGCGCTCGCCGCGTCGAGCTTCCTGCTCGATGATGCGGCGCTCGACGATGCCCGTGATCTTGTTAAGGTCGGTGCGCAGGGACACGCCTTCCTTGACGTCCTTGAGGACGACCGCGCCTTCGTGCTCGGAGACGATCGGCATCGTGTAGGGGTCCCACTCGGCGAGGAGGCCGCCGGGAGCGACCTTGTCGCCGTCCTGGATCTTCAGACGCGCGCCGTAAGGCAGCTTGAACTCTTCCGTGGTACCCGTCGCTTTATCGGCGACGAACGCCATGCCGGCGCGCGAGACCACGACAATGTGGCCGTCATGATTCTTGATCGTGCGCACGCTCTTGAACTCGACCGTGCCGCCCTTGACGGACAGCGCGTTCGAACGCTTGGTGACGCGGGACGCCGCGCCGCCGATGTGGAACGTGCGGAGAGTCAGCTGGGTGCCGGGCTCGCCGATCGACTGAGCCGCGATGATGCCGACGGCCTCGCCGACTTCGACCATGCGGCCGTTGGCGTTGTTCATGCCGTAGCACTTCGCGCAGACGCCCTGGCGGGCTTCGCAGGTCAGCACCGAGCGGGCGCGGACCATCTCAAGGCCGGCGGCCTTGATCTCCATCTGGGCCTCGGCATTGACGAACTCGTTGGCTTCGACGATGGTCTTCTCGACCGTCTTCTTGCCTTCCGCCACGGTGACGACAACATCCTCGAGCACGACGCGGCCGAGCAAGCGCTCGTCCAGGGGCTCGATGATCTCGTCGCCGGCGGTGAGGTTCCCGAGGCGGATGCCGTTGATCGTACCGCAGTCCTCCTCGGTGATGACGAGGTCGTGCGCGGCATCGACGAGACGGCGGGTCAGATAACCGGCGTCCGCGGTTTTCAGCGCGGTGTCGGCGAGACCTTTGCGACCGCCGTGGGTGGAGATGAAGTACTCGAGGACGGTCAGGCCCTCGCGGAAGTTCGAGACGATCGGCTGCTCGATGATCTCACCGACGCCGCCGGTCAATTTCTTCTGAGGCTTCGCCATCAAACCGCGCATACCGGCCAGCTGACGGACCTGCTGGCGCGAACCGCGGGCGCCGGAGTCGGCCATGAGGAACACGGAATTGAAGCGAGACTCGCCGACCTTGAAAGGCCTGTGCTCGTCGGCCTTCATGGAGTCGAACATGACGTCGGAGATGCGCTCCGTCACGTGCGTCCAGATATCGATGATCTTGTTGTAGCGCTCGGACTCGGTGATGACTCCGTTCTTCGCCTGCTGCTCGATCGTCTTGACCTTCTTGCGCGCCTCGGCGATCTCGTCCTTCTTGATCTTGGGGATGTGCATGTCCGAGACCGAGATGGAGAGGCCGGCGGCGGTGGCGTAGTGATAGCCGATGTTCTTGAGATCGTCCAGGAGCTGGACGGTGCGGTAGTGGCCGAGCTCTTTATAACATTTTTCGACGAGAGTCGATAAATCCTTCTTGCTCTGGGGCTTGTTGATGAAGCGAAGCTCGAGCGGGATGATCTCGTTGAAGATGACGCGACCGACCGTGGTGCAGTCCTTCCACAGCTTCGGGTTCTCGCGCTCGCCCTTCGCCAGGCCTTGCTCGACGATCTCATTGAAGCCGCGGAGCTTGATGCGAGCGTGCAGGTCGACCTTGCGGTTCTGGTACGCGGTCACGACTTCGCCCGCGTCGGCGAACACCATGCCCTCGCCCTTCTCGCCGGCCTTGTCCTTCGTGAGATACGCGATGCCGAGCACCATGTCATGGGACGGAGCCGCGATCGGCTTGCCGGAGGCGGGCGACATGATGTTATTAGACGCCATCATCAGAAGCTTCGCTTCGAGCTGGGCTTCCTGGGACAGCGGCACGTGGACGGCCATCTGGTCGCCGTCGAAGTCGGCGTTGAACGCCGCGCAGGTGAGCGGATGGAGCTGGATGGCCTTTCCTTCAATAAGGACGGGCTCGAACGCCTGGATGCCGAGGCGGTGTAGCGTGGGGGCGCGGTTGAGAAGAACCGGGTGGTTCTTCGTCACGAACTCGAGGATGTCCCAGATCTCCGGACGGACCTTCTCGAACATGCGCTTGGCGGCCTTGAGCGTGAGGCTCTCGGTCTTCATGAGCTCGCGGATGATGAACGGGCGGAACAGCTCGAGCGCCATCTCCTTAGGGAGACCGCACTGGTTGAGCTTCAGGTTGGGACCGACGACGATGACGGAGCGACCGGAGTAATCGACGCGCTTACCGAGAAGGTTCTGACGGAACCGGCCCTGCTTACCCTTCAGGATGTCCGACAACGACTTGAGCGGGCGGTTGCCGGCACCCACAACGACACGTCCGCGAGCACCGTTTTCGAAGAGTGCATCGACGGCCTCTTGCAATAATCGCTTCTCATTGAAGATCATCACTTCGGGGGCGCGGAGCGCCTCGATGTGCTTCAGACGATTATTGCGGTTGATGATCCTGCGGTACAAATCATTAAGGTCGCTCGTCGCGAAGCGGCCACCCTCAAGAGGAACGAGAGGGCGAAGCTCCGGAGGAATGACCGGCAAGGTGGTAAGTATCATCCACTGCGGCTCGTTGCCGGAGGCGATGAAGCCCTGGAGAATGCGCAGGCGGCGGATGAGCTTGGAGCGCTCCGCTTCCGACGTCACGTTCGCGAGGGTCTCGAGGATCACGGCCGACTCTTCCTTGGGCTTGACCTTGGAGAGGAGGGTGTGGATGGCGCCGGCGCCGATGTCCACCTTGAGCTTCGAGCGGAACTCGGTCTTGGCCTTGCGGACCTCGTCTTCGTTAAGCAGGTCACCGGTCGTATAAACCGTGCGGCCGGAGGTGTCGACAAGGTCTTCGAGGACGATGTACTGCGCGTAGTACACCACGCGCTCGAGATCGGACGTCTTCATGTCGAGGATGATGCCGACGCGGGACGGCGTCTTCTTCAAGAACCAGACGTGCGCAACGGGCACGGCGAGTTCGATGTGGCCCATGCGCTCGCGGCGCACCTTGGACTCGGTGACTTCGACGCCGCAGCGGTCGCAGACGATGCCCTTGAACTTCACCCAGCGGTACTTGCCGCAGGCGCATTCGAAATCGCGAGCAGGTCCGAAGATGCGCTCGCAGAACAGGCCGTCGCGCTCAGGCTTGAGCGTGCGGTAGTTGATGGTCTCCGGCTTCTTGACCTCGCCGTAGGACCAGTTCGTGATCTGTTCAGGAGAGGCGATCGAGAGACGGATCGAGTCGAAATCGAAGAAGTCGAGCGAATCCGACTTTTTCTTCTTCTTCCCGCCGAGCGAGATTTTTTTGTCAGGGGTCGCGATGAAAGCCATGGTTATTTCCTCGCCGCCGTTTCCTTCTCGTCTTCCTTCGACGCTTTCTCACCATCGGGCGCGCCGTTGGCGCCGAGCTTGAGAAGTTCAACGCTGAGACCGAGCGCCTGGAGCTCCTTCACGAGAACCTTGAAGGATTCCGGCACGCCGGGACGGGAGGGCGCTTCTCCCTTGATGATCGCCTCATACATCTTCGTGCGGCCCTGGACGTCGTCGGACTTGACGGTCAGGAGCTCCTGAAGCATGTACGCCGCGCCGTAGCCTTCGATCGCCCAGACTTCCATCTCGCCGAAGCGCTGGCCGCCGAACTGCGCCTTGCCGCCGAGCGGCTGACGCGTGATCAAGCTGTAAGGTCCCGTCGAACGGGCGTGGATCTTGTCCTCGACGAGGTGGTTCAGCTTGAGGATGTACATGTAGCCGATGGAGACCTTCTCGTGGAAGGCCTCACCCGTGCGGCCGTCGTAGAGCGTGATGCGGCAGTCGTCGCTCGGGAGATATTTCTCGGGCACGCCCTGGTCCTTGAGATGCTTCTTGGCCTGGCGGACCACGTCGTAGATCTCTTCCTCGGTCGCGGAGTCGAAGACCGGGTTGATCGTCTGCACGCCGAGCGTGTGACCCGCCCAGCCGAGCATCGTCTCGAGCAGCTGCCCGACGTTCATGCGCGACGGAACGCCGAGCGGCGAGAGCACGACGTCGAGCGCCGTGCCGTCCGGCAGGAAGGGCATGTCCTCTTCCGGGAGGATCTTGGCGACGACGCCCTTGTTGCCGTGGCGGCCGGCGAGCTTGTCGCCGACCTGGATCTTGCGGCGGGACGCGAGGTAGACCTTGACCACCTTGTTAACGGTCACGGCCAGATCGTCGCCCTGCTTGACGTTCTCCTTCTCGCGAGCGGCATCGGAGCGGAGCTTCTCGTCCATCGCCTCATAGAAGAGCTCGAGGCGTTCCTTCTCGTCCTTGCGCTTGGCCGGCGAGACGGATTCGAGGGCTTCGAAAGATTCCTTCTTGTGCTGCTTGAGCGTCGCGAGGTCGTTATCCAACTTTTCCTGGATGGCGTCGAGGCGCTTGCGCTCCTCGCCCTTCGCGAGCTTCTCGCGGCGCACGAACACGCGCGTCGCGATGACCTTGCCGGTCACGCCCGGGGGAACGCGAAGCGAGGCGTCCTGGACGTCCTCGGCCTTCTTGCCGAAGATGACCTTGAGCAGGCGCTCCTCGGGCGTGAGCTGCTGCTCGCCCTTCGGAGTGACCTTGCCGACAAGCACATCGCCTTGCCTCACAACGGTGGACGGAATCACGACGCCCGTCTCGTCGAGCGACTCTAAGGCTTCAGTGCCGACGTTCGGGATGTCGCGCGTGATCTCTTCCGGTCCAAGCTTGGTGTCGCGAGCCTCGACTTCGAACTCGGAGACATGGATCGACGTGAAAACATCGTCCTTAACGAGGCGTTCCGACAAGAGAATGGCGTCCTCGTAATTGTACCCCTCCCACGGCATGAAGCCGACGAGAAGGTTCCGACCAAGAGCCAACTGGCCCTGGGCGCAGGCGGAACCGTCCGCGAGCGCGTCGCCGGCCTTGATGTGCGTGCCGGTCTCCGCGGTCGTGGACTGGTTGATGCACGTGTCCTGGTTGGAGCGCGTGTACTTGCGGAGGGTGTAGAGGTCCATCGCCTCTTCCTTGCCCTTCACGTTGTCCGCGGCGACCGCGATGAGGTCGCCGGAGGAGTAGATCACCTTGCCGGGACGGCGGGCCGTGACGCAAGCACCGGAGTCGCGGGCGACCGTCTCTTCCATGCCCGTCGCCACCAACGGCGGCTCGGGGATCAGAAGCGGAACGGCCTGGCGCATCATGTTGGCACCCATCAGGGCGCGGTTGGCGTCGTCGTGCTCGAGGAACGGAACGAGCGCGGCGGAAACCGAGATGACCTGCATGGGCGAGATGTCCATGTAGTCGACGCGCGACGGGTCCACCACCGGGAAGTCGCCGCGCGAGCGCGAGGAGACGGTGTCGGTGGCAATCTTATCCTTGTCGAGAGGCGTGTTCGCCTGAGCGACGATCATGCCGCTCTCGGCGTCGGCGTTGAGATACTCGACCTCGCCGGTCGTCTTGCCCTTGGAGACCTTGCGGTAAGGGGACTCGATGAGCCCGAACTTATTGATCTTCGCGAAGGAGGCGAGCGAGGTGATCAGACCGATGTTCGGGCCTTCAGGCGTCTCGATGGGGCAGATGCGGCCGTAGTGCGTGTAATGAACGTCGCGCACTTCGAAGCCGGCGCGCTTTCGGTTAAGACCGCCCGGTCCAAGGGCCGACAGGCGGCGCTTGTGGGTGATCTCCGAGAGCGGGTTGATCTGGTCCATGAACTGCGACAGCTGGGACGTTCCGAAGAACTTCCGGATGATGCCCACGAGCGGCGCCGTGTTCAGGAGGTTGCGGGGCGTGAGCAAAGTCTTGTCCTGGACGGACATGCGGTCGCGGATGACGCGGGACATCTGAGCCAGGCCCACGCGGATCTGGTTCTCGAGCAGCTCGCCCACGCCGCGAACGCGGCGGTTGCCGAGATGGTCGATGTCATCGAGCTTGACCGGGAAGTTCCGGTCGAGCAGGTTGGGCACCGAGGCCTTCCACTGCGTGAACGCGCCGGAGAAGTCGGTGAACGAGAAGCGGTCCTTCTTCAGGCCCTGCTTCGTCACGTCCATGTCGTCGTCGCCGTCCTTCTCGTGAAGGTCGATGAGCGCGATCTGGCCGAGGGTCTCGCCGTTGGTCTTCTTGGCGAAATCGGCGAAGAAGGTCTTGTACTCGGCGAGGCCTTCGTACTGGGCTCCGCGCGTCGGCATGGCGCTGGCCTTCGGCGCACCGTCGGCCAAATGCGTGACGCCGCTGTTGAGGGCGATGATGTGCTGCATCGTCGCGATCACGTCCTCGAGGCACAGCGTGCGGCGCGTGAACGCGGGGAGCGCGAAGTGCTTGTGCTTGCGATTGTCGGGACGAGGTGTCACGTCGCGGCGCGTCGCGAGCTTCCAGAGGTAGTGGTGAAGCTTGACGGCAACTTTATGCCGGCCGACCTTCGAGAGGTCGTACTTGCGCAGGTTCTTGAAGATCAGGTTGTCGAGATACGCCTCGGCCTGTCCGGGCACGATGAATTCCTGGCCGCGGAGCTTCTTGTAGATATCCTGCTGGGCTTCTTTGACGGACTTGATCTTGTCCTTGCGCAACGTCTCGAGGATGGTCGGATCTTCCTTCTCGGGGTCGCCGGTCAGGACCTTGATGCTGCCGACCTTCTTGTCGAGCATCCGCTTGATGGACTCGTGGGTGACCTTCTTGCCGGCCTCGAGCAGGACTTCGCCCGTGGACTGGTCGACGACGTCCTCGCAGGAGATGCGATGGAGCAGCGCTTCCATCGTGGAAGGGCCGACCTCGACCGACTCGTAGGGGTAGAAGATCTTGAGGATGTCCGCGTCGGACTCGATGCCGCAGGCGCGCAGGAAGCTGGTCGCCTCGAACTTCTTCTTGCGGTCGATGCGCACGAACAAAACGTTGTTGAGGTCGAATTCAAACTCGATCCACGCGCCGCGATACGGGATGATCTTCGCGAGGAACAGCTTCTTCCCGAGGGCCGAGATCTTCTTCTCGTCGTCCTCTTCGAAGATGATGCCGGGCGAACGATGAAGCTGCGACACGACGACGCGCTCGGCGCCGTTGATGATGAACGACGCGGTCGCCGTCATTATCGGGATCTCGCAGACCACGACTTCCTGCTCGACGATCTGCTTGAGCTTGCCGGAGGGCTGGCGCGACGAGAGGCGGAGGATCGCCTTCAGCGGGCGCGTCCACGATGAGTCGTGGTTCTGAGCCTCGAGGGCGGACGCGAAGCGGGGCGACGCGAATTCGTAGCGCACGAAATCGAGGACCATGGATCCGTCGGTCGACTCGATCGGGAATACGTCGAGAAACGCGGCCTGGAGGCCGAGAAGCCCTCGGTCCTCGGGCTCAACGCCGACCTGCATGAAATCACGGAACGAATTCGTCTGCATTTCCAGGAGGTCGGGCATCGCCATCGCTTCCTGAATCTTGCCGAACTTGATCTGTTTCACGCGTATTCTCCCGTGCTGCTCTTCAAAATGGCTTGGGACTAAAAAGCGACGGGACCGTCGCCTCCCGAGGGAGGCGACGGTCTCGTCTTTCGGAATTTACCTCGTCAGGAGCACTTACTTAAGCTCGACGGTGGCGCCCGCCTCAACCAACTTCTTCTTCATCTCCTCAGCGGCGGCCTTGGTCAGACCTTCCTTGACGGGCTTAGGAGCGGCTTCGACGAGATCCTTCGCTTCCTTCAGGCCGAGGCCCGTCAGCTCGCGAACGACCTTGATGACGTTGATCTTCTGGGCGCCGGCGCCGGCGAGGACCACGGTGAACTCCGTCTGCGCTTCGGCGGCGGCGCCAGCGGCGGGCGCGGCTCCGGCAGCGGCGGCGGCGGGGGCGGCAGCGGCGGCCTTCACGCCGAACTTCTCCTCGGCGAGCTTGACGAACTCAGCGGCCTCGAGGACGGTCAGCTGACCGACGGCCTCGACGAGCTGCGCGGGCGACAACTTGGTGGTGGACATTTCATTTCTCCTTTTTTATGACAGCGCCTCTTTCGAGGCTTTATCCCCTCACGGGGACTGCCGACTGCTTTTTATGCGGCAGCCGCGCCAGATTCTTTGAGCTTGTTCTCGAGAGCCTTCACGACCAAAACCGCGTCCCGCGTCGGAGCCTGCACGATGCCGACGGACTGGCTGACGAGCGTGTACACCAGGCCGACGACCTTACCCATGAGCTCCTGCTTCGAGGGCAACGTGGAAAGCTTGATGCAGTCCGCGGGGGTCATCCACTTCTGGGAGACGAAGCCGGCGCGGATCTTGAGCTGGGGAAATTTCTTGCCGAGCTGAGCAAGGACCTTGGCGGGAGAGACCGGGTCGTCGTTGTCCGCGACGATGAGGCCCACCGGGCCCTTGAGCATCTTCGCGTCGACGCCGTCGATGCCGGCGTTCTTGAGCGCGTACTTGATCAGCGAGCTCTTGACGACGGCGTGGCGGCACTTCAGGGGCTTGAGCTGCATGCGGAGCTCGTCGAGCTCCACGAACTTCATGCCCTGGAATTCGGTGAAAAAGAGGTGAGGCGCGACCTTGAGCTTCTCGGCCAGCACCTTGGACGACTCGATTTTCTGCTGCTTCGTCAGTTTCATCTTGATTCCTTGGTCTAGTTAAATCTGAGTTCCAGCCCGCCGCCGTAATGAAGCCCGTCGAGAAACGAAGCCTCGCCGAAGAAGGCGATGCGATCCTTCGCGGGAATGCGTAAGCCCAAAAAGGGCGTTCCCGTATCCTGCTGCCCGCCAGCTTGACTGCCGCTGACGAGGTCCTTCAAATCGGCCTGCACCCGCGTCCACTTCACGCCGCCGTAAGGCTCGAGCTTCCAGTTCGTGTCGATCACGAACAGATGGCTCGTTTCGATGGCGACCTGATACGTCATCAGCTCAAGACGCTGGCTGAAACCATTATTGATGCCCGGAGTTACCCCCGGGGTGATGCTGTTGAAATTGTAATGCGATCTCGTAAAATTGAGATCCAGCGCGATCGCCGGGTTGACGATCGTATCGGGGACTATCGAAGCTTTGAGGCCGGCCCCGTAAATGAGGCCGAGCTTGTCTCCCGAGAGAGTGTTTTCGACGGTGGTCGAGGGGACCTTGATGCTGTAGTCGCCCGTGCCGACGTGCGCGTACAACTCGAACCTTTCAGCGGCTTGCCACGCGATCTTGAACAGCCCGGCGCCGCCCGAGCCTTTCGCCTCGATGTCGCCTGAGCTATTGCATGGGAAGGCGACGCCGCCATTGGGCGGAGCCGCGGTACATGTACCGGAGTTGCTGACCGAGAAATTGAGATTCTGATCCGCAACGCCCTGGTAATAAGCCAGAAATTTCAAAGAGCCTTTCGACGACTGACGCGCGGTCGTGCCCAAGAGCTGCGCCGCGGCCGGAAAGGCCGTGAACACAAGCGCCAAAGACAAGATCGCGCGACCGACGACGAAACTGTTCTTCACGTGATGATTCAAGAGGTTAATGAGACCGGCGACGACCTACTCTCCCAACGCCGAGTTGGGCGTTAGTACCATTGGCCCTGGCAGGCTTAACGGCCGTGTTCGGAATGGGAACGGGTGTATCTCTGCCGGAAATATCACCGATCTCACAAACCTCTTGAATCATAGGCTCCTTGCGGAGCCGGCGGGAGTCTGGTTAACGACGCAACTGCGACGCCATCACCCCGGATCCACCCGGAATGAACTCCTTGAATATTATAGCAAATTAAGTTGAGTGAAAGTAAACGTCTTCACACTGTCGGCGTTGCGCCAACATGATCGAAGAATACGGCCAAGACTCTCGGACGATTAGTACTGCTTCGCTTAAGACCTCGCGGCCCTTACACTCGCAGCCTATCAAGCAGGTAGTCTTCCTGCGTCCTTCGGGGGTCTTGCGACCCGGGAAACCTTATCTTGAGGAGGGTTTCACGCTTAGATGCTTTCAGCGTTTATCCCTTCCGAACACCGCTACCCAGCGATACCCCTGGCGGGATAACTGGCATACAGGCGGTTCGTCCATCCCGGTCCTCTCGTACTAGGGACAGCTCCTCTCAAGTTTCCTAACGCGCATGGTAGATAGAGACCGTACTGTCTCACGACGTACTGAACCCAGCTCACGTACCGCTTTAATGGGCGAACAGCCCAACCCTTCCCACCTGCTCCAGCGGGAGGATGCGATGAGCCGACATCGAGGTGCCAAACCTGGTCGTCGATGTG
>CAZIBN010000080.1:0-14228 GCA_964537395.1 uncultured Elusimicrobia bacterium
CCCTGACGGCAACGGCACCTCCGGCGCGCAGGTCGTCGGCTTCTCCCGCGGGGTGTCCCAGTTCGTGGGCCTGCGCTACGACAACCCCGACGGCTCCTCGCGCTTCCAGGGCCAGGGACGCGACGGCAAGAGCGGTCTGATCATCGTCCTCGATAAGGCCAAGAATCGCACCGAGTCCCTGGTCGGCTATGACGGCGAGGGCAAGATGCTCAGCGCCCTGACCGAGATGTATGACGGAGCCAAGATCACCCGCCGCGAGCGCCTCAACATGGGCACCGGCATCGTCGAGATCACCGAGTTCAAGGCCGATGGCACCGAGCTCAAGAGCACGCGCAAGAACACGAAGACGGGCGAGCAGTTCGTCCGCGACCTCTCGGGCAAGGACAGCCGCTACGAGGCCACGACGAAGGATGGCCGCCGCGAGATCCGCTTTCTGCCGGCCGCCAGCGGCACGCCGCCCGCGATCTCCCTGCGCGTCGAGAAGGTCGGGCTCGACGGGAGCGTCGAGCTCGAGCGGCTCGTGCTGCAGAACGGCACCCACATCGTCGCCAAGTCTCCCCACGTCAACCAGCTCCTCGAGGACGGCAAGAAGAACCTCGGCTGGGAGGTCTCGCTCAAGTCTTTGGTGGACTCGACCGACGGCAAGCGGCGCCTGGAGATCGGCCGCGGGCTGGCGCACGAGACGGTCACGGCGCTGGGCATGAACGACAAGGACGGCCGCCTGAGCAAGCCGATGGGCGCCTTCCTCGCCGCCGAGGCCAAGGACACCGGCGACCTCATCGATTCGAAGCTGGGCGCCCCGGTCCGGTTCTTCATCAACGAGAACAAGAACTACCTCCTGATCTTCACGCGCCGCGACGGCACGAAGCGCATCATCAGCGGCACCTTCAAGCATGCCACTGATTTCGAGGGCAACAACGGCCTGGGCACGGCGTTCGGCGTGTCCGGCGAGATCGAGATCGACAAGGCCGGCAACGCGCGGCAATCGGATCCGAAGATCGTCACGGAGTACCTCGCCGACGGCTCGCGCCTCGTGTGGCTGAACCCGGTTCCCCAGAAGTACACCCCGACGACGAGCCTGGGCTGGTTCGGCAAGCACGAGATGTGGTGGACCAACGAGCACGAGAAGACCGAGTTCAAGGTCCGCCGCGACCTCCCCCCCGATCCCTCCCGCGCCGAGTGGAACGCGGACGGCCGGCAGTGGGTCTCGAGCAAGGACACCATCGACCGCGAGATCACCGGCACCTCGGTGTTCGGCACCGGCTCTCGCTGGGTCGCGAGCGTGCCGGGCGTCAAGCAGGTCCTGGGCGTCTGCGGAGACGTGGCCTCGACGCTCTATACCGGCATCGTCTCGGGCGGTCAGATGCTCGTGTATGAAGTCAGCGGCAACCAGGACTTCCTTCTCGAAGCGTCGGCCGGCTATAGCCGCAATCCGGGCATGAAGCTCCTGATGGGCGGCATGGAGCCTGATCAGGAGAAGGACCCGAAGGCTTGGCGGGCGTGGAAGGACAAGATGAATCAAGGGTTCCTCTCCCGCTCCGGCGGCGAGGACAACATGATGGTCCTCGATGTCCAGGCCCGGGAGCGCCGAGAGAAGGCTCTCGCCTTGCAGGGCATCACCGAGCGCCGTGCGCCTCAGGCCTACCGCGAGGCGATGAAGGCCCCCATCAGCGCCGATGAGCGCTACGACGCGCTGAGCGATTTCGGCGCGGGAACCTACGGGCGCCGCCTTGCCGAGGATGGGCATGGTGTTGCGGGCGCTTTCATGTCCTTCGGCGAAAGCCTCAGCGAAGGCATGCTCAACCCTCTGATGTACGTGATTCCCGGCATCGGCCGCCTGGCCGGCGCCGCCGGGAAGGTAGGCCTGTCCGCCGCCAGCCCGACCGTCAAGGTCCTGGCCAAGATGGGAGAGATGGGACTGCGCGGCTTCCAGTACGCGCTGCTCACCTCGGTGGTCGGCTCGTTCTCGCTGTCCGCGCTCGATAACATCGGCAAGATCTCCGACTATTGGGGAACCCCTGACGCGTATGTCAAAGGCGGCGAGGCCATGGCCGACCTCGCCTTCGGCGGCCTGATGATCCGCGGCTTCACCAAGGAGCGCACGAAGAGCCGGCTGGCGGAGCTCAAAGATCTGGGCGGGAAGAACGCCGCGGCCGATGTCAAGGCTGCCGAGGTGACCGCTAAGGCGGCCGAGGTGACCGTCAAGGCGGCCGAGGTCACGGCGAAGGTCGAGGCGGCGGCCACCGCGGCCCCGACCAGCCTCTCGGCGAAAGCTCCGGTCGTCGAGGGCGTCGCCGCGAAGGGCCCGCCCCCCACCTTGATGGCCAAAATGAGCAGCATGGCGTCGAAGGTGGCGTCGGCCTGGAGCGAGTTCCGGGAGAAGGGCGGCGACGCGTTCAAGGAGCCGACTCGCGCCGAGCTGCAGGCGCGCGATGTGAAATCCCCCACGCACGCCGAGTCCAACGGCAAGGCCGGCACGGCGGCGCTTGAAGCGAAGGGGGCGGAGCTCAAGACGGCCGAGGTGAAGGTCGGTGAAGTGAAAGCTCTCGAGGTGAAGGCGGCCGAGGTCGTCTCTCCTAAAGCGAAGGCCGCGGTCGATGTGACGATCACCGCCGAGGCGAAGGCCAAGGGAGCCTCCTCCGCCGACGTCAAGCTGGCGGAAGTGAAGGGCGAAGCCGCGAAGGTCGAGGTCAGGACCGAGACGAAGGGCAAGACGGCTAAGGCTGAGGTGAAGGGCGAGGCGGTCGAGGTCAAGACCGAGACGAAGGGCAAGACGGCTAAGGCCGAGGTGAAGGGCGAAGCGGTCGAGGCCAAGACCGAGACGAAGGGAAAGACGGCGAAGGCTGAGGTCAAGACCGAAGCGAAGGGCAAGACGGCGAAGGCTGAGGTCAAGACCGAGGCAAAGGGCGAAGCCAAGGGCGAGGCGAAAGGCGAAACCAAGGGCGAGGTGAAAGCCGAGTCTGAGAAGCGCGGTCGGACTAATCTGGTCGAAGAAGGTAAGGGCGGTGCGCGTGAGCAGGTCCGCACCGAGGCCCGCGCGGAGGTCCGCACGGAAGCCAAGGTCGAAGTGATGGAGAAGCCGGGCCGGTTCCGCCGCGCGACGAAGTGGCTGGGTGAGAAGGGCCGCGCGGCGGGCGAGAAGGCTGATAAAGTCTCACGTTGGATCGAGAAGCGCCCCGTGATGAACCTCGCTCGCGGGACCGTCATTTTGCCGATCACGCCGGCCATGAAGCGCAATATGGCCGAGCCTGATGCCGACCGCAATCGGAATGCCAAGAAGGATCCCCCTCCTCCGGAGAAGAAGGATAATGAGGAGGTCGAGGAACCTCAGCGCAATCCTGCGGCCGATGGCCCGCGGGAAGAAGACCCGATCGTGGCGCCGCCCGAAGAGATTCCTGAGGAGCAGGTCGCTGATCGTCCGATCCCTGAAAAGCAGGTGGATCCTACGAATAACACAGGTTCCTCTGCATCCAGCGCGGGTCCTGGCGCGGCTGGCGGCGCCGGGGGTGGTCCCTCTGGAAAAGGGCCCAATCCTCCCAAGTTCGGCGGCTTTGGCGGCGGAGGCGGCGGTGGCGGCGGAGGCGGCGGCGGGCCTGCGGGCGGTGGCGCGGACGGCGGCGGCGGCGCCTCGGACAGCGGCGGCAATCCCGGCGGCGGGCCGCCTGCCAGCGGGCCCAGCGTGAGCGCGGCTGCGCCGGCGAACCTTCTCGGCGGCGGCGGGCCCGTGATCCCCGTCAGCAATGGCGTGAAGGCCTCGCCTAATGTGATCTCGGCCGGAGGCGGCCACACTCCGGCTCCGTCGTTGGCGTCCCGCTTCGACGGCTCGCGCCAGAAGCCCGCATCGGGGAACAGCTGGTCCGCGACCCCCATGAAGGGAGTCGGCGCGGGTGATTCGCCCGGCCTGCCCAGGCTCACGCCCCGCGCCGCCGCGTTGGCCGCTCCGGCTGCCGCAGAGGATTCCCCTATCTCCGCGCGGACCTCGGGAGGTTCTATCGCGCCGGCTCGCGCCTCAGCCGGAGCTCCGGGCGTCAAGCCGGAAGAAGAGGATTTCAGCTACACTTATATGGCCCCCGCGCGGCACAAATACGAGCTGCCGACGGACCGCCCGAGCGAGGGAACAGATTGGCAGGAGCTGCTTTCACTCGGCCTGCGCGGGGCGGCCGCCCTGGCGATCGCATACCTGATCTACCACTCCGATCTGCCTTACCTCGTCGGTCTCACGCGCCGGCGCCGTGACGGAACGTACGGCGCCTAAATAGGTAGAATAATCTCTCCGCCGCGTACGGGCGGAACAAGATGATCTCTCGTTGCCCGAGCTGCGGCGCCCCCGCTCCCGACGAGGCCCGGCAGTGCCGGGCCTGTGGCTGGGACTTTGTCACCAATAAAAAAGGTGAGAAGAATCCTGAGCCCCCCAAGAAGCCGGAGCCCGGCGCGGACAAGCCGAAGTCCTCCGTGCCTCCTTCAGCGGCCGGAGGGCTGTCTCTGCCGCCGGCGCGCGGCGGCTCCGCCGAAGTTCCCGCGACCGGCCTCGGGATGGCGCGTCTGCCTAAGGTCGAAGCCGGCGGAGCGCCCGCGCCGGGTGCCCCGGAGGAGAGCCCTTTTGCTTTGCCCGTCGCCCGGAATCTGGGCCCGAAGCCGGGTGAAAGCTTGTTCTCCTCTCCTCCTCCCCCGCCGGAGGCGAAGCTTCCCGAGGTGAGGGCGAAGGAGGCCGCTCCGCCCGAGCCCGAGGAGCCCCCCAAAAAGCAGCCTCCGCTCAAAAAGGAAGAGCCGCCGAAAAAAGATCCGCCCCGGAAGATCGAAGCCCCGAAGCCGGTTCCCGAGCCGGAGCCCGAGCCGGTCGTCGAGGAAGAAGTCGAGGCGGTCGCCGACGAGGAGCTGTCGGCCGCGTTGTTCCTTCCCAGCTCGACGAAGGAGATCGTCGTCAAGCCGGTTGAGAAGCGCGCCAAGCCGGAGCCGAAGGAGCCGGAGCCGGAGAGCATCTTCGCAAAGCCCGGGGCTGCCGATCCCCCGAAGGCGAAGCCTCGCGCCGCTCCCTCGAAGCCGGAGACGGAGGAGGCTCCAAAGCCCCCCGCGGGACGGCAGACCGCCGTGTATCTGGCGGCGCTGGCCGGAGGCGCGCTCGGCCTCTTCAGCATCGGGGCGATCTTCATGATGCTTCGCACCGATCCGCAGGGCGCCGCGCGCCCGGCGGGCTCCTCGCCGTTCGGCAAGCGCGCCTCCGGCGAGGCTACGATGACGCCGGGCCTCGACGAGCCCTCGCCGCCGGCGCCCCTTCCGATGCCTTCTCCTCGTTCGCCCGCGCCCATCGCGTCGAGCGAGGAGCCTTTGCCGATGAGCATACCGGCGCCGGCGATGAGCAAGCCCGTCGCGCCTCCGCCGCCCGTCGCCGTCGAGCCGCAGCCCATCGAGGCGCCGAAGCCGGCGCCTCCCGTCGAAGCGCCGAAGCCGAAGCCCGCGCGCGCCACGGCGACCTTCGCGCGGCCCTTCACTCATGACCCGACCCCTAAGCCCTTCCCTAAGCCCAAGCCTCCTGCCGCTGCGAAGAAGCCCGTGGGGCCTCAGTGGGTGTTCGAGGGTACGGTCTACGACCTTCTCTCCACGCGCGGCGTGTATGGCGTGAGGCTCATCTTCATCGACGCGGAAGACAACGAGGTCTCGGCCATCGAGTCGAGCGAGGGCGGTAAGTACTATGCGGCGATGAAGCCCGGCCCGGCTGAGGGCTACACGCTTCGCATCGAGCACGACGACTACTCCGGCAAGCACATCGACGAGCTCGACTCCACGAGCTCGGTGCGCAAGGCCGATCTCGAGCAGCGGAAGTTCCTGATGCAGGCGGGCGCGCGCAGCCTCCCTTGGATCGGCAGCGCGAGCAAGCCCGTGCGCCGCGACATGGCGCTGGTCCCGAAGGCCTCCGTCGAATGAGGCCGGCATGACCGTCTCCCAGTCCGTGCTGCTCGGCGCGATCCAGGGCCTGACCGAGTTCCTGCCGGTCTCGAGCTCGGCGCATCTGGCGCTGGCGCCGCGCTTCTTCTCCTTCCCCGATCCGGGACTGACCTTCGACGTGGCCCTTCACGTCGGGACCTTGTTCGCGGTCCTTATCTACTATCGCGTGATCTGGACGAAGATGCTGCTCGGCGCGGCGCGCGATCCCCGGGGCGAGGAAGGCCGTAAGCTGGGGCTCATCGCCCTTGCCACGCTTCCAGCGGTCGTCGTGGGCCTGCTGTTCGAGAAGTCCGCCGAGGAGGCCTTCCGCGATCCCCGCCGCATCGGCATCTGCCTCATCGCGTTCAGCGCCGTCATGGTGTGGGCCCAGCGGAGCGCGAAGAACGGCACGGCCTGGCGTGACGCCGGAATGCGAAACCTCCTTCTCATCGGCGGCGCGCAGGCCCTGGCCGTGATGCCCGGCGTGTCCCGCTCGGGTGCGACGATCAGCGCGGCCCTGCTCCTGGGCATCGCGGCGCCGGAGGCCGCGGAGCTTTCATTCCTCATGGCGACGCCCATCGTCGCGGGCGCGGCCCTGCTCAAGCTTCGCCACCTCGGCGTCGCGGACGTCAATGGGATATTCCTTCTTGGGATCGCGGTCTCGGCCGTGACCGGCTTCGCCGCGGTCAAGGCGTTCATCCGCTTCCTGCCCAAGGGCGGGCTGGAGCCCTACGCGTACTATCGCGTCGCGCTCGGGCTGGCCGCGCTGTTTCTCGCGCGCTGACCGTCCCAATCCACCGCGGCTGAGATCGAGGGCGCCTGCGGGCTTCGGCGAGGCTTGCGAACGATCGCCGGGGCGCCGGCGAAGGCCTTCCTTAGTTCGCTCAGCTTCGGATAGGCCAGGTCTCCGGGGCAGTCGGTCTGCTTGTAGTCTCGGTGCCCCTTCAGAGAGGCCGGATCGATGCCGAAGCGCTTGACGAGAAAGCGTCCGATGACGGCGACGGCCGCCAGCTGAGCCGCCGTGGTCTGGTCGTTCTTGGGGGCGTGATAGGTGCCGAGCAGGACGATGCCGACGTTGCCCTCGTTGTTGCTGAGCGTGTGCGCTCCGAGGGTCTCCAGCGGCCGGCCCTCGATGATGTTCCCGCGCGGATCCACGACGAAGTGGTAGGCGATGTCGCTCCACTTTCGCCCGTTCTGATGGAAGTCCTGGATGAAGCGCGTCTCATCGAGGCTTTCGGCGAGGTTCGCGGTATAGCGGCCGTCGGTGTGGTGCAAAGTGATGCGCCACGGGAGCGGATCGGGCGAAAGCGGGTTCGTCGGCGGCTGGGCCCGCCACTCGGCGCGGGGATGGACGGGCGGCGGGATGGCTCCGGGGTCCATCGGACCGCGGGACGGCACCGTGGGCGGCGAGGCGGGCTCGGGGGCGTCGCTGAACACCTCGGCGTCGTACACCGTCACCTCGTGGTCCGCCTTGACTCCGTCGGCCACCGCGCGCAGGCGCAGCCCGCCCGCGCCCCTCTGGAATCGGCCTTTGGCCCAGAACCGGCCGTTGGAAAAGCGTTTGACCTGAAGCTCCACCCAGACCGTCGAGTTCCCGGGGCGCGCGGCCATGAAGCGGATGGAGGGATCGGGGAGGGTCCCCTGGATCAGCAAGGTGTCCCAGTCGCCGGCCGGCAGGTCGCTGGGGCCGCTGTCGTAGACGACGCGTGCGCCGGTGCCGGCGTTGACGGAAAACTGCGCGCCGCGCTGGCGCGCGAACGTCACCTCGGACCCGAGGTCCCCCGCCCGCAACGCCGGGGCGGCGAGCATCACGGCGAGGAGGACCTCAGCCCGCACAGGCGGCCTCGACGGCTTCGATTTCCTTGGGTACGCGGGTGAGGTTCTCGGCGGCGCCGTCGCGGATCACGATGTCGTCTTCGATGCGGATGCCGCCGAAATCGAGGAACGAGTCGGCCTTCGCGAAGTCGACCGAGCCCTTATGCTTTTTACGCAGAACCGGGTCCTTGAGCAGGGCCTCGATGAAATAGACGCCGGGCTCCATCGTGATGACGAAGCCGGGCTCGAGCTTCGCGACGAAGCGGACAGGGATCTTGGTGGGATTGGGCAGGACGCGCTTCTTGCCGCCGGTGACGTCGTGCACGTCGAGGCCGAGCATGTGCGTCAGCCCGTGAGGGTAGAACAGGCGCACCGCGCCGTTCTCGACGAGGCCGTCGGTCTCGCCCCGCAGGAGCCCCAGCGACTTGAGGCCCTCGGCGATGACGCGCATCGAATACAGGTGCAGCTCCGCCGAGTTGATGCCGGGCCGCGCCTTCGCGATGCACGCCTTCTGTGTCTCGAGCACGACCGAGTACACGTCGCGCTGGCGGCGCGTGAACTTCCCGTTGATGGGGTAGGTGCGCGTGATGTCCGCCGCGTAGCCGCCGAGCTCTCCGCCCGCGTCGATGAGGAGCATGTCGCCGGACTTGAGCGGGGCGTTGTTCTTGCGGTAGTGCAGCACGGCGCTATTGACGCCGGCGGCGACGATCGAGGGATAGGCGAGGTGCTTGAGGCCGGCCTTCACGCAGGCCGCGTCGAAGATCGCCTGAAGCTCGTATTCGCGAAGGCCGGGGCGCGTCGCCTTCATCACGGCGACATGGGCCGCGCCGCTGACGGCGTTCGCGCGGCGCATGAGGCCGAGCTCGCCCTCGGTCTTCACGGCGCGCAGCTCGTCGAGCGCGTCGCGCAGCTTAGCGGGTGCCACCGGGCGGCGGCCCTTCAGGACCTTTTTGAGCTCGTCGGCGTACATCACGTTGTCCACGCCGAACAGCTTCTTCGCCTCGGCGGGGCCGGGCACATGGCCTTCCCAGACGCGGTGGTGGGCGTCGACGCGCGGCACGAGCAAGGTCTCGCGCCCCCCGTCGAGAACGAGGTGGCAGCCGGGCTCCTCGACGCCGGTCACATAAAGGAAGTCGGAGTTCTGGCGGAAGGCGTACTCGACGTCGAAATTGCGGGGCACGGGCTTGCCGCCCTGCAGGTGGACGAGGCCCTGTCCGGAGAGTCGTTTGACGAGTTGGCGGCGCAGCGCGCGATAATGGCTCATCCGTGGATTATACATTGCGTGGGCGGCATTTGCGCAAGAGGGCCTCGGCATGCTAGAATGTCCATGAAAGCCGCCACCCCTCAACCCTTGTACGGCATCTCGGGCGGCTTTCATCGGGGCGCGCGCCGCGAGGCGCGCGCCCCGCTGATTTTAGGCGTAGGACCAATGGCGGCGACGTCCTGGGACCTTCGCCTTAAGCGGTATTTTCGTCGTGTTGATACAATTTAATCCATGAAATCCCAGCCCCTCATCGCGTTGCTCCTTTGTACCGCTTTGGCTTCCCCCAGCGCGGCGCAGGTGCGTATCGCTTCGGGATTTTCAAGGGGTCCTGTCGGGATTACCGTGGTCCCTACACTCGGAGGAATGTCCTCCCCGATATCCCCGTCGCTTGGCGGCGCGTTGTCGGCCCCATCGATCGGCAATAGCCTTTCCGTTATCCCTACGCCGTTGTTAAATGTCGTCGCCTCTCCAGTTTCCGCGTTACCTCTCCCTTCTATAGCCGCGGCCGCCATCCCGTCGCTCGTCCCCGTGGCGGCCGCGAAATCCGTTGCGCCTCTCGTATCAGCCGGTATCAGTGCCGTCGATGGTGCCCGTGACGAGTCCCCTTCCGTTTCTGCCGTTGCGATCCGTTCCGAATCCGAGTCGTTCTGGTCCGGTTCCGCCGCGAAAGACGGCCTCGACGACGTTATTCCCGTCGCCGTCCCCGCCGCGAAGTCTCCCTCCCTCCTGACGCGCGGCGCCGTCGCCCTCGCTCCCGCCGCCGCCCTCCCCGCGTTGCCCGCCTGGGCCTCCGCCGCCATGCCCTACGCCGAGGGCGCGGCCGTCCTGGGCGCCGCTTACGGCCTGACCCGCCTTTCCCGCTGGGTCATCACCAAACTCGCGGCCCGCTTCGGCTGGGAGCAGAACACCGTCGTCCTGGCGCGCTTCATCTCCAACGTCGTCGTGTGGACCTCCGGCGTCGGCGTCGGCCTGACCGTCCTCGGGGTGTCCGGCACCGCCCTTCTCGCCACCTTCGGCGCCGGCGGCACGGCGATGGCGCTTGCGGTCACCCTCGCGGTCCGCGACGTGGCCGGCAACCTGTTCCATGGCATCCACTTCCTCCTCTCCCGCCCGTTCACCGTCGGCGACACGGTCACGATCGGCAAGACCACGGGCGTCGTCCACGATCTGACCTTGCGCTACCTCGTCCTGAAGGACGAGAACGGCGGATTCATCCTCTACACCTACAGCAGCATCGCCTCCGCCCCCGTGAAGCTTTACGGCGAGTATCAAACGAAGGAGATCCGACTCCGGCTGAGCAAGCCCGCCTTCCCCAGCGGCCTGCTGCGCGCCCTGCGCGACGCGGCGTCTCCCACGCTGTGGAAGCCGATCCTGTTCTCTGTTCTCGCGATCGCCGCGCTGTCCTTCCTCCCGCTGCTCCCCGTGGCGCTCAAGGGGACCTCGGTGTCGTGGCTCGCGAGCGTCCTTCCGTACCTGAAGGCGGGCGTCGTCGCCTTCCTGACGGCTTCGATCTCCCGCTCGATCAAGGCCGGCCTCGAGCGCCTGGCCTCGCGCTACGAGTGGTCCCGCCCCGTGACGACCGTCGCCAAGCTCGGCGCGGCCGTGCTGACTTGGATCATCGGCGGCTCCTTCCTGCTCAACGCCGTCGGCGTGTCCTGGGCCTGGGTCGCCGGGACGCTCTCCCTGTCGACCGTGCTCGTCTCGATCGCGGTCAACGACTATGTCAGCGCGGTGTTCCAGGGCTCGCTCGTCCTGGCGCTCAAGCCCTTCCAGGTCGGCGATCGGGTCAAGATCGGCGAGCACGAGGGCGTCGTCGTCGATATCAACTTGAAGTACGTCGTGCTGAAGCTCGACGGTGAGAGCTTCATGCTCATCCCCCATTCCGTGGTCAAGGACTCCGCGATCGCCACCCCGCGAGAGTACGGCCAGCGCCGGAAATAGAAAGCAAAAGGAAAAACATGTCATCGCCCCGAAGAGAAGACGTCCGCAACATCGCCATCATCGCCCACGTCGACCATGGCAAAACCACGCTCGTGGACGCCCTCCTCAAGGCCAGCGGCGAATTCAACGTCAAAGCCGACGCGGCGCAGGAGCAGGTGCTCGACTCCAACGACCTCGAGCGCGAGCGCGGCATCACCATCCTGGCCAAGAACACCTCGATCCAGTACGACGGCAAGACGATCAACATCGTCGACACCCCCGGCCACGCCGACTTCGGCTCCGAGGTGGAACGCATCCTCAAGATGGTCGACGGCGCTCTCCTGATCGTCGACGCGGTCGAAGGCCCGATGCCTCAGACCCGTTTCGTGCTGCGCAAGGCGCTGGCCCTCGGCCTGCACCCCATCGTCGTCATCAACAAGATGGATCGCCCGCACATCCGCCCGCAGGAGGCGCTCAACAAGGTGTTCGACCTCTTCATCGACCTCGGCGCCACCGACCCGCAGATGGATTTCGCGGTCGTTTACGCCGCCGGCAAGGCCGGCTGGTCGAGCCACGCCTGCGTGACGACCGCCCCGGACATGAAGCCTCTGCTCGACACCATCATCAAGTCGGTGCCCGGCCCTCAGGTCGATGAGACCAAGCCGCTTCAGATGCTGATCACGATGCTCGATCACAGCGCCTACCTCGGCAAGATCGGGATCGGCCGCATGCAGAACGGCAAGATCGCCAAGAACGAGAACGTCGTCCTCATCAAGGGCGAGGATGGCAAGATCGTCCCCGGCAAGGTCACGATGCTTCAGATGTACCAGGGCCTCAAGCGCAAGGACGTCGAGAACGCGAAGGCCGGCGACATCGTCGCCATCGCCGGGCTCGAGACGATCAACGTCGGGGACACCGTCTCCGACGTGGCCAACCCGATCGCCCTGCCGCCGCTCGACATCGATGAGCCGACCTTGTCGATGGAGTTCACCATCAACAACAGCCCGTTCTCGGGCCGGGAAGGCAAGCTCGTCACCTCGCGCCATCTGCGGGAGCGGCTTCTCAAGGAGCAGCAGATCAACGTCGGGCTCAAGATCGAGCAGCTCCCCGGCGAAGGCAACTTCAAGGTCGCCGGCCGCGGCGAGCTCCATCTGTCCATCTTGATCGAAACGATGCGCCGCGAGGGCTTCGAGCTCGCCGTCTCACGCCCGCATGTGATCTTCCGTGAGATCGACGGCGTGATGAGCGAGCCGATGGAGAACCTCGTGATCGACTGCCCGTCGCAGTACCAGGGCGCGATCATCGAGTCGCTGGGCCGCCGCCTCGGGCAGCTCCAGAACATGGCGCCGGAAGGTGCGAACCGCACGCGCCTCGAGTATGCAATCTCCAGCCGTGGCCTGATGGGCTTTAAAACCGAGCTCATGGCCATGACGAAAGGCACAGGCATGATGCACCACAGCTTCAACGGCTACGGCAAGAAGGGCAACGAGCCGCCTCCCCGCATCAACGGCGTCCTGATCTCGATGGCGCTGGGGACTACGACGGGCTACGCGCTGTCGGGCCTGCAGGAGCGCTCCGACTTCTTCCTTGGACCTGGCGTCGAGGTGTATGAAGGCATGATCGTCGGCACCAACTCGCGCGCGTCGGACATGATGGTCAACCCGACCAAGGCGAAGGCGATGTCGAACATGCGGTCGAAAGCCACCGACGATGCCGTCCAGCTCGAGCCGCCGAAGATCCTCAGCCTCGAGCAGGCGCTCGAGTTCATCGACGACGACGAGCTCCTCGAGGTCACTCCGATCAGCATCCGCCTGCGCAAGAAGGTGCTCAACGGCTCCATGCGCAAGCGCTCGGAAGAAAGCCGCGCGTAAGCCGTCCGCGCTCGCTCAGTTCTCGGCCGCCTCGAAAGGGGCGGCCGAGCTTTTTTAGTAGATCCAGCCCGGGACGCCGGTGCTGCGCTCACGCGGGACGGCGCGCGGTCGGGGCGGCGGGTCGGTGAACTGCGGCTGCTTGTCCTCGATGCCGCGAAGCTGGTCGCGCTCGGGGATGGACTCGATGAACGGCCGGCGCTGGCGGCCGCGGGTCGACGGCGCCACTCCGCCGAAGCGGTAGGAGAGGGTGATGCGGTGCTGGTCGCTGAGGGTCTTGCCCAGTGCCCACGCGTAGTCGATCAGGTAGCGGCCCTTCCAGCGCAGGCCGAAGCCCATGGTCAGGCCTGCGTTCTCTCGGTTGATCTGATAGCCGAGGCGCACGCCGTAGGTCTTCACCCAGAAATATTCCATCCCGATGTTCGCGTGCCATTCGCGCTCGTCCAGGATGTAGTCGCCGTCGAGCGAGGCGATCACGTTGTGGACCGAGGGCACTCCGCCCTGCCAGGCGAAGCCGCCTCGGAACGTCGCGGGCAGGGGCTCCTTGGTCTCCGAGTACTTGATCTTCCCTCCCAGGTTGAGGCCCGATGCGCCGAAGCTCCAGCCCGCCTCCGGCGAATGCACGAGGTAGCCCACATCCAGCGCGACGGCGCTTCCGGTCTGGCTGACGATCGTCGACCGCACGTATTTCCCTGCCACGCCCATGAAGTGGTCGACCTGATAGGTGGCGTCGCGCATCTCGATGGGCGTCATCCCCACGCGTTCAGCGTAGGCGCCGGTGAGCACCAGGTCCGAGCCGGCGCTAATGCTCTCGGAGGAGCCGAGCGAGCCGTTCGTGTTGATCCGGTTGATCTCGATAGTGCCGCTCTGCGAATAGAGCAGGTTGGCTCCGGCGCTCGTGTAGCCGTTGCCGGAGATGCCCGTCAAGGGCGTGGGGCCCGCGTAGGAGTAATTTTGGATCGAGGTCTCGCCCTGCCCGGAGGCGAAGCTGAAGTCGAGCTCGTGGGCGTTGAGCCGGGCGAGGCCGGCGGGGTTGTAGAAGAGCGCCGAGGCGTCGCTGGCGACGGCCGTGAAAGAGGTTCCCATCCCGGCGGCGCGCGCGGACATCGGGATCTGGAGGACGGGGACGGCCGTCGTGCCCGGGCCGGCGGCGCGGGAGCGCCCCGCGACGCAAAGCAACGTCAGGACAGCGAGGAGTCTCCTCGTCATTTGATGATCGCTATCTTTTGGGTCTTATGGATCCCGGGGGCGTCGATGCGCAGGATGTAGACGCCGCTCGCGACGACGGAGCCGCTGGTGTTTTGGCCGCCCCAGTCCAGGCTGCCCCTGCCGGCGGGCATGTCGGCGTCGAGCAAGGTCGCGACGTAGGTTCCGGTCACGGTGTAGAGCTTGATGACGACTCGACCCGCGGAGAGAGTCGCGTACTTGACCGTCGTTTT
>CAZIBN010000081.1:0-13876 GCA_964537395.1 uncultured Elusimicrobia bacterium
CCCATCCCCAAAAAGGCTGGATCGCCAGATTTGGCCGAGCGGGAACGCCAGGTCGTCTGATTCTGCCGAATCAGACCCGGTTTGGGGAGATGCCCTTGGATGCCATTGAACATGCCGTTGCATCGGGCTGTTCAGAGGTCACTTTCCCGACTGCTCGGTTCCATCTGGGAAGCCGACTTGACGTTCATCCCCCCGCCAACTCAGCTACAAACTATCGAGCCAGCCCCTTCTCAGCCCGCCCCGGCCCATTTAAATCTCTGGACCTTCCCGAGGTTGTGAACAAGTCCGAAGAGCAGCCACTGGATATTCACCTTGGCCTTGCCGCGCAGCGTGAAGCGGTCGAGGCCGAGCATGTGCCGCCGGACACCGGGGTGTGTGATTAAGCCAACGAAACTATCCCACCGGGCTTAACGCTATCGTACTACTGTACGACAAGCTTGTCACGCGCATTTGACGCGTTCGTCTTGCGCGCTGAATGGTTCGCTCCGCCCTCTCCCCCTATACTGGTGCTATGAACGAGCCCAAGCAATGGCGGACGATCTGGATCTCCGACATACACCTCGGTACGCGCGACTGCAAGGCCGCGTATCTGCTCGAGTTCCTGAAGCACAATGAGTCCGAGACGCTGTTCCTCGTCGGCGACATCGTCGACGGCTGGCGGCTCAAGACTTCGTGGCACTTCTGGAATCAGCTGCACAACGACGTCGTGCAGAAGGTGCTGCGCAAGGCGCGCCGCGGCACGAAAGTGATCTTCGTGCCGGGCAATCACGACGAGGCGCTGCGCGAGTTCGCGGGCGTGCACTTGCGCAGGGACGTCGTTCCGCGGCTTTTGTCATCGATGAAGACCTGGGCGCCTTTCGGAATGGTCTGAACGCTCAAGATTCCTGTTTGGCGGATAAGATCCAGCCGTAATGCCGCCTTTTCGTTCTCCTCGACCGACACTTCCCTCGAAGCCGGCACATACCCGTCCAAGGTCAAGGCCACGGAGCGCACGCCAGGCTCGAGTCCCATGATGGTGGACGGCGCCGCGCCGCGATCGACTCCATCGACGTAGATGCGCGCCCCCGGCGGCTCGCTGCGCACGGAAATGGCACCCCCACGCGTTCGGCCCCGGGGCGCGGCGGCATCCGGCTGGGCGAAAAATGACTCCACATCGTCCTCATCACCGGTGATCCAGAGCGGCTCGACGGATTCCTGGGGAAGACGCACGGTCTGCGTATAGAGCATGCGGCCGCTTTTCGCGTCGATGATCTTGGCCGACAACTCCACATGGTCGGCCGCCTGCCAGTACGAGCCCTCGAGAAGCAGCGGGGCGTTCCCTGAAAGCGCCACGGGCACATCCTGCTTGGAGAGGCCGCTTTTCAGAGTATCTTCCACGATCCGGGAAAAAGGATGACGGGCGCGGCTGACGGTTTCCTGAAAGCCGGACACCTGCACCCCCTGACCGCGGCGCTTTTCGTTCAGGAAGCGGCCCAGGCCTCCGGACAGCGCGTCCATGCGGAAGGAGAACTCGTTATCCTGCGTCTCCAGGCGCTCGCGCTCCCGGCGTATCTCCTGGATCGAATACTGGACGAGCACCCAGACGTCGTAGCGGTCCTTGGACGAGATCCAACCGCCCACGCGGCTGCGCTCCCAGTAGATATCCTTGATGGCGGCGCCCTGCAGCCGCCCCTGCGAGGATGAGCGCAGCTCGTCGGCGATACGGGTTTCGAGGCGGGTATGACGAATCAGGAGTTTGCCCGAGATGCGGGACCTCACAAAGGACCCCGCTTGCGCCGCCGCGGCTCTGTAGGCGTTCTCACGGCCTTCGTCGAGCCCTTCGGCCCCGGTCTTGATGCCCACGAAGTATTCGTGAGTCCCGCTGGCCGCGGGGACCTCCGTCAGCCACCCAGGACGCTGCGGGGCCGACCGGTCCACGACCTTGTCGGCCCGAGCCCCGGTGGGGGCCGCCAGGAGGCTGGCGGCCCCCAGAGCCGCTAGGAGGCGGCGGCCGGGGACGGTCATCACACGCTCCTTAACGGCCCTCTTCTGTGGCCGGAGTGGCGGCCGGGACCGGCGCCTTGGCGGCCACCGCCGATTCGTTGGCCCCCTCGAGCTTGCGGAAGGCGTCCTTAAGGGCGATCTCCGCCTTCAGGTTCTTCTCATCGCGAACCTTGGCCAACGCCCCCTGAAGCGTCATCCGGCGGGCTTCCAGGTAATCCTCCCGCGAGAGGCTCACGAGCGCGTAGCAGTCCCAGACATAGCGCAGGCCGTAGGCGGTGCGCTCCTCGAGCTTCTGGGAATACTGCTCGGACAGCTTGGCGCCCGAGACCTGCACGTTCTCGGACACCTTCGCGATGATGTCGCTGACATGCGAGCCCAAACCGCCCTCCAGGTTCTCACCCTTGATGGAGGAGCCGAACTCCGTGCGGATCCGCTGCTTGATCTCCTCCGCGAGGGTCTTTTCCGCCTCGGCGCGCGCTTCGCGCAGGCCCAGGGCCATGTCCGTGCGCCCCGTTACCGCTCCCCGGTAGAAGAACCTGCCGCTGTCCTCGTAAGATCCCCGGGTCAGCCACGCGGGAGCGTCGCCCGGAAGGTTCGAGACCGTCGTCTGCTTGCCCACCAGATTCTTCTGGCTGCCGGCACATCCCGTCAGACCGAGGAGCAACATCCCCGCCGTCAGCGCCTTCCACTTCGTGTTCATACCGCCTCCTTGCTTCCTATGCCATACAACGCTCATCCTGCGACTTAGGTTGCACCGCGTCAGTTGATATATTCGGTCGGATCGAACGACACTTCTTTTAACGGGGACTGTGCTTTACGGCCGTAGACAGCGCTGCTCTGCTCAAACAATATGGGCGAAAGATGAGTCTCCAGAATCGCCTTTAGCCCTCGTGCGCCGGTCCTGTTCAGCAAGGCTTGGTCGGCCACCCACTCCAGGGCGGTCTGTGGAATTCGCAAGTCGATGCCGCTCGCCTTGAAAAGGGCCTGATATTGGCTGAGAAGGTTATTCCGCGGCTTGGTCATGATATCGACCAGTTCGCTCTTTCCCAACCCATCCAAAGCCACGATGCTCGCGAAACGCCCCATGAACTCAGGCATAAACCCGTACGCCATGATGTCTTCCGGGCCGGCGTCCTTGAGACTCTGCGTGCCTGCGCACGCGTTCGGTTCGCGGCCGGTCGAGAACCCAATATGGTGCTCTTTCTGTCGGGCCGTGATGATATCCTCCAGGCCGGAGAAAGCGCCGCCGGCAATGAAGAGGATTTTGCTCACGTCGTAATCCACGTTCTGATAATGAACGATGTCTCCATCCAGAAGCTTCAGCAACTCCGTTTGAACACTCAATCCGCTGACATCCCGGTTGCTGTTATGAGAAGGCCCTACTCTTCTTTGAGCGATCTTGTCGATCTCATCAATGAAGATGATGCCGCCTTGTTGGGCCACGCCCTTCTGACCGGCCTGCTTGCTCAGAGCGACCAGCATCTCCTCGACATTCGCGCCTACATAACCGGTTTCCGTGTATTGGGTGGCGTCGCATATCACGAATGGCACATTAAGGACCTTCGCCAAGGTCCGGCATAAATGGGTCTTCCCCGTGCCGGTCGGTCCGATGAGAAAGATGTTCGCCCTTTGCAGCCGGTCCACGCCTTTCCTCTCCTTGTTGAGCCGACAAATCTGCTGATGCTTGTACACTCCCGTCGCGATGGTTCGCCGGGCGTGATCTTGCCCGACCACGTATTCGCCCAGCTTCTCGCTCAACGCCGCGGGAAGGCAGCGGCTCGTGGGCGAGCTCTTGTGAACCTTCTTGCCCAAAACCTGATCTAGAACCGAAGTCTCAAGGAACAGCGCATCCGGCACGGTCATTTTCCCGCGATAGGGATAGGTCGGAGTTACGATGTTCTTGGCGATGAGGCGGCTGTCTTTTCGCCAATAAGACATTGCCGTTACCGGATCCAGCTGGTTTAAGAACTGAATAAACTTCCCGATATTGACCACGACCTCCGCGCCCCGAGACAAGAAGCTTCCCGTCACAATGGCGTCCACGGCGAGAAGCCGGGCCAGTTCCCCGCGCGTCGATGCGGGTGGGTGCGCTGGATCCGTGATTCGCTGTTCCTCCAATAGACGGTCCACTAGAGAGCGT
The DNA here is from genome assembly GCA_964537395.1 of uncultured Elusimicrobia bacterium. Classification (GTDB taxonomy): domain Bacteria; phylum Elusimicrobiota; class Elusimicrobia; order UBA1565; family UBA9628; genus GWA2-66-18. The sequence continues at coordinate 4,124 of CAZIBN010000081.1, forward strand.
TCGACGACCTGCACGCCATTCTCCCGCACGAGGCTGGTGAGAAGCATCTCCGAAAGAATCCTTCCCTGTCCAACAGGGCTGTCGTCCGCCGGAGAAAGGGGCAGGACCGCCACGCGGGCGAAACCCGCTTCCCTCGCGCTGCGCGCCAAATCGCCGGCCACGACGGCGAGAGACCCGCCCCGAGCCCCTTCCGGGCAAGACGCGTGCAGAAAAACCGTTAAGAGTAGACCACTCCGACTGAGATCGAGCGCCATATTGAAGAAGCATAGCCGGTTCGCCTTCTCCAAAGCTTATGCACCGCCGAATTAACGCTTAGCGGCCCCAGGGCCGTGTGAGGAGGATCAAAATCGGTGTCTGTCGCGGTCCAGAGTCCCATCATTTCCCCCGAGGCTTAGGCATCTAAAGCCAAGGACAGGACTCTGTTCTCGCTCTCACCGGCCCACTCTTCACGGACCATCTGGACGCAGGTCAGGCCTTAGCCTGATCAGCGGGTCCGTCAAGCACTTCGCGCAGCTTGCGTAAAAGGGCATCGGGAGTAAAGGGCTTGTAGAGGAACGCCAGCCCCGGCTCCAGGACTCCATGCTGCACGATCGCGTCATCTGTATACCCGGAGACAAACAAAAATCTGCGGGCCATTTTTTTCCCCACAATCTTCTGAGCCAGTTCTCGGCCGCTCATGCCCGGCATCACCACATCCGTAAGCAACAGGTCCACGGGTTTGCCGTGCCGCTCCATCAGCTTCAGGGCCTCCTCTCCACTGCCTCCCGGTTTCGGTCCCGGGCGCATTTTGCTTCAATAGGGCATGCGTAATTGGGTTGGGAAGATCGGCAGGTGGCTCGCGATCAACGCCTTGGTTGCCGCGGCCTACTGGGCCGTCGCGCGGCTCATGCTCGGCTTCGCGCTCGATGAGGGCTTCGCCACGATCAATTGGCCCTCGGCGGGAATCGGGCTCGCGGCCGTGCTGCGCGCGGGGGCCGGAGCGGCGCCCGGGATCGCGCTCGGCTCCTTCCTGGCGAACCTGCCCGCGGCCTGGAGCGATTCCCCTTCTCTGGGCGGATTGGCGCTGCCGCTCGCCTTCGCGCTGCAGGCGGCCGGGCAGGCGCTCCTTGGCGCGCGCTTCATCGGACGCGCTCTCGCGGCGAAGGATGAAGGCCCTGACCGGCTCGCCTACAGGGTCATCGGCGCCTGCGCGCTGGCGGCCGCGGCGGGCGCTTTGGTGTCGACGGCGGCGATGAGCGCGCTGGCGGGTCTTCCCTTCCGGGCCGCGCCGATTTTCTTCGTGACCTGGTGGATCGGGGATTTTTCCGGCGCCTTGCTGCTCTTGCCGCTCGCGGGGGTCCTGCGCCGCGGCGACTCTTCGCCCTCCCCCTCCCTCACGCCCTGGCTGCCGCTGTCCCTTCTGCTGCTCGCTTCAGGCGCCGGATGGCTGCTCGCGTCCTCCCGGCTCGCGCAAGCGCACGCGAGTGAGCTCACGCGGTACAGCGAGTATTCCGCCGTTCGCCTTCAGCGCCTCATGGGTCACGCCATGAGCGCCGTTCACAGCGCCAACGCCCTGATGAGGATCAAGCCCGGCGCCGGCGTCCGGGATTGGAGGCTTCTGTATGAGGCGGAGGTCGCCGCCGCGCCGGTCCCCGGCCTGCAGGCCCTCGCCTGGATGTCCTGGTCCGGCGCGGGTGATTCGGCGCGCACGATCATCACCATCATCGAACCGCTCACCGAGCGCAACCGGCGCGCCCTCGGCTACGAAACCTCCTCCGACAAGCTCGCGCGCTGGCCGGCGATCCGGCGCGCCGTCGACGAGGGCCGCCCGGTGATGACCGCGCCGCTGCGGCTGCTGCAGGAGGACGGACAGAATGAGCAGACGGGCGTGCTCTATCTGACGCCCGTTTACCGCGGCGGGGCGGTGCCCGCGACCGTGGCCGAGCGGCGCCGCCTGATACAGGGGCTCGCCTACGCGCCCTTTCGTCTCGGCGAGTTTCTAGATGAGATCTCCCATACCTTGCCGCAAGGCGCGAGCATTGTTTTGAGCGACAAGGCCTCCGGAAAAATCATGGCCAAAATCGGCCATGCCGACGATGCCACCGCACGCCGCGGCGCGCGCATCGAACGGAGCTTCCCCGTCGCGGACCGGATCTGGAGCGTGAGCGTCATCCCGCCCCCAGCGAAGCTGAACGGGGCGCTCGCGCCGCTGCTCGCCCTGCTCCTGCTCGCCTTGTGCCTGGCGGTCTTCCTCGTTCTCGACGGCGCCGCGCGCGCGCGCGCCGCCGCGCTCCTCCTCGCCGAGAGGCTGCGCGCGCAGGAGCAGCGCACCGACCAGCGCCTGCGCGACCTCATCGCCTCCACCGAGGGCATCATTTGGGAGGCCGACGCGCAAACTTTCACTTTCAGCTCCGTCAGCGACAACGCCGAGCGCCTGCTGGGCTACGCCTCGGAGCAATGGCTTCAGCCCGGCTTCTGGAAGGCGCACATCCATGAGGAAGACCGGCAGGCCGCGGCCGAATGCTGCATGACGAACACGGCCCTGCTGCAGAACCATGACTTCGAATACCGTTTTTTAGCCAAGGACGGACGCGTCGTTTGGCTGAGGGACATCGTGCGGGTCCTCGCGGAAAACGGCAAGCCCCGATGGCTGCGCGGCCTGATGATCGATATCACTCAGCAGAAACAGGCCGACTCAAAGCTCGCCGCCCAGGAGCGCTATCTCGCGGACATCCTCAACTCCGTCACGGATCACATCGCCGTGCTCGATGAGCGCGCGGTGATCACCAAGGTCAACCAAGCCTGGAAGGACTTCGCCGCTAAGAACAGCACGGATGGGCGCGGGACGGACTGGACCGGAGCCAATTATATGGAAGTATGCCGCTCGGCTCCGCGACAATTGAATGGCGAAGAGGCCAGGGATGTGGCCAAGGGGCTGGAGTCTGTCCTGGCCGGGCGCTCCGAGGCGTTCGAGCTCGAGTACCCCTGCCACTCTCCGTCCGAGAAGCGCTGGTTCCTCATGACCATCGCACGGCTGACCGGTCCGCAGAAGGGGGCCGTCGTTTCGCATAAGAATATCACCCCGCGCAAAGTCGCCGAGCTGGCCATGCGCGCCGCCCAGGAGCGCTTCGAGCTCGCCGCACTCGGCACGAATGACGGCATCTGGGACTGGGACATCGTCTCTGGGAAGACTTTTTTTGGAGCACGCTGGTACACCATGCTCGGCTATGAACCTGACGAATTCGCGCCGTCCTACGAGACCTGGCAGAGCTTGCTGCACCCCGACGACATTAGGCCCGCGCTCGAGGCGCTGTTGGCCTACCTGGAAGCGCGCTCGCCCCGCTACGAAATCGAACTGCGCATGCGCATGAAGAGCGGCGAGTATCGCTGGATTCTCGTGCGCGGCGTGGCCGTGCGCGACGCGAAGGGCGCCGCGCTGCGCATGGCCGGCTCGCACACCGACATTCACGAGTGGCGCGCCGCGCAGGATGAGCTTCGGGCGGCCAACACGCTTCACGAGATTTACCTCTCCGCCCTCGACCGAAGCTTTATTGTGGCGGAAACCGACGCCCGCGGCGTCATCCTCGCCGTCAACGACCGCTTCTGCGAGATCTCGAAATACACGCGGGAGGAGCTGATCGGGAAAACCCACAAGCTCGTCAACTCCGGAGCCCATCCGCCCGAATTCTGGAAAGAGTTTTGGAAGACGATTTCCTTGGGGAATATCTGGCGCGGGGACATCGAGAACCGGGCGAAGGACGGATCGGTCTACTGGGTCGATACCACGATCGTTCCATTTTTGGGCCCGGACGGAGCCCCCGTCCGTTATCTCGCGATGCGGGCCGTCATCACCGAGCGCAAGGCCGCCGAACAGGCGACGCAAGCGGCGATCGATCGCTTCGCCCTCGTCGTGCGCGGATCGAACGACGGCATCTGGGACTGGGATATCGCGACCGGGGAAACCTTTTTCGGGCCGCGCTGGTACACCATGCTGGGCTACGAGAATAATGAGCTCGAGCCGACCTATGAGTCCTGGAAGAATTTGATCCACCCCGACGACCTTCGGCCCACGATGGAGGCGCTCACGGCCTACCTGGAGCTCCGCGCGCCCCAGTACGAGGTCGATATACGCCTGCGCATGAAGAACGGAGACTACCGCTGGATCCTGGCGCGCGGCGTCGCCGTGCGCGACGCGAAAGGCGCCCCGCTGCGCATGGCCGGCTCGCACACCGACATTCATGAGTGGCGCGCCATCCAGGAGGAATTGCGCATCAAGAACACCTCCCTGGAGATGCTCGCCGCCGACCGCGCCCGCTTCATCGCCACGCTCTCCCACGAATTGCGCACGCCCCTGACCGCCGTCAAGGAGGGCGTGGCGCTCGTTCTCGACGGGAGCCTGGGCTTGCTCAACGCCACTCAGGCGGAGAGCCTTGGCGTGGCTCTGCGCAACTCGGACCGGCTTAATCGCCTCATCAATCATGTCCTGCTGTTCTCCAAGCTTCAGGCGGGCAAGTTCGTCGCGCGCCGCGTCCCGGCCGATCTCGCGGAGATCGCCGGAGAGGTCGTGCTCGCGCTCCAGCCGCTCGCGCTCGCCAAGAACATCGGGCTGGCGGCGTCGTTCGCCGAGGACCTGCCCAAGGTCCTGGCCGATCCCGACCAGATCCAGCAGGTGCTCACGAACCTCGCGGCCAACGCGATCAATTTCACCGAGGCCGGCGGCGTGGAGATTCGTCTCGAGAGGGCCACCGCGGGCGTAAAGGTCCGGGTCATCGACACGGGAGCGGGCATCGCGTCGGCCGATCTCCAAAATATTTTTAAGGAATTCGAACAGGCCAAGTCCGCCGATTCCTACCGCGTCCCCGGGGGCACCGGGCTTGGGCTGGCGATCGCCCGGGGCATCGTCGAGGCGCACGGCGCCCGCCTTGAGGTGCGCTCCGTTCTCACAGCGGGCTCCGAGTTCAGCTTCGTCCTGCCCGGCGTGGACGCCGCATGAGCCCAAGCGAGCCGCCGCTCATCCTGCTGATCGACGACGAGTTGGATGTCTCGCGCGTGACCTGCCTGCGTCTGCGCGCCAACGGCTACGAGGTCCGGCACGAGGCCGACGGCCTCGCGGGGCTCGCAGCGGCGCGCGAGCCGTCCGTGAGCCTGCTGCTGCTCGACCTGAACCTGCCAGGGCTGTCCGGGCAGGAGATTTGCCGGCTCCTCAAGGCCGATCCGGCGACGGCCAGGCTTCCCGTCATCCTGATTTCCGCCAGCGTCGAAGACCTGCCCCTGGTCGCCCGGGAGGTCGGCGCGGACGCCTACCTCGGCAAGCCTTACGAATCCGCCGCGCTCCTGGCGACGATCTCGACCTGGATCGCGCCTCCCGTGAAAATATCCGATGAGGCCGTCGTTCCGCTTCGCTTCGCGATAGCCCTGCCGTCCTTTCTCGCCGCGCGCCGCCTGGGCATCGAGAAGGCGCGAGCGGGCCTCGCGGCCGGCGACTGGACCCCCGTGCGCGAGCTGAGTCATAACCTGCGCGGCTGCTCGGGCGTGGATGGCTTTGCGGCCCTCGGCGGCGCCGCGGACAGAATCAAGCGCGGCGCGCTCGAGCTCAACGCCCCGGCCGTGCTCGCGGAAATCGAGAGCCTTGAAGCCTGGCTTGGCCGCCTGAAGCTCGAGGGCGCCTAAGGCCGCGCCGGGGCGTCGTCAGCATCTTTGGGTATCTTTCGAACCTGAGACAGGGGTCCTGATGGGTCTGGCTGGGGCCGGGTTGGTCGAGTCCAGAAACGAGGCCCGATTGGTCGTCGCTATTCAAACGGCGAAATATCGGCGTTCGGCGTCACACAAAACTGCCTATTCGTGTGACGGGCTATTATCAAAAACGTCTTATAATGAGTTTAAATATACTTACTATTGACAATCGGGGATTGTCGAGTTAAGCTATATTTAAACCAGATGGATTTAATAGTTTATATAACCCTAGATTTGACAATCCTAGGTAGACATATAGAGATATAAATAGACCAACTATGACCGACTCCACTCAACACCAAGGAAAGCTCTCGGAGCTCCTCGGCAAATGGCCGAAGGGCGCGGTCGCCGTTCAGGGCTGGCTGGATACGCAGGGCATATCCCGCCAGCTCACGGACCGGTATTGCCGCTTCCATTGGATGAGCCGCATAGGACGCGGGGCCTACGCGCGGCTCAATGAAAGCGTGGAGTGGACTGGCGGGCTCTACGCGATACAGCAGCAGCTCGGCCTTACAATACACGCCGGAGGCAAGACGGCTCTTGAGCTTCAGGGCTATGCCCACTACATACCCATGCGCAAAGGCGGGACGCAATGGCTGTTCGGTCCCCCTCGGGTGAAGCCGCCGGCATGGTTCTTGAAGCGCGATTGGGAAGATCGGCCGCGCTATGTGGCGACCAATCTCTTCCAGACGAGTCCGGAACTGGGCCTGACCAAGAAGCAGATAGACGACTACTCGATACGTCTCTCCGCCCCCGAGCGCGCGATGTTGGAATTGCTCGATCAACTCCCGAAGAGCCAAGCCTTCGAGGAAGCTCAACAACTCATGGAGGGCTTGGCCACCTTACGGCCCGAGCTCGTGCAGCAGCTTCTGGAAAACTGTCGCTCGATAAAGGCCAAGCGGCTGTTTCTGCTCCTCGCCGAGATATGCGGGCACCAGTGGCTTTCCGAGGTCAACTTGCAGACAGTGGATCTCGGGAGAGGAAAGCGCCTCATGGTCAAGGGCGGGCACTTCGATCAGAAATTCCAGATAAGCACCCCCTACGAACGGCCCGACATGGAGAAGATACCGGCATGAATCCCGCTTACGTCGAGCAGACGCGGCTCATGCTCCGCGTCTTGCCGTTCGTGGCCAAAGAGGAGTGCTTCGCGCTGAAGGGCGGCACGGCAATCAACTTCTTCGTGCGCGACATGCCGCGGCTGTCGGTGGACATCGATCTGGTGTATCTGCCGATCAATTCCAGGGAAGAGGCTCTTGCCGGGATCAATGCGGCGCTCAAGAGGATCAAGGCGGACGCGCTGCGCGGCCTGGGACAGGGATTTACAGTCCAAGAAGGCGTCGTCGCAGGCATGACCTCCAAACTGTTCGTCAAAGGGCCGGGCGGAACGGTGAAAGTCGAGCCGAACTTCGTCCTCCGCGGAACCGTGAGCGCTCCGGCAAAGCGCGCCGCATCGAAGAAGGTCGCGGCGACCTTCAACCTGTCCGCCTCCATCATGACGGTGGACAACGCGGACCTCTACGGCGGCAAGATATGCGCCGCGCTCGACCGCCAGCATCCTCGGGACCTGTTCGATATCAAGGTCCTGTTGGAGAATGAGGGCATCACCCCGGAGATTCGAAAGGGGTTCGTCGTCTACCTTGCCGGGCATCCGCGCCCCATGAACGAAGTCATCGAGCCGACCCTCCTGGACATCAAGACCCTGTTCGACGGCGCGTTCCACGGGATGACCGATGAATTCGTGACCCTGGAAGAGCTCATGACCGCGCGGGAGCGGCTGATCGCGCTCCTGAAAGCGGGGCTCACCGGCGAGGAGAAATCCTTCCTCGTTTCGCTCAAAGAAGGAACGCCCGACTGGAAGCTCTTGGGCGTGGCTGGCGCCGACAAGCTCCCCGCGATCCAGTGGAAGCTCCAGAACATCCGCAATATGGATGCGGGAAAGCGCCTTGAGCAGCTCAAGCGGCTCAAAGAAAAGCTGGGACTCTAGGTTCGAGGACGTGCCGCCTAAAGCTCGAGGGCGCCTAAGGCCGCGCCGGGGCGCCGGAGAGCACGGAGAAGACCAAGGTGGCCCGCGCGCCGGGCGAGTTTTCGTAGGCTATGCGCCCGCGCAGCTGCCGCACGAGCAGGTCCACCAGGCGCAGCCCCATTGAGCGATCCGGCGTTTTGCCTCCGGGGCTCGGGAAGCCCGGGCCATTGTCTTCGATAAGGAGGCAGATCCGGCCGGGATCGACCGTCGAAATCGAGACCTTGATCCTGGCGCGAACGACCCCGCGCAATCCGTGCTTGAGCGCGTTCGTGACCAGCTCGTTGAGGATGAGCCCGTAGGGCACGGCCTGCACGATCTCAAGCAGGATCGGCTCGCCCACCACCGAGACCTCGACGCCGCCCGCGCCCGCGCCCAGGCCGTGAACGAACTGGTCGATCAGCTCCCGGGCGAAGCCGACCATCTCGATGCGGGCGAAATCGCCGCGCTCATACAGCTGAGAATGAATCAGGGCCATCGACGCGATACGGTTGCGGCAGTCCTCGAGGGCCGGGATGGCGTCGCCGGCGCCGAGCGCCGAGATGTGCATGTTGAGCAGGGAATTGAGCACCTGAAGGTTGTTCTTGACGCGATGGTGGATCTCGAGCAGGAGCGACTCCTTCTCGGAGAGCAACGCGGCCTGCCGCTCCTGCCGCTCGCGAGATTCGGTCACATCGACGAGAAGGCCGTTCCAGACCACCGAGCCGTCCTGCATGCGAAACGGCATGGCCTCATCCCGGATCCAGCGCTGGCGGCCTGAAACGAGGACGCGGTAGGTCTCTCGGAAAGCGGACAGCTCGCGGGCGCTTTTCTCCCCGGCGGAGTCATAGCGAGCGAGGTCCGGGGCGAGGACCATCCCCCGGAGCGAGTCGCCGCTTTGAAGCATCGCCTCCGGCTCAAGTCCGAGAAGCGGCTCGACGCCCCGGCTGACGAAGACATAGCCCTCGGCGCCGAGCGGGTCCCGGCGATAGCGGTAAACGACCCCTTCGACGAGGTCGGCGATTTCGCGCGCATTGTGATCGCTCTGCTGGGCGCGCTCCTCCGCCTTGAGCCGAGCGAGAACAAGAACGGCGAGCGAGGCGACCGTCAGAAGAAGGGGGTCCTCGGTCGCTTCAGCGGCGAGCGGCACGCGGGAAAAGAAGAGAAGGCAGCCCAGGCTGGCATCGCCGTGCCGCAGCGGGAAGGACAGCGCGCACTCCAGCCCGGAGTTGGCGGTTAGCTCGGCGCGCGCGAAGTTCCTCGAATCGCTGAGCGGGAATACTATGTGAGGCTCGCCGCTTTCCAGCGTCTGGCCGGGCAAGCCTGCTCCCCGAGCGAAGCGCGCCCCGCGGGAGGCGTTGGCGAAGGACATCATGCCCTCGTCATTGCGGCGAAACCATGACGCCACGAGCTTTACCGATTCCTGGCGTTCGTCGGCCAGCCAGCACTCCCCGCCTTCCCACTCGTAGGCGCGGCTCGTTTCGGCGAGGATGCGGATGATGTCCTGGTACCGGTCGTCCGCGCGAGTCGCGAAGCTGTCCGAGAGCAGGCGCACGGAATCGAGGACGACCTGCTTGCGCCGCGGGATCAGGTCCACGGCCGTAATCAGCCAGCCCGGGCCGGCGCTCGTTTCCGTGGCCGTGACGGTGACCTCGATGGGAAGCTCCCGACCGTCCTGGCGGCGCGCCCGGCTCTCCTGCGGCGGCCCGGCGCGAAGCTCCGGAAGCAGGGGCAGGAGCTCCGAAACCGCCCTGCCGGAGAGGCCCTCCGGGACGCCGCCGAACAGCCCGGAAGCGGCGCGGTTGGCCAACCTGATTCGTCCGTCGCCGGCCGCCAGAAGGGTCGCCACCGTTGAGGACAGGACGGCCGTCCGGAAGCTCTCCTCGGCGTTCTTCAGCGCGGTGATGTCGAGATACACCGCGATGAAGCGGCTCCCCCCACTGCTGGCTTGAAGCGGCGTGATGGTCGCGTTGAACCAACACAGGGAGCCGTCCTTGCGCCGGTTGCAGACCTCTCCCCGCCAAACGGTGCCGTCAAGAATC
>CAZIBN010000082.1:0-13811 GCA_964537395.1 uncultured Elusimicrobia bacterium
CCCCGCCACATCCTCACGGTCGAAGACCCCATCGAGTTCGTCTATCCCCGGCGCCGGGCCCTCATCCGGCAGCGGGAGGTGGGCGCGGACACGAAGTCCTTCGCCGAGGCCCTGCGCCGCGCCTTGCGAGAGGATCCCGACGTCATCCTGATCGGCGAGATGCGCGACCTCGACAGCATCTCCCTGGCCCTCACTGCGGCGGAAACGGGGCACCTGTGCCTGTCCACCCTGCACACGCAGGATTCGGTCCAGTCCATCAACCGCATCATCGATGTCTTCCCCGCCCACCAGCAGGCGCAGATCCGCGTTCAGCTGGCCGGAACGCTCAAAGGCGTGATCTCGCAGATCCTGCTGCCGCGCCGCGAGGGCGCCGGCCGCATCGCCGCGCGCGAGCTCATGTTCGTCAACTCGGCGGTGAGCAACCTGATCCGCGAAGGCAAGACGCATATGATCACGACGACGATCGAGACGAGCGGCTCGCAGGGGATGTACACCCTCGACCGCTCCCTCGCCGCGCTCGTCCAGCGCGGCGTCGTTTCATTCGAGGACGCGCTGGCGCGCGCCCAGGACCCCGAAAGGCTGTCAAGCACGTGCAGGAAAGCCGGGGTAGCGGCATGAGCCCCGAAGCGCGCCTCGACCCCGATCGACTGCTGGCCGAGCTCGACGCCCTGATCGGGCCCCTGCCCGATGAGACGCCCGCTCCCGAACCGGAATCACCGCCGCCTCTGCCGCAGGAGAGCCCGCCCCCGCCGCCGGCCGAGCGCACGGAGACGAACGGGGCCGTGGTCCTCCACCCCGAACGAGCGGGCCGGCGCACGACGCCGCGCGTGCTTCTCGTCGAGGACAACGCGGATTACCGCAAGGTGCTCCATTACCTCCTCGCCTCCAACGGGTACGCGGTGTCGGAGGCGCGGGACGGCAGGGAAGGGCTCAAGGCCGCTCGCGAGGTGCGTCCCGACCTGGCGCTGCTCGATTTCGACATGCCGCACATGAATGGCTACGAGCTTCTCGTGGAATTGAGGCGCAACGAAGAAACGCGGAAGCTGCCCGTCGTCTTTCTCACGGGCGCGGCCAACCGGCGCCACCTCAAGGACCTCAGCCTGGACGTCGCCCGCTTTCTGGACAAGCCGATCTCCAACAGCCAGCTTTTGCAGACCGTCGCCGATCTTTTGGGCGCGCCGCCGGTACCGACGGAAGTCGAGGCGCCCGAGACAGCCCCGCCCGGCCTCCCCGGCGATCATGACACGGCCCCGGCGCCCCCAGAGGAGGACCAGGCCCCCGAGCCCAGGCTCGAGGACATCCCCGACACCAGCGCCGACGACCTCCTCATCGAGGAGCAAAAGAAGGACCGTGACGAGGACACGGCCGGCCTCGACGTGCTGGCCAACGATTCGCCGCTCGTCAACCGGATCAACAAGATCCTCGTGCAGGCCGTCGAGATGGGGGCCAGCGACGTGCACATCGAGCCTCAGGAGAAATCCATCACCGTCCGCGTGCGCGTGGACGGCACTTTGCGCCTGCTCTGCCGCCTTCCCATCGCCTTGCACACCCAGGTCGCCGCCCGCATCAAGATCATGTCCAACCTGATCATCACCGAGCGCCGCCGTCCTCAGGACGGCCAGGTCCGCGCGGTGATCAAGGGGCGCAAGATCGAGTTCCGCGTGAGCACGATCCCGTCGCTGTACGGCGAGAAGGTGGTGATGCGCATCCTCGGCGGCGTCAAGCTCAAGGAGCATCTCGAGGAGCTTCAGCTCAGCCCCCGCGACCTCCAGGTCTGCGCCAAGGCCCTGCAAAGCCCTCACGGGCTTCTGCTCGTGACCGGTCCGACCGGCAGCGGCAAGAGCACGACCTTGTACACGATGGTGCGCCAGCTCAACCAGCCCGACGTCAACATCATGACGGCCGAGGATCCCGTCGAGTACGAGCTCGCCGGGATCACCCAGGTCCCCGTGCGTGCGGCCATCGGCGTCACCTTCGAGGCGGTCCTGCGCTCCTTCCTGCGCCAGGACCCCGACATCATGCTCGTCGGCGAGATCCGTGACCTGGAGACCGCCGAGATCGCCGTCAAGGCCGCGATCACCGGCCACCTCGTCCTGTCCACCTTGCACACCAACAGCGCGCCGGCCTCCGTCATGCGTCTGACCCACATGGGCCTGGCGCCGTATCTCGTCGCCGACAGCCTCAAGCTCGTGGTCGCCCAGCGTCTTGTACGCCGGATCTGCCCCGAATGCCGCGGACCGGCGCCGGCCAGCGAGGAGTCCGTGAGGATCATCGGTGAGAAGCACCGCGACAGGCTCGCCAGGGCCTGCGCGGGAAAGGGGTGCGACGCCTGCCACAACAGCGGCTACAAGGGCCGCATGCCGTTGTTCGAGGTGATGGACGTGAGCACACCCGAGCTTCGGGAGCTCATCCTCTCCAGCGCCAGCCTCGACAAGCTCACCAGGCAGGCGCAGGCCGAGGGCATGCGCACGCTCTCCGACGCGGCGCTCGACGCCGTGGCCGAGGGCGAGACGACGGTCGAGGAGGCTCGCGACATCATACTGTCCGATTAAGGCCATGACGATCGACACCCAAATGACGGCGACGCCCGAGACGGCCACCGAGAGCCCCGATCCGCTGCGCGAGCTCATCCGGCGCGGCCGCGAGCAGCGCATGACCTTCGACATCCCGGGGTACGAGGAGGCCGTGCCGCTGCTGCGCGAGGCCATCGAGAGCTGCCCGACCTCGGCCGAAGCCTACGCGGAGCTCTCCCTGACCTACTCCGCCTGGGGCCTGCGGCGGGAGCTCTCGTGCATGGGCCTGCGCCACGAACTGCGCGTCATCGAGTTCCAGAGCCTCTACGACCTGGCCTACGACTATGCCGAGCTGGCCCTGCGCCTGGCCCCCGAGCTCGCGACCGCCCGCCTGGCCATGGCCGCGGCCCTGCGCCGCGGCGTCAAAAGCGACCCGGTGCGCCGCGCGCGCGAGGCCCTGCTCGCCGTCGAGCTCGACGGCGAGGATCTGGAATGCCTGACCGAGCGCTGGAGGGTCCAGGGCTACGATCCCGACGACCAGGCGGTGCGTCGAGCGGTGGAGGCGAAGCCGCCGCTGCTGCCGGCCCAGCTCGACCTGGCCGAGTCTCTGTCGGAGCGCGGTCGCTATCCGGAGGCCCTGACCGAGCTCGAGTACGCGCTTCGCCTGCACCCGTCGAACACCCAGGTCTACTATGAGATCGCCATGCTCCTCGACCGTAAAGGGCTTAGAGCCAAGGCCCTCGAGCTGCTGGGACACGCGCGCAAGCTGAGGCCGGCGGATCCGCTGGTCCGGCAAGGCTTCGCGCTGCTGGGGGAGGCCCTATGAACGAGCAAACGACGCCCATGCCCGCGCGCGTCATGGACCTGTGCCGCGGATTCCTCAAATCCTTCGGCCAGACCGTGAAGCTCGTGTCGTTGTACAGCGTGGGGCACCCCGTGCCCGCCTCATCCCAGCAGGAATCCTGGCATCTGCTCCACGAGATCTTCTCGGAAAGCGGCTGGGCCGAGGTCAATTTCTCCCTCGTCGCGGGACGCTGGCTCGTCAACGGCCAGCTCGCGGCCGATTCGGCGCAGGCCTACGAGCTGCTCGCCCTCGCCTTCCGCGCTCACGCCCTGCACAGCGTGACCTTCCGCCCGGAATGCCGGCTCTACGAGCTGTCGGCATTATGCGAGCTGGCCTCGACGCCGGCCAACCGCGCCTACCAGACCAACGCCGACGACTTCCTGAAGGAGCGCGGCGTGCGCCACATCTCGGCCAACGTCGAGGAGTTCATGAAGGCCCGGCGCGTGAGCCTGCCCGCCTCGCCGCTCGTGCAGAAGCCCCGCGCGACCGTGCAGGCGCCGCGCCCCGTTCCGGCGCCGTCGCTGGCGGCGCCGTCGCAGGAGCCGTCGCCGAAGGAGCCGCCGTCGAAGTCGCCTCCACCCCCGGCGCCCGTACGTGAGGAGCCGGCCAAGCCCGTGCTCGGCTTCGGCTCCTTCATCAAGACCTTGGTGGACAAGGCCATCGCCGACCCGAAGGAGCGCGCGCAGATCTACGCCGAGGCGCTGAAGCACGTCGAGCAGGCTCTGGCGCGCCACAGCTCCGAGGCCTCGCACAAGCTTCTTCTCGAGAAGCAGCACGTCGTCAATGAACGGGTGCGCGCTGAGAGCGTGATGACCACCGTCGCCCAGGGCAAGGTCATCGTCGACCAGGAAGGGCGCATCCTCATGATGGACCCGGCCGCCGAGGAGATCGTGGGCTATCCCTTCTCGGCCGTGGCCGGCAAGAAGATCCTCGAGGGGCTCGACGGCCTCGAGAGCAGCGACAAGTTCGTCGTGCTGGCCAAGGAGCTCGTCATCCCGGAGAACCGCCCGGTCTCCGAGGAGATGCTCCATGCCGGCGCCAACGAGGCCATGACCGCCTTCCGGCAATCCGTGGCCGTGGTCCACGACGAGCAGGGCCGCGTCGTGGGCACCTACGCCGTGCTCCCCCACGCCGCCAAGTTCCGCGAGACGCAGAAGATGCAGGAGGAGTTCATGGCCAACATCACCCATGACCTCAAGGCGCCTCTGACCTCGATCTGCTCGGCGCTCGAGGTGCTCAACGACAAGCTGCGGCCGAAGCTGCACGGAGAGGAGGCGGACTTCCTCGACATCTGCGTGCGCAACAGCGGCACCTTGCGTCAGATGATCGACGAGCTGCTCGACTTCTCCAAGGTCAGCTCCGGGCGCATGACGGTGCACCCGGAGAAGACGCCGCTCGAGCCGCTGCTGCGGGAGTGCGCGCAGGTGCTCCTTCCCTGGGCGCGGTCCAAGAAGATCGCCCTGGAGGTCGAGCCCTCCCCGGACCATAAGGCCCTGCCGCCGGTGCTCGCCGACCGGCGCCGCATGCTGCAGGTGCTCAACAACCTGGTCTCCAACGCCATCAAGTTCACGCCCGAGAACGGGAGCATCTCCCTCTCGGCGGCGCCCGGAGGCGACGAGCGTCCCGGGACGGTCGTCGTCAAGATCCGCGACACCGGCTGCGGCATCTCGCGGGAGGACCAGAGCCGCCTCTTCGAGCGCTTCTCGCAAGGGCAGGCCGAGCGGCGCGAGGGCGTCGGGCTGGGCCTGGCGATCGCGCGCGAGCTCATACTGCAGCACCGCGGCGAGCTCTGGGTCGACAGCGAGCTCGGCCACGGCTCGACCTTCTCATTCACCTTACCTCAGGGGGCTCCGTGACGATCAAAACCGACAACACACGTTCCGCCGCGCTCATCAACATCGCCGACCGCAACACCTTCGTGTGGTGGGCTCTCCTGCTGGCCTCGGCGTGGCTCGCCGCCAAGGTCACCCCCTGGGGCGGCCTGTTCTGGCTGGCCGCCCTTCTCCTCGACGACGCCGCATTCTGGCTCTTCGGCAAGTCGGTGCTGTTCGATTCGCAGCTGCGGGTGCGCCGGAACTACCAATGGATGCACAACCTGTACGACGCCACCACCGGCGGCGGCCGCGACCTCGGCTTCAACCTGGTGGTGGACGGCGAATTGTCCCAGCGCGCGAAGTACGAGCACATGGCGCGTCAGCTCGGGCTGAAGAAGGGCATGTCGATCTGCGACGTGGGCTGCGGCTACGGGGATTGGCTCAAGTACTGCCGGGACGTGATCGGCTGCGAGGCCGTGGGCATCAACATGACGCCCGAGCAGGCCGCATTCGCACGCCGGGAATACGGGCTCGAGGTGCACGTGACCAACTGGAAGAACATCCTCACGAACCCGCTGCTGCAGAAGATCCTCTACGGACGCTTCGACGCCGTCACCTTCATGGACACCGTCGAGCATTATGTCAGCATGGAGGACCGCAACGACCTCGCCAAGCAGCGGCGGATCTATTCCGACATGTGCCTCATGGCCGCCCGCCTCCTCGACGAGAAGTCTCCGAGCCGGCGCGTGTTCCTCTCATGCCTGCATCAGACGCGCAAGCCGCGCACCTGGAGGTTCTATTGGCACGCCTACCTCATGGATAAGATGTACTCGGGCTATTATCCCTTCGTGGATGAAGGCCCGCTCGCGGAGTGCCGGCCCTGGTTCAGCACCGTCAGCGTGGAGGACAGGACCGAGGATTACCGGCTCACGGGAGTGCGGGACCCGAGGCACTTCCAGGCCGTCGCCGTCCGGCCCACGGCGCGCAAGGCGGCCTACACGGCGCTCATGCTCCTGCTCGACCCCTTCGTCATCCACCGCTTGCTGTATTACATCAACGATTCGTGGATGTTCTTCTACGGCGACGAGCCCTACCGCCGGAGCTACGACGCCTCCTACCGCAAGCGCGTGAGCTTCGTGCTACTTTACTGGATCACGCTGGAGCTGAAGCCGGTGCTCGCACTCGATCTCCAGAGGGCGGGCCTCGGCATAAGCCGGGCTGTCCGCGTGTGAGCAGGCGCACCGACGGCCGCCGTTGGCGACGACCATGCGACGCACCCGGCCGTCCGCCATCCACAGGAAGCGCGTGGCCCTGCGCTCCATCGGCTGGAGCCGCCCCAAGGCCAAGGCCAAACGCATCGCCGCGTCACGCTGATGCCGAGACATATTCCCCTCCCGTTGCATGGCTCCGGTGCAACGCTTCGGCTCGCGGCCCGTCCAAGCCGAGCGCTTAAGAGGAGACGAGCCTGGGCCTTGACGCTGTTACTATACTGATGTATAATTATACGACAGTATAGTTAGGAGGCCACATGCCCAGGCCGTCACGCAGCACCGACAAGCTCCTCATCCAGGCCGGCCGCAAACTCCTCCCCGAGACCGGCGTCTCGGGCTTGACGTTGCGCCGGGTCGCGCACGCGGCCAAGGTCAATCTCGGCATGTTCCATTATCACTTCGGAAGCAAGCGCGAGTTCGCGCGCCGGGTCCTGCAGGAGATCTACGAGGATTTCTTCAAGGATTTCAGCACCGAAACCGGCGGCTCGGCCGCGGCCAGGGAGCGCCTGCGACGGTCCCTCAACGCCTTGGCTCGCTTCGCCCGGGACAACCGCAAGCTCATCCTGGCCATCGTCAGGGACGTGATGGAAGGAGACGCGGAGGCCACGGAATTCGCCAAGGCCAGCATACCACGCCACATGGAGATCATCGCCGGACTGGTCCGGGAGTGCCAGCGGCGGGGCGATCTCGACAGGATGCCCCTCCCCCTGGCCATGTCGTTCCTGTTGGGCGGCGCGGCCATGCCCAACGTGGCCATGGGTGTCATAGAGCGGTCCGGAGCCAGGAAGCCCTTCGGTCTGGCTCCGGACAAGCTCTTTCCCCACTTCAGCTCGGACAAGTCCATCGCGGTCCGGGTCGATCTCGCCCTCGCCGCCCTCAGCAGGAGCAAAACATGAACGCCCGGCGCTTCGTCCTCCTCTCGGCCTTCGCCGCCTTGGCGACGGGCGCGCGCGCGCAGGAAGTCCTCACGCTTCAGACGGCGGTCGCCGCAGGGCTTGAGAACCACCCTCGGGCGATCGCGGCACGTGCGGCCGAGGACGCCGCGCGGGCGCGCGGCAGGCAGGCATACTCCGCCTACTACCCGCAGATCTCGATCGCCGCCGACTGGACCAGGAGCCGAGCGTTCTATCCGATCCTGGGCGCAGGAGCGGCGAAAGAAACCGAGGTCAATTCAGCGTCCGTCCAGCTGAAGCAGACCCTCTACGATTTCGGCCGGACCTCCGGCGCGGCGAAGGCGGCCCGGCTCAATCGCGCCGCGGCCGAACAGGCCCACGCGGCCGTCCGCCAGGACGCCGCCCTCCGGGTCAAAGAGGCGTACTACCTCGTCCTGGCCGCCGAGAAGCAGGTCGCCGCCGAACATGAGACGGCGGCGGCGAGAGAGGAGGTCTTCCGGCAAGCCCGGGGATTCCACGAAGAAGGAATCCGGTCGAAGCTCGACGTCAGCAAGGCGCAAGCCGATCTCCATGCCGCAAAGACCGCGCTCGTCCGGGCGCAGAACAACCGCGAGCTCGCGCGCGTCGAGCTCGCCGGCTCCATGGGAAAGCGGGACGCCGAAACACGCCCCCTGGCCGAGCCGGAGGCGGCCCTCCCGGAGCTTCCAGACCGGGGCGAGGCGCGAAGGCTCGCGCTGACCGACAACGCGGAGATCAAACGGCAGGAATCCCTGCGCCGCGCCGCGCAGGCCGGCGCGCGTTCGGCGCGAAGCGACTATCTCCCCGTCCTCTCCGGCGCGGCGAGCGCGGGCCGCGCCGACGGCTCATTCCCCCCGAATGGAAGCGTCTGGAGCGCCGGCGTCGGCCTCTCCGTCCCTCTTTTCAGCGGCTTCTCCAGCCGAGAGAAGGCCCGGGAAGCCGACGCGACATTGCGAGCTGTGTCGGCCGAACGCGAAGACATGGAGCTCATGGTCGGAAAGGAGGTCGACGCCGCGTGGCTCGCCGCCCGCGAGGCGTCCGCGCGCATAGAGTCGACGGGGAAACAGATCGAAGCCGCCCGAGAGAGCCGAATTTTGGCGAGCGAGCGCTACCGGGAAGGAGTCGGAAGCATCATCGAGGTGACCGACGCCCAATCCTCGGCCATCGACGCGGAAACGGCCAGGATTCAGGCGACCTATGACGCGCTTATCGCCCGCGCTCGGCTCGAGCGCGCGCTCGGGAAGGAGTGACTATGGAATCAAAACGAAAGATTGCGATAACGTCGGCGAGCCTTCTCGCCCTGCTCATTCTGCTCAAGGCCTCGTTTTTCTCCGCGCCGAAGGTGCAGGAGGTCCGCGTCGAGCGGCGCGACCTGACGGCCCAGGTCTACGGCAACGGCACCGTGGAAGCCAAGGTGGTCGTGGGCGTGTCCAGCAAGATCACCGGCCGGATCGTCGAGCTCCACGCCGACCAAGGCGACGCGGTCAAGCGCGGGCGGCTCCTGGCCAAGCTCGAGAACCAGGAGTTCACCGAGCAGCTGCGCAAGGCCCAGGCGACCCTCGAGCTGGCAGATCGCAACGCCCGGCGATACAGGAACCTCGCGGACAAGGGCCTGGTCTCCCATCTGGAGGCCGAACAGTACGAAACCGCCGGCCAGGTGGCCGCGGCGGAGGAAGCCGCGGCGCGCTCCCGCCTCGGAGACACGCTCATCGCCTCCCCCGAGGACGGGTTGATCATCTCCCGCAACCTGGAGAAAGGCGCGATCGTCGTCCCGGGCCAGGCCATCTTCAGCCTCGTCGACCCGAAGACCGTCTGGGTGAAGGTCAATGTGGACGAATCCCAGCTGCGCGGGGTCGCCGTCGGGAACAATGCGCTCATCAGCCTGCGCTCCGAGCCCGGCAAGCAGTTCCCGGGCAAGGTCGTCCGCATCGGGCATGAGAGCGACCGCGTGACCGAGGAGCTGGTGGTCGACATCGCGTTCACCCCCCCGCTCAAGGAATTCCACCTCGGAGAGCAGGCGGACGTCCTCATCAGCGACGAGACGAAGACGGCCGCGCCCTCCTTGCCTTCGGCCGCGGTCGTCTCCCGGGGGAAAGGCCGCGGCGTCTGGGTCATCGCCGGGAAGCGGCTCGAGTTCCGGCCGGTCGTGGCGGGCGCCGAGGACGGCCGGGGCTTCACGGAGATCGTCTCCGGCCTCGAGAGCGGCGAGCGCGTCGCCCTCGCCCCCCCGTCCGTGCTGGGCAAGCTGTCCAGCGGCATGAAGGTGCGGGCGGCGCGATGAATCTCGCCATCCGCGACGTCAGCTATCATCGGGGGCGCTTCGCGCTCACCTCCATCGGCCTGGGCCTCCTCGTCGGCGTGGTGATGAGCATGGGCGGGATCTACCGGGGGCTGGTGGCCGACGCCCTCTCCTTCAGCCACGCCGCCAAAGCGGACCTCTGGGTGGTGCAGCAGGATACCAACGGCCCCTTCGCCGCCGTGTCCCGCATACCGGAGGACATCCGCTACCGCATCGCCGCGGTTCCCGGGATAAGCGAGGCCGCGCCCCTTTCGTTTCAGACGATCCAGATCGACCGGCACGGGAAGCCGTTCCGCTTTTTTCTCGTCGGATACGACCTGGATTCCTTCGGCGGGCCGCCGGAGATACTGGCCGGGCGACCGATCCGCCGCAAGCGCTACGAGATGGTGGCGGCACAAGGGATGAAGCTGGAGCTGGGCGAGAGCATCCGCCTCGGGCTTCACGACTATACCGTGGTCGGCATCACCGGCAAGATCGTCTCTTCCGGCGGCGATCCCGCCGCCTATGTGAGCCTTCCCGATGCCCAGGACATCCAGTTCAAGAGCGACAACGACGCCATCCGCAACGAGCGGCGGCGGGCCGCCGCCGGACGGGGCGCGGCCGACGCCCCGTCGACGCACATCGTCAACGCCGTGGCCGCGAGGCTCGCCCCGGGCGCCGATCCGGCGGAGGTCGGGGCGCGGATCGGCCGCTGGAGCCATTTCCGCGCCATCACCGACGAGGAGCAGAGCCGGATCATCTCCAAGGGGATGATCGAGAAGGCGCGCATGCAGCTCGGCCTTTTCCGCGTCATCCTCCTCGTGATCTCGGCCGTGATCATCTCCCTGATCATCTACACCTCCACCCTCGACAAGATCCGGGTCATCGCCACGCTGAAGCTGATCGGCTCGCCCAGCTCGCTCATCATCGGCATGATCCTGCAGCAGTCGCTGATGATGGGCATCATCGCCTACGCCCTCGGCTGGCTCCTGATCTCGCTGACCTACGAGAAGTTCCCGCGCCGCGTCGTGCTGGAGCCCTTCGACCTGCAGCTGCTCTTCGTCATCATCATGGCCATCTGCACGCTCGCGAGCTTCGCCGGCATCCGCAAGGCGCTCAAGGTCGAGCCGGCGGAAGCGCTCGGAGGCTGACATGTTCGCAGTGGAAGTCGAGAAGCTGACGAAGATCTACGGCCAGGGCGACACCGCGGTGCGCGCCCTGGAGGGCGCGACCTTGCAGGTGAAGCCCGGAGAGCTCGTCGCCATCCTCGGACCGTCCGGGTCGGGAAAGACGACACTTCTTACCGCCATCGGCCTGATCAACGAGCCGACCCACGGCAAGGTGGTCATCGACGGCGTGACCGTGGCCGACGAAGGCTGGCGGCCGGAGCTCGACCTGAAGAAGATCCGCCGCGAGAAGCTCGGCTTCATCTTCCAGGCGCACAACCTGATCCCCTTTCTCACCGCCCTGGAGAACGTCGTGATCGCCTTGGAGATAAACGGCCTGGCGCCTCGCGCCGCCGAGGAACGCGCGACCGAGCTCCTCGCCGCCCTCAACCTGGGGCACCGCCTTCAGAACTACCCCTCCGCGCTGTCCGGCGGCGAATGCCAGCGCGTGGCCATCGCCCGGGCGCTCGCCAACCGGCCGAAGGTGATCCTGGCCGACGAGCCGACGGCCGCCCTCGACACCGAGAACGGCAAGAACGTCATGGCCCTCCTCAAGAAGCTGGCCGTGGAGAATCACTCGGCGATCCTCGTCGTCACCCACGACCGCCGCATGGTCGAGGGCTTCGACCGGATCTTCGAGGTGCATGACGGGCGGATCGCTGAAGGCGCGGAAGCTCAGCCCTTCGTGGTAGGATAGCGGTCATGAGACGAACGATCGCGGCCTGCCTGGGTTTGACTTTGGCCTGCGGCGCCGCGGCGGAGAGCGACGCGCGCGCCCTCAAGCCTTCGATCGTGACGCGCGAGGAGTGGGGCTCCAAGCCCGGGCCCATCCCCGCCTCCCGGCGGCAGACGCCCGCGTGGGTGACCATCCATCATGCCGGCGTGCTCTGGCGCGGCGGCGATCCGGCGGATTTCGTCAGGCGGATGCAGCTGTGGGGCCAGAACCGCCCGACGCTCGAGAAGCCGCCCTTCGACACCTACTGGCCCGACCTCCCGTACCACTACCTGATCGCTCCGGACGGGCGCATCTTCGAGGGACGCCCCGTCGAGTACGAGCCGGAGAGCAACACGCAATACGCGCTCAGCGGCAACATCGGCGTGGAGCTCATGGGCGACTTCAATCTCCAGCGGCCCAGCGTCGCGCAGCTGCGCTCGGCCGCCAAGCTGGTCGCGTGGCTCAGCGCGGCGCACGGCATCGCGTTGGCGCGAGTGCGAACCCACCAGGACGCGGCGCCGGGGCAGACGAATTGTCCGGGAAAGGACTTCCGGCGCTACATGAGCGACGGCCAGTTCCTGTTCTGGGTGAACGAGGCGCGGGACGGGATGGAGCCCGCCGTCGCGCCGGGCCCCCCTCTGCCCGACGGTCCGACGGCCCCGATCGTCGTTCCCTGAGCCTCGAACCCTTTTGGACGCTGGCGCATCCAAATAAGGCACGAGGAGGCACACCATGAATCATGTGGACATCACGGACGCGAACTTCAAGAGCGAGGTGCTCGACAGCCCCATTCCCGTCGTCGTCGACTTCTGGGCCCCCTGGTGTGGGCCGTGCCGGATGCTCGCCCCTATCGTCGAGGAGGTGGCCGCCGAGTACAAGGGCCGGGTCAAGGTCGCCAAGCTGAACACCGACGAGAACCCCGGCGTGTCCTCCGCGCTCGGCATCTCGGCGATTCCGACGATGATGTTCTTCAAGGACGGCGCGCTGGTGGACCGCACGACCGGGGTGCTGCCGAAGTCGACGCTGAAATCGCGCATCGACGGGATTCTCTAAGGGGATGTCTATGAAAATCATTTTCGCCGCATTGCCCCAGGAGGCGTGGGGCGCGATGCTCGGCGGGGCGGTCGGGTACGCCTACTACCGTCTCGTGGGGTGCGCCACGGGAACCTGCCCGCTCACGTCGAATCCCTATATCAGCACCGTCTACGGGGCGGTCTTGGGCTTCGTCGTCACGGCCCGACGATGACCGAGAGGTCAACGCCTCCCTTTCGCTCGTCCTGATTCGCGCGGACATCGTCCGCTGAAGCCGGGCAGCATTCCCGGGGCGAGATAGCCTATAATCGTTTCGTGCCATCGGAACGGGATCTCATCGAACTTAGCCGCGACGGCGATGCCGAGGCCTTTACACGCCTGGTCGGGCGCTATGAGGACCGCATCTATCGCCTGGCGAAGACGGTCTGCACGGGGCTGCCGTCCGAGGCGGACGATGTCTATCAGGACACCTTCCTCACCGCCTTCAAGAAGCTGAAGTCCTTCCGCGGCGACTCGGAGCTGGGCACCTGGCTGTTCCGGATCGCCTCGAACCTGTGCCTGATGAAAAGGCGCAAAAAGGGCAGCGAGCCGTTCGTGCCGCTGCTCGACCGCCCGCACGATCATGAGGACGGCCCGGCGCATCAGTTCCGGGACTGGAGCCCCACCCCGGAAGAGGCCGCGCACAAGAAGGAGCTCGTCGACAAGGTGTCCGGCGCGCTCGCCAAGCTTCCGATGGACTACCGCCTGGTGCTGACCTTGCGCGACGTCGAAGGGCTGTCCGCCCAGGAGACGGCGAAGATCCTGAAGCTGAGCATCCCCGCGGTGAAGTCGCGCCTGCACCGTGGGCGGCTGTTCCTGCGCGACGAGTTCGAGCGTTCCTTATGAAGCTCGAGACGATGTCCTGCCGCCGCCGTTTGACGCTCCTGCTCGATTATCTGGACCGGGAGCTGCCGGCGTCGCAGCGGAAGCTCCTCGCCCGGCATCGCGCGTCCTGCCGTTCCTGCGCCGCTTTGCTTAAAACGGTCGAGCACACCGTCCGGACCCTGCGCGCGCTCAAACGCGCATCCAAGCCCCCCGCCTCCGCCCGCCGCGCACTGGCCGCATCGTTGCGCCTCCTCTAGTGACGATCCCCTGAATCCTTTTGGATCGGGCCGCATCCAATTCAGTAAGGGGTATCTCACCATGAAAACGATCTCGCTGATTCTTCTCCTGAGCGCCGCGCCCGCCGCGGCGATGGACCTGTCCGCCGCCGCCGACGCGGCGGTCG
>CAZIBN010000083.1:0-13617 GCA_964537395.1 uncultured Elusimicrobia bacterium
CGCCGAGCTTGGCGTAAAGCCGCTTGAGCGGGTAGCCCGTCTGCGCGAGGTATTGAGGGTCGCCGTCGGAAGGCACGAGGTAGGCGTCGCCGGTCTTCGTGTCCGGGGCGCCGTGGCCCGAGTAGTAGAAGTAGACCCGGGACTTCTCGGAGACGTTGTTCGGGAGCCAGGCCTCGACCAGCTTCTCCATTCCGGTCTTGGTCGCGCGGTTGCCGGTCAGGAACATGATGTTCCGCTCGGGCACGCCCATGGCGCGGATGAAGTTCTTGGCCGCGGCCGCGTCGCGCTCGGCGTAGGTCGCGGCGGGCAGGTCGGGGTACGTCTCGATGCCTACGATGACGGCGTAGTCGTCGAGAGCAATAGCGCTCGTATAATTCGGGGGAAGCGTCGGTAAGGCTGAAATCGACAGGCGCAACTTGGACTCGGCCACCACCGCCTCTGGATTTCCCCGGAGGCCTTCCAGCAACTTAATTCCCATCTTACATGCCTCAACCCCTGGAGCATTGCCTGGGTTAAATCTTGCCTGGCGCTCCAAGCTATCGATGCCTTTTTGAATGTCGGCGCCACTCGCGATCAGAATTTTCATCATCTCAGTTTGGGCATTCATCGCCGCAATACCCAATGCTGTTGGCCCGAGGCTACCCAGGTCACCCGTGCCCTTGTCTATGCTTGCACCGTGCTTGAGTAAAAAATTTACGATATCAGCATATCCGCGGTATGTCGCAACACCCAACGCCGTCTGTCCATAATTTTCTTGATCAATCGGCGCGCCTTTGTTCACAATGTCTACGACAGCCTCTAAACTGCCGCTCGCCGCGGCGTCATAAACCCGACCCGGCGACGTTGTCGCACATCCGAAAAAGAAGATGCCCAGCACCAACAGGGGGGATTGAGCTTTAATCAGCATGGAAGGATTCTACTTGTACGGTTGCCCAACCACAACAAAAAATGCGGCCACGCAAAAGCATCGCATGGCCGCATTTGAGTGACTTTATACAGCGTGGTTTGTTGGGGACTTAGCCTGTTGGATATAGGCGTGGCAACGATCTTCGGTTGACTTGCAGGTCTTCTTCGGAGACATCATCGTACCAACCAATCCCACAGCCCCTATGCCGCCCATAACGTAAATCCATTTGCTCGGATCGGCAAACGCTTTCATCTGCACATCAGTCTTTATCGTCTTTGGATTTGTCCCATCCGCGATTGGCGAGGGGTCAGTAGCGGTCAACAGATACGTAGCTCCGGCAGCCAAGATTAGCGCACTGGATGCGATGAGAAGTCCGCCTTGGAGCTTCTGCCCATTCGGTTCGCCGGTAACCATAGCGCCCATGGCCATGCCGCCCATGGCCGCCGCCATCGAGGCCCAAACGACCAACTTCGCCAGTTCCAATGACTTAAGCGCATCGGCATAGGCAGTAATTCCTAGCGAAGAGGTTACTGGGTTTACGCTCGCAATCATTTTCAATGCTAGCTGAGCTTCCTTCTTGGCCGCTTTTATCATCGTGGTTGCCCAGAGTAGCAACGCCACGGCAACGGCACCCAACGCCATCCCGATCATGATCTGCTTCGCCCAAGGCGTCACGTCCTTGGCCGGCGGCTCGGCCGGCGGGGGCTCCTGCTGATTGGTCTGGTTGGCCGAGTTGGCCGGCAGCGACTTCGGCTGAGCGCCCGCGCCGTCGCCGACGCCGCCCATGCCGATCCCACCACCCTCGGGTCCGGAGGCCCCGCTTCCGGCCGCACCCGTGCCGTCATAAGTCTTGCCGGCGGCAAAGCTGGTCGGAGCGCCCCGATGATCGCCCTTGACCCCGATCGCCTGCTGCCGCGCGGTCTGGTTGCGGCGGTTGTTCATGCCCCGGCCCGAGCTCGACGAAGCCTTGGCCGCGCCCCCGGTCTGCCTCGAAAACGCGCTCGACGGCCCGTTCCTGGCCGCGTTCGCCATGCTGTCGCCGAGCTTGGAGCTCGCACTCGCGGAAGTCGTCGCACCACCGCCCGACGCACCCGACAACGCGCCAAGCTTTTTCACATTCGCGAGATTCATCGTGCCCGAGGCCCCCGAGCCCCCGCCTGAGTTGAGCGCGCCCCCAGCAGAGGCCCGCGCCTCGGCCTGACGCCGCGCGGCATCCGCCGCGGCCGCGTCCTTGGCCGGATCCCCGGCCGTATTGTCCGTCGGCGCCGCGGCGGAAGCCGAGGCGGCAGCAGCAGCGGCTTCGGCGGCTTCAGCGGCCTTATCCTTGGCCGCGGCAGCCGACGCGAAATTAAGGGAGGCGGACGAGCCGTCCGCGTTGACAGGGGCCACCGCGTTCGGATCGACCTCCGTCTGAGTCCGAGGCGCGAACAGCGAAAGGTTGCCGCCGGTCTTGTCCGCTTCGCCGGGGCCGAACATCTTGTAGCCCGCCAGGCCGATGCCGCCCGCCACGGCCGAGCCCATCAGAACGAGAGCCAGCATCCCCGCCTTGGTGGCGAGCAGGCCGCCCGCACCCACGCTCCCCGCACCCAGGCCACCCAGGCCGCCCAGACCTCCGGCCGCGCCGGTGCCGCCGCCCCCGGTCAGAAGGCCCAAAAGGCCTGTAGCCTTCTTCTTGCCGTCGTCAACCTTGTTGACCTCGGCCTTGATATCGGGCATCTGCGGTTTAGAGTCCATGGGATTTCCTCACTGAAATCGGCCTTTCTGCGTCTGAGGCAGTGTAACCCTACGCTAAATTTTTGTCAAGGGAACGGCCCCTCGTTACTGTCTTTTTACTTTCGGATGCCGCATTCACGCGCAAATCACTTATCCGAGCTTGTTTTCGCTCCGATCTTGCGCGCGGCCCGGTCCATATTCTGCTTCTCTTCCATCTCGCGGATCTTCTCCTGCTGGTCCATCTGCCGCTGAATGGCCTGCATGACGACGGAGGTCACGACCGAGCCCATCGGCCCGCCGATCACCCCGCCAAGAACACCGGCCGCCACCTGCATGGCGATCTGTTTGCCGAGCTCACTGTCGTCCATGCTGCTTTGGCCGACATCGGCCCCGGTCGCGGGCGGAGCCTCCAGCTTCTTCTCGTTCATCTTCGGATCGTCGAGCTTAAGATTGGCCGGGGCCGCGTCGAGGGCGGCGTAGCCGCCCGCCAGAGAAGCGCCGCCGCCGCCGATCTTATTGCCGCTCTTGGCGCCGTCGAACGCCTGGCTCATCGCGCTGCGCGCGCCGTCGTTGCTCTTGTTGGAGGCGGCGAGCAAGGCCTGCGCCGAGGCGGCCTTGAGCGCGGACACGCCCTTCGAATTCGGGGCCGCCGCGTCGGGGGAGCCCCCGCCGGACAGTCCCGAGGTATTCGCAAAACCGATGTTGGCGTTGCTCGAGCCGAACGCGCTCGAGCCTCCCGCGGAGCCGGCCCTTCCTCCGCTCGCCGCACCCATGCCCGACATCGAACCGCCGCCGAGGCCCGGCTTGTTGAAGCCTCTTTGCGCCTTCTTCTCGCCCCAGCCGCCGTCGCCTTCGCCGACCTTCTTGAGCGCGTCGGCCAAGGTCGAGCCGGACGCCGAGCCGAGCGCGGCCGTGCCCGCCGTCGCCGCGGCCGCCGTCTTTTCCTCGGGCGGAGCCTCATAGAGCGAGGAGCCGAACAAGGTGTCCTCCTTTCTCTTATGGCCCGTGCCGTCCATCGACAGGTTGATGCCGTTGCCCGCGTCCGCGTCCAGGCTTTGCTCGACGTTGTCGTTCGTCTTGGGCGCGCTGGTGGAGACCGCCGTCGAGCCGACGGATTTCTCGCCCATCATGGGGGTCATCAGCCACAGGGCCGTGAAAATGATCCCCATGAGGATCACCCACCAGTATTTCTTAAACGGATCGTCCGCAGCCGAAACCGAATAGCTGGGCGCAATGGGGCTCAATGTAACGCTCATAGGTCTGCTTTGAGTGTAGCCCCCCCCTCAATTCCTGTCAAGGAACGATACACTCCATTATCGAGTTTTTACCGGGGGGCGCAGAAACCGCCGGAAGCCGTAATCGAGCAATATGTTAGCATCCGCCATGCGCGGCACTCGGATTCTCCTGATTGGACCGACCTTGGCCGCGTGCCTCCTGACATCGACGCGCGCAAGCTCGTCCGACTGGCAGAATCCGACCGGCGTCTGCGTCGACAGCCGCGGATGCGGCTCCAACGCCTCAAACGATTCGGACGCATTCTCATCCGGCCCTCCAAGCATCGCATGGGGCAAGATGACAAAAAGGGCCGTCAACGGGATCGAGGCGTGCGGCTCCAAACCCGCGTGCGTGCTGCTCCGCACCGCTACATGGCTGCCGATGGGACTCATGCTCGACGCGCCGATATTCCTGGTCAAGGGCGTCGTCCATGGCGGCTATTACGGCGCCAAAGGATTCTACTACGGCGCGCGGGGGCTCGGCAAAGGCGTTGCCTACACGGGCCGCGCGATCGGCAGAGGCCTCGCCTACCCGTTCAACCGTCCGCCCAAGCCCATACTACCGCCCACGACCTGGGAGCAGTATAAGCACGACGTGCTTAGGCACCAGAAGCGGCTCGCAAAAGCCAACAAGGCCAATAAGGAAAACCAGCGTTGGTGCGTTAAGAACGTTCCGCTGGAGATCAGC
Organism: uncultured Elusimicrobia bacterium; assembly: GCA_964537395.1. Lineage (GTDB taxonomy): Bacteria > Elusimicrobiota > Elusimicrobia > UBA1565 > UBA9628 > GWA2-66-18. The sequence goes on from CAZIBN010000083.1 coordinate 4,583, forward strand.
CCCAACCGCGCCAAGTGGGAAAGCCTCTGCAACGCCGGCGACGCCATATCGCGAGCCGCGCTGCCGCCGGACGTAATCGCCGCTGCTCTTATCCCTGCGCCCTCTTCACAAGTCGCCGTTCCAACAACCCCGGCTGTAGAGCCTCCGAAAGTAACGGCGTCGCCCCCCGGCATGAAGACAACGCCACCAGTTGAGCCCGCTATCCCCGCACTTAAAGATCCCGAGCACGCAGGCACCGACAGCGACGCCCAAGCTAAAACGGCGGGCGCAGGCGGCTTTGACAACACTGGCGCGATGTCCGGAGAACAATCGCCCTCTCCAAACGTGCCCATCGGGGTAACGGCAGACGTTCAGTCTGCGTCCTCACCCCCTTCTGCTGACGGAGCTTCAGGGGTCTCCGCTATCGCGCCACCTACAAATATCGATACGGACTCCAATCTGACGCCCAAAGTTCACAGTGCGCCGGAGTCCATGGCCCCGACCGCATCGGCCGGAAGCACGCCAAGCAAAACACCCCCACCCGCCCCTGCGCCACCTAAGGCCGCGGTCGCAACACCGGCAACAGCGTCTGCATCGCCAATGTCGGCCGGCGCCCCCGCTACGGCAACGACGAGCGCCGCGTCGACCACACCAAGTGCGTCTGCTTATATCACACCGAAGTTCATCACAATCGAAGACGACGCCGACTTCAAACCGAAGGTCCTCCGAGACCTCCAAATCATCAGCCAAACGCCCAGCGGGAAGGCTCTTCTCAAATCCCTGGAAAGCAGCGGAAAAACCATTCGCATCACGCCGGCCGGCGCGGACGGCAACGCGATGTTCGTCGATCTAAAAACGAGCCGTGGAGCGGGACTTCGAAAGAAGGACGGAACCCCGGGGCCCAAGGCCGATTCCATTATCGAGTATGATCCAGACAAAATCAGTCTTGGCGCCGGCTCGGGCGGCGCTTACGACAAGGCTAAGTGGGCAAACCCGCCGAACCGTCCGGCGGATATCGGGCTTTTTCATGAAATGGTCCACGCCGACGATTACGCCCATGGTCGCTACGATGAGACTCCCGTAATAAACCCCAAGCGCCCGGGTCCCGCCGACTATCGGGACCGCAGCGAGATGCGCGCCGTGGGATTAATCGGAACCTATTCATATACGGAAAACACGTATCGGAGTGAGCGCTTGACGGCTGATGGGAAGCCGCTCCTGCCTCGGGAGTTCTATTGATGTCGACAAGAAAATTCATCGTGACCACGCTATTTCTACAGGCGCTCCTTGGCATACCGCAAAAGAGCCCGGCCGCCAACACCAAAGACGTTATCGAGGCAGCAACCATGAATGTGAAATCACCGGTCGACGTTACGCTCACGCATTCCGTCGCCGACGGGCAGCTGTCCGTCCAATATTCAGTAACGAATCATTCCGATAAGCCGATATTTATTTTTGATCGACTGTGGAGCAATAAAGATCAGAAGATCGACGAGAATTGGGCTTACGTAACCATTGCTGGTAAAACGGCGATTTTCAGACGATTACTAGAACTTATGCCTCGCGGCGTCCGCATGGAGACTCCGCCTGAGCCGTACGGCCGCGAAATAGCCCCGGGATCCACTTCCTCAGGATCGTTTAGGATTCGCCTCCCAATTGCGGAAGGAGGCCCCTTCGACCGGATGCTGGGCCGCAGACCAGACCAAACCGTACTCATCGAAAAGATCAAGATGGAGATCGGTTGGTGTCCCAAGTCAGAACTTGAGAGGGGATTAGACTCCCTAAGTCCAGTGAAGTCGGGCAAAGAACTTCTCTGGCCTTTTGCGTATGGCCAGGTGAAGGGCGTGCAAAAAACAGTGAGGTCGGCGTCGAGACCGGCTCAGCTTAACGCACGCATCCTTTCACCACGATAAGTCCGACAAGGTGTCAACCGCGGAAGCCCCCACTCACGCGACCGGCGTCACCCTGCCGTTGAGCGCGCTGATGGTAGCGGTCCTCGGGGCGCGGCGAGAGGGCCTTGCGGACCACCTCGTCGATGGCCGGGCCAAGTCCCGGGACCAGCACCGACGGCGCGACGAAGCGGCCTTCCATCTTGTCGCTCATCTCGCCGGGGCCCTTGAAGGGCAGGCACCCGGTCAGAAGCTCGTATAAGGTGACGCCGAGGGCGAACACATCGGACTGCTTGACGACCGCGCCCATGGCCTGGTCGGGCGCCATGTACACCGGCGTGCCGACGATGGTCTTGGTCGTGGTCAGCAGCGAGTCGAGGATCTGCCGGGCGATGCCGAAGTCCATGACCTTGACCCAGCCCCCGTCGGCCAGCATCACGTTGCTGGGCTTCATGTCGCGGTGGATGACGTGGCGCGCGTGGGCATGGTCGACGGCCTCGCCGATCTGGCGCAGGATCTCGAGCGCCTGGGCGGGCGGAAGACGCCGGCCGGGGCTTTCGTTGAGCAGTTCGTGAAGGGTCATGCCCGAGACATACTCGAAGACGAGATAGGTGTCGGAGGAATCGCGGATGATGGTATAGATATCGACGATGTGGGGATGATGCAGCGAGGCCACCATCTCGGCTTCCTTAAGAAAGCGCTCGCGCTCGCGCGGGCTGGCCTGCAGCTCGCTGCGCAGCTTCTTGACCGCGACCGGGCGCTTGAGCACCTTGTCCCAGCCCTTGTAGACCATGCCCATGCCGCCCTCGCCGAGCGGCGACACGATGTCGTACTGAGAGTCGAGCTCCTTGCGCTCGGAGGCGAAGCCGATGACGCCCTCGGGACGGGTGCCTCGCGACAGGCGCCAGAACAGGAAAATGAGCAAGGCGGCGAGCGCCGAGGCCCCGGCCGCGACGGCGCGCAGCCAGCCGCGCGAGACGCCGGGCGCCGCCGTGGGGGCGCCCGACTCCAGGCGAGTGCGAGCCGAGGCGTACAGCGACGCGTACTCCGGCGTCAGCTCCGCGGCGCGCTTGAAATCAGCGAGGATCTTCTCCCCCTTCTCGCCCAGGCCCTCGAGGGCACGCGCCCGCTCCAGGTAGCCCAGGCCCATCCCCGCGTCGGACTGCACCGCCTTCTCGGCGTCGCGCAGGGCGTTGGGATAGTCCTGGACGCCGTTGTTGGCCTCGGCGCGGCGGCCGTAGGCGACGGGCAGGTTCGCCTTGTCGCCCTGCGCCGACCACAGATCGATCGCCTTCGTGAACTCGCGCAGGGCCTGAGAGAACTCCTTTAAGATCGTGTAGGCCAGGCCGCGCATCATGTAGCCGTCGGCCAAGGTCGGGTCCGCCTCGACGGTCGAGTTCGCCGCGGCCAGCGCGCGTGCGCCGTCGCCCATGTTGATGAAGCGCATCGCCTCCGCGGCCTGCTTGAGCGCCCCCACGCGGTCGCCCGCGCGCAGGCCCGCCTGCTTAAGGCGCGGATCGTCAAGGAGCGAGTTCTCGACGAGCGCGTTCGCCAGGGGACGGCTTTGCACGGTCGCGACCGCGACGACCCCGGCCTTCGTGCGGCCCTTGGACATCTCATAGATCGAGCGCGCGCCTTTGTCATCGGGGAACATTTTCAGCACGCGTTTTGCGTCTTCCGCGGCCTTGGGATAGTCGCCGGACCACAAAGCCCCAGTCGCCCGCGTTCGCAGGGCGGCGGCCAAGGACTTGGGGTCATCGGTCTTCGCTTCGGCGAGGGTCACGGCCCGGTCCGCGTAAGCGAGGCCCCTCTTGTAGTCGCCGGTCTGGATCATCAAAGCAGCGCCGGCATTCACGATTTTCGGGCTGCCTGGAAACCGTTCGACGGCCGCGACCGCGTCGTTTTTCTTCGCTCCGATGCTCTCGTCGATCGCCTTTATCTTGTCAGCAAGGCCTGGATCAGGATTCGCGGTTTGCTTTTCGACAAGATCGGCTTTCTGTTCCTGCAGCTTTATCGTCTCCGGGACTTGGGCGGCGGTGCGTCTGTACACACCCTCTTCATCATCCACCTCAATATGAGAAGTTTGCAGGGCAGGAACCACAGGAGGCGGGGCAGGATCAACTGCTCGCGCGACCGGCCAGAGGGCAAGCAAAGATACGACGAGGATCACTCGACGATACTGTCGAATTCCAGAGGTCTTGACGACGTGTCTCAGCGTGTTACAATACATGAAGGCCATTATTTTATGAGAACGATCCACGGGAATTTCAAGAAGTCCGCAGTCGCTCTCGCGCTAAGTATTGCGGCCATGCCGGGTCTTGTCAATGGTCAGGCCCAGAGTTTAACATCCGTTAACCAAGACAAATCTCCTAGCAAGCCCGACCTCAAGGATACCGTCAAGGATGCGAGGGCTGGCGCTGCGCTGCTTATCGCAACTGTGCTCAAAACCGGCGGCGATTTCAACATTGGCCCGAATCTGGCGGAGGTGCTCGGACTTCCGAAACCGATGCCTTCGAAAGTTCAGGAAATCGTGACGAGCCGGCAGGGCCGAGACTTAGAAGCGAGCGGTTGCTATGTGGTCTATGAAAATCCAGAAAGTTCCGTGCCCGAGGCCGCAGAGAAAAAGGCCATCTGTGCCTACATCGTAAAAATTAAACGCAAAGGCCTCGACAAACAGATGCGTTATTTCCGCATTGATTTGAACGGTAAACTCGAGAAGGTCATTCTGTCTCAGTCCAAGCTAGATGACGCCGGGAAAGGCGTCAGCGGCTCCGGCGTCAAAACCGACCAGGACATCGACTCATCCGAAGTGCGCAAGACCTTCGAGGCGGAGATGAAGTTCTGGCTGAAGGACTGGCTCAAGAAAGAGCAGAAGAACGCCGCGAAGAAGACGGCGAACGCGACCACGCCGCCCCCCGCCGCGCCTGCCCTCTAATCGCCCCGCGCAGGCCTTTATTCAGATTTACGCGGTGATGGAATATGACCGCGAACGGCTCGCGGCTTTGGATCCAATCCCCATTCGCGGACGCCGGCTTGAATAGCCGAATCCTTGCTGCTGTAGCCTAGCGCGACCGCTGACGCGTTAGAGCCATGGGCTTTCCGCAGACCTTCCGTAATGCTCTCGATCGCCCATTCTTCAGTCTTACGGTGGCGTCCGAGACCGATCGAGTCGAACTCATCCATCCGCTCACCGCGAACAACCCCCAACGACTTGAGGACCGCGTTGATATCACACTTGGCAAGCAACATCTCACCGTCACGCCAGACCCAACAGCGTTGTCCCCCGAGATTCCCAGACATGGTCGCAGTCACATACGCGAGCGTGCGTCCCTTGGAAAACTGCGTCGCCCACTTATTGATGGCCTCTTCCCCGCCATTATAATCGATGCCTCCGCCCAATTCGAGATGAGCGAGCAAACCCTCTGTCATCGGCACAAGAACCAAACCTCCATCTATTTCGCATGGGAAGGCGATGTTTTCAGACCGAAGCAGGTCCTCGAACTCCTCACGCCGGCCGATGATCGCTTCCAATTCGTACATTAGATCCTCATTAGGCTACTTCAAGCCCAGATTCCAGTCCCGTGAATCTATCATCTTGGAGTCCGAGAGGCCAACGAAGTTGACGGGCCGGCGCAGTTGGCCTTTCCACTTTAGCGAGAACGCTTCCAGCGCGGGATAAAGTTTTACGAGTTTCTTCGTGCCGTAAATCGGATTACCGTCTCCCGACGGCTTAATATCCAAGGACGTGAGCGCCGCGACCATTCTGGAGCTATCCAGATTAACATCGATGTCAGAAGGATCGCCTGCCACAGAATCAAAATGTCGCCCCAAAGCTTTACTGGGACTCTCCGAGTAAAAAGTCGTCGATGTCCCCTTGAGTCGAACCTTCGCGTCGTCCAATCCACTGACGCGCAAGGCTTCCGCCAACTCGATCTTGAACTGATTGAACTGCCCGGGGCTCTCAAATGACAACGGGCACCTCTTCTCGAACATCCAGTTAATACGCTGCTCTGAAACACCGACAGCACGTGCGTCAGCAGCGAAGCGGTCCTGCCGGTACAACCTCTGTATTTTCATACGTCGCGAATAGATGCTTGGATTTATTTCGCTAGCTGCAAGTTGCCCAGGGTCAATTTTAACTTGGACATCATAGGCTGAATCTACAGGCGCCTTATCGAGCGTCGGCCTTTCAACCGGAGATGTTCGTGACCGCTCAGACAACACGCGGGACTCGATTTTTGCAGTCCCACCCTTCACAACCGTATTCTCAATGACGAATGGAGGCACGTCTGCCCTTGGGTTGGCGGCAATGAATTCCGAAACCGTCGGCTTGGCCCGCCCTTTAAACACTTCGCGCAAGCCGCCCAACAGCATCAGCTGACCCGCCGATTGCTCCGTGAGATTTTGAATCGACGTGTAGTAGGCGGCGACGCTGCGCGGGTCCCTCTCGTCAAAGTCATCCTTGGCTCGAAAGAATTCATTGCCGGCTACTCCGACATCCCATGCACCCTTGCCGCCCATGACGAGCCCGACTCCCTTCGCAGCCAACTCGCCGGCGAAATTGAGCTTCGAGACCCCGTGAAGGGCCCCAAGTCCAGCCGCCATCGGAAGCACGCTATTGGCGAAACCAACGCCGCCGCCGGCGACGGCCCCGAGCAGCGGGTGTCCCTGCTCGGTCAGCTCCTGGCGCACGTTCTGGACGTATTTGCGCTGGTCCAGGTTCATCGCCGTCTTGCGGTCCTTGTAGGCGTCACCCTGGTAGCGCTCCCCCAGCTCCGTGCTGACCGCGTTGTTGACGAGATTAACGCCGGCGCGCTCGAACCAGTCCTGCTGAACCTCCGCGACCAAACTGCCGACCCTGGGCACGGCGCGGGCGGGATAAAGGGACAAGGCGCCGCTGGCAGCGAACGCCGAAGCGGCCAGGTCGGTCGCACCGCGACCAGCCACGCCCAGGACCTCGCCCGAACCACCGATGGCTCCGGCACTGTCGTGAATCACCTGGCGTTGCTCAGCAAACTCCCGCGTCCGGCCGTCGCGTGCCCAGCGTCCGTCTTCATCGCGCCGGTAGCCGACCGCGACGGGCACGAGTTCGACTGTTGTCCCGGTCACTGCCCGGCTCAACGCGTCCCCATTCGAGACGACCTTGGCCGTCATGAGCTCGCGTTCGTTCGCGCCGCGATAAAGCATCGCCTTGCGCCAGGGCGTCGTCGCGTCGCTCGGATCGGCGACGGTCCGCTCGTAAAGCGCGAGGCCGGGGCCCTGCCCCGCCTCCCCCGGCTCGAAACGGACGACCTTCTGCTTGACGCCGTGAGTGTAGTAGGCGTCCACGATGAGACGGCCCTCGGCGCGATCGGCATAGACCTGGACGCCTTTCACCCCCGCGTCGATGTGACCCAGCAGGTCGCCGAGAACGGAGGCCGCCGCGTCGGACTGCTCCGCGTGCCCGCCGGGCTTGAAGCCCTGTGTGGCCAGCCACCGCGCGGCGGCGGCCACGGACTCGCTACGCGCCTTGATATCATCCATCGCCGCGAACGCCCCGGCGTCCAAAGTCCAACCCGTGACCGCGCCGGACTTGTCGCGGACCGTCCAAGCCCCCGCGACCTCGGCGCGTTCCCGCGACGACCCGTCCGCCGATACGAGCCGCGCGGCGATGAGGCGGCCGTCCTTGGTCGTCTCGTACTCGATGGAAGCCAAGCCCGAATCCGGCGGCGGCTCCATTCCCAGCTCCGCCCCGGAGAAACGGGTCTTCGCGGGGAAATCGGCCAAGTGTTCCCGATTGAAGCGGACGTACTCGAGCGCGGCAGCCTTGGCCTTGAAGTAGCCGGGGTCTTGCCGGCGCAGGGCCAGGAGAGACTGCACTGCCTCGTCGCGGGCCTCCGGCGCGGCGTCCTGGCCCATGAGGACGGAGCGGACGCGCGCGTCCTCCCGGCCCGCTTCCGTACGATCCATCAAAGCCGAGGCGCGGCTCAAGGCATCTCCGAGGACCGTGCGGCGAGAGTCAGACAAGCCTTCCAGCAACGCGTGCGCCTTCGGATCTTGGGAACGGCTGAGCCATTCGGATGCGGCCTGGGCGGCCTGGCGCAGCTTCAAGTCCCGCTCCACGACCGAGGACGACTGGTCGAAGGCGGAACGCGCGGCTGAGACAGGCATTGGTGCCGCGGAAACGGCCTCGCGCAAGGCGTTGTAGGCGGATTGCTCCAATTCCAGATCCGAGAGCGAGGCAACGCGGTCATTGGCGCGTTCTTGCCCCGGCGGGGAAACGCCGGGCACGGACAAGGGAGCTTGCTTAGGGGCCCGGCCTGTCAGAATGGACGGGCGGGCCGCGGCGGATTCGACTCGTGTCGCCGTAGGCGAGAGGGGCGCGGCGTCCGGAGAAACACCGGCGCTTCGGCCTTTGACCTGGTGAAGCAGGGCCAGAAAATCAGGATCGCCAGGAAAGCGCTTCAGCCCGCTCTCAGCCGCGGCCTGCGCGGCGGCGTAGTCGCCCACCTGCGTCAACGCCAAGATGGACTGCTTGTCACCGGCCGGGCTATTCGCATCGCGTGCCGTCAGCGCCGCCGCGGCTTTAAGCGCGTCGCCGGAACGACCGAGAAGGCGATAGGCCTCGCTCAGCTCGAAAAGAGCGGAAGGTTCGAGGGAATCAAGGCTGAGCGCGTCGAGCGCCTCCAATGCCCGCGTCCGGCCCGGCGCATCAAGCGCCTTAATCAGTTCCGGGAGAGGAACGGTCGGCGACACCTCCGAGGCAGATATCGCGGAAAGAACAGGCGAGCGCGGAAGCTGGGCATGCGCGGAGACGAGGAACGCGAGTAGAATGCCTGCGCGGAGGATAAGGTTAAGGGGCTTCCATCTCACGGGCATAGAGTAGACCCGCTTGTAATTATCGTCAAGAGCCCTTGTCCCGCGACCTGCTGATTGGCTTCCTAAGACCGCGAAGAAGGCGGCGGGCGAGGTCGCGCCCCCCCGCAGCGACGGCCCATTGATCCAGCGCGCTGTGCCGTAGCCTGCGGATATCGTGTGAATTCGGCGATATGCTAGCATCCGCCGTGCGCGGCAAACGAGTCCTTCTAGCCGGTCTCATTGCGGTGTCCTGCGTCTTGGCGCCGACGCGCGAAAGCTGGGCCGGCCCTCAGAAAGACGCCGTCTGCCAGGGCAGCTGCGGCGGCGGCT